>JAYKIM010000143.1:0-15302 GCA_035286245.1 Cyanobacteriota bacterium | reverse complement strand
CGGCGGTACTGTTGGCAGGCAGTACGCAGGGTATGGTCATCCAGGATGTAGAGGGGGGAGCCAAACTGCTGCACCAGATCCACCACGTCACAGCCACCAACCACCAGGTGATCGGCGGCATTCACGGTGGCGGTCAGGGGCAGCAAGCTTTGGTTGGGGGAGGCTTCCGATCCCTCTGCCCGGATAGCTAGGTACTGGGTGCTACCCAGGGTGGCGGTGGTAAGTGTGGAGACCATAACAAGTTCCTGATGATTTTCTGCCGGGTTAAACGGGCGCGGAGCTCATTGCCCATCCTACTGGATGCCGGGCTCGATCCAACCGGAGATGCCGTTGACAGCTACGGCAACAGTGTACAATCAAGAGCCCGATGCAACACAGATCCATGGCTGAAATTTGCTACCGGGAGCCGACCTCCGAGGATATTCCTGACCTGGTGGATCTGGACCAGCGATCGCTGGGGGGTCTCTGGTCAGCCTCCACCTACGGACGGGAGATTGATAGCCCCAACAGTTGCCTGAGGCTACTCACCATCCCTAATCCCGCCTACCATCGGGTCATCGCCCTGGGCTGTTACTGGATAATTTTAGAGGAAGCCCACCTGACCCTACTGGCGGTGGACCCCACCTACCAGCGACGGGGGCTGGGGCAATGGTTGTTGATTCAGTTACTGGTGGATGCCCGCCAGCGGGGCTTACACCGGGCCACCCTGGAGGTGCGCTGTTCTAACCAGGTGGCCATTTTGCTCTACCAGGGGTTGGGCTTTCAGGTGCTGGGCCAGCGCCAGCGCTACTACGCCGACGGCGAAGACGCCCTGATTCTCTGGCACCAATCCGTGCAAAGTCCGGCATTCCATGCCCTACTGGAGCAGCGAGCAGCCCGGGCGAAGGATCGTTTGGATCAGCAAGGATGGCAGCTACGGGAACCGGAGCGACCGATCCCCGATCCCTAGGGCCGCCCCCAGCCTGACTAGAGGTGAGGAAATCCCACTGTTTAGTTAGGCACAACCCACAAAATTCCCTGTGTTAGAATTTCCCTATCCGGCACGCACCAGGTGATTATTACCATCATGTTTGAACGCTTCACAGAAAAAGCTATCAAGGTCATCATGCTGGCTCAGGAGGAAGCCCGGCGGCTTGGCCATAACTTTGTTGGCACCGAGCAAATCCTCCTTGGGTTGATTGGGGAAGGCACCGGCGTAGCCGCCAAGGTGTTGAAGTCCATGGGGGTCAACCTCAAGGATGCTCGCATTGAGGTGGAAAAGATTATCGGTCGCGGATCGGGCTTTGTGGCGGTGGAAATTCCCTTCACCCCCCGAGCTAAGCGGGTGCTGGAGCTTTCCCTGGAGGAGGCGCGCCAGTTAGGCCATAACTACATTGGTACTGAGCACCTGTTGCTGGGTCTGATTCGCGAGGGCGAAGGGGTAGCGGCCCGAGTGCTGGAAAACCTCGGGGTAGATCTTTCGAAGGTACGTACCCAAGTGATTCGGATGCTGGGAGAAACCGCCGAAGTGTCCACCGGCGGTGGGCAGAGCCGTACTAAAACCCCCACCCTGGACGAATTTGGCTCTAACCTCACCCAGATGGCCTCTGAAGGTAAGCTGGATCCGGTGGTGGGTCGGCAAAAAGAAATTGAGCGGGTGATTCAAATCCTCGGTCGTCGCACCAAAAATAACCCAGTGCTAATCGGGGAACCGGGGGTGGGTAAGACCGCCATCGCCGAAGGACTGGCCCAACGCATTGGCAATGGCGATGTGCCCGACATTTTAGAAGATCGGCGGGTAGTCACCCTAGACATTGGTCTACTGGTGGCGGGCACCAAGTACCGGGGTGAGTTTGAGGAACGGCTGAAGAAAATCATGGATGAAATTCGCTCCGCTGGCAACGTCATCCTGGTGATCGATGAGGTCCACACCCTGATCGGGGCTGGGGCCGCCGAAGGGGCGATCGATGCGGCAAACATCCTGAAGCCGGCCCTGGCTCGGGGTGAGCTGCAGTGCATTGGCGCCACCACCCTGGACGAATATCGCAAGCACATCGAGCGGGATGCAGCCCTGGAGCGGCGCTTCCAGCCAGTGATGGTGGGAGAACCCAGCGTTGATGAAACCATTGAGATTCTCCACGGTCTGCGCGATCGCTACGAACAGCACCACAAGCTGAAGATTTCCGACGAAGCCCTGGAGGCGGCGGCCAAGCTCTCCGATCGCTACATCTCCGATCGTTACCTGCCGGACAAGGCCATCGACCTGGTCGACGAGGCTGGCTCCCGGGTGCGCCTGATCAACTCCCAGTTGCCCCCCGCCGCTAAGGAGCTGGACCGGGAGCTGCGGCAGGTGCTCAAGGATAAGGACAATGCGGTCCGTTCCCAGGACTTTGACAAGGCTGGAGAACTGCGCGATCGGGAAATGGAAATTAAGGCGGAAATTCGAGCGATCGCCCAAAATAAAACCGCCGACGAATCCGAAGGGGAAGAATCACCGGTGGTGGGCGAAGAAGACATCGCCCACATCGTCGCCTCCTGGACCGGCGTGCCCGTCAACAAACTCACCGAATCTGAGTCCGAGAAACTCCTGCACATGGAGGATACCCTGCACCAGCGGCTGGTGGGCCAGGACGAGGCGGTGAAAGCCATTTCCCGGGCGATTCGTCGGGCTCGGGTGGGCCTTAAAAACCCCAACCGCCCCATCGCCAGCTTTGTCTTCTCCGGTCCCACCGGGGTGGGTAAAACCGAGTTGGCCAAGTCCCTGGCCTCCTACTTCTTTGGCTCAGAGGAGGCGATGATTCGGCTGGATATGTCGGAGTTTATGGAGCGGCACACCGTCTCCAAACTGATCGGCTCGCCCCCCGGCTACGTGGGCTATAACGAGGGCGGTCAGCTCACCGAGGCGGTGCGCCGGCGACCCTACACCGTGGTGCTCTTCGATGAAATCGAGAAGGCCCACCCCGACGTCTTCAACATGCTGCTGCAAATCCTGGAGGATGGTCGCCTCACCGATGCCAAGGGGCGCACGGTGGACTTTAAGAACACCCTGCTGATCATGACCTCCAACATTGGTTCTAAGGTGATTGAGAAGGGCGGCGGTGGCCTCGGCTTTGAGTTTGAGCAGGACCAGGCCGAATCCCAATACAATCGGATTCGCTCCCTGGTCAACGAAGAGTTGAAGCAATACTTCCGGCCTGAGTTTCTCAACCGTCTGGATGAAATTATTGTCTTCCGCCAGCTCACCAAGGACGAAGTCAAGGAAATTGCCGAAATCCTGCTGAAGGAGGTCTTTGCCCGCCTGACCGAAAAACACATTCATCTACAGGTCACCGATCGCTTCAAGGAGCGGTTGGTGGAGGAAGGCTATAACCCCAGCTACGGGGCCCGTCCCCTACGGCGGGCGATCATGCGCCTATTGGAGGATACCCTGGCGGAGGAAATCCTCTCCGGTCGCCTGGTGGATGGGGATACGGCCACCGTCGATGTGGATGAAAGCGGCAAGGTCACCATTCAAGCCGAACACCGTCGCGAGCTGATTGGAGCGGAAAGCTAGCGGGCGGTGGCGCAAATTAGGCGATCCTATCCCTAACCTAAAGGACCCTGGCCATAGCTGATCAGTTATGGCCAGGTTTTTTTACGGAATCTATAGGCTAAACCGCGTCTAAGCTGATCAACTAGAACGGTTGGACCTACAGGGCCCCCAGGTTCGCGAGCCCCAGGATTACCCCGGCCCCCAGCAGGTGGCCCAGGCTAGCGGTACCCAGCACCGCCGGCAAGCCAAACCCCCCAAATAGGTTGGGGGAGGGCATGGCGGGGCCAGCGTTGGGGTACTTAATGGTGAATTTGCCAAAGGCGATCGCCAGAATATTACAAACAATCATCACCGCCGCCACCTTAGGACTCCAGCTTAGGGTGGTGGGAACAACCGCTAAAATCGGTAACAAAGCCATGGTCAAACCTCCAGAAACTAAAACAGTATATTAACCCTACAGTACCGACCCGAAGGTGGTACAGGCTAGGCCTACTTTTCCACGGTGGCCGGGCCTTACCCCTCCCTTGTTGCAAGACTTTACAATATGGGTAATTCTTTATACTGGTAAGGGGTTGTAGCCCTAGACTGACGAATGCGAGTCAGATCGCCTATCCGGCTCTCACTTGCCCCAAGCCACCCCTACCTAAGCATTCTGGTCAACCCTATCCCTCCTTCAGCGAACCCCCATGGAACGAGGCTTACTCTGGCTCCCCCTGCTGGCGGTCTTTATCGGCCTGGCCTGGGCCGGCTGGGATGAATATCAAAAGGTTCAAGCCTACCAAGCCTGGGCCATTGACTTTGAGCGCAGCAAGTATGACATCCGATCTGTCTTGGGCCAGACCGGTAGCCTCCTGACCTGGGGTCGCCCCACCCGTCAGGGGCCCGTAGATACTAGTAGCCTCTGCCTCACCGAGGTCACCACCATGGATCTGGAGGTGGGGGGAGTCAGGGTGCTCCCCGGGCAAGACTTGCCCAGGAGAGGGGCGGTTGCCCTGGTGTTGACCACCGGTCAGGGGGCCAGGTCAGTCATTCCCTTTACCGATGTTGACCTGGCCCAACGTTGGCAAAAGGTGTTGCAGCAATTGCTGGAGGCGTTAAAATCAGCCCAACCCTAATCCTTGATTTGGTTTCTGGCCATGGCAGACCTTGGTTCGGTTTCTCGTCAGCAATTAGTAAAACGTCGTCAGGTGCTTAAGCGACAGCGCCGTCTCCACCTGGGCCAAAGTTTTTGGCGGCTGCTGGCCCTGGCCGGGCTAACTAGCCTGACCCTCTGGGCAATTAGCCGCCCGATTTGGGTGGTGCGGAGCCCGCGCCAAATTCAGGTGAGGGGAAATCAGCTGCTCAGCAATACCCTACTGCAGGATCTGGTGCCCCTGAATTATCCCAAATCCTTACTGGAGGTTCAGCCCGAGGTCATTGCTGAGCAGCTACGTCAACGGGCTCCCCTGCTAGTCGTGGAGGTTGATCGCCAACTACTTCCCCCCGGTCTGAAGGTCACTGTTCAGGAGCGGGTACCCGTGGCGGTGGTGCTACCGGAGCAGCCTGGGGAGGGAAAACCGGCTGGCCTGATTGATGCCCAGGGCGCTTGGATGCCCCTCACCAGCTTTGGGCTGGCTCCCACCGCTAAGCAACTGCCTGGGTTACAGGTCCGCGGTCTACAGCCCCAATTCCAACGCTATTGGCCCCAGGTCTATGCCACTATTCACCACAGTCCAGTGGCGGTTCAATCCATTGACTGGAGTGATCCCAGTAACCTGGTATTGGCCACTGACCTGGGCAAAGTCCACCTCGGGCCCTATTCCCCTGAACTGGAGCAGCAGCTCGCCACCCTTGATAAAATGCGCAACCTGCCCAATCACATGCAGTCCTCCGAGGTCGCCTACATTGACTTGAGTAAGCCCAGCCAACCCGCCATCACCCTGAACAAAGCCTCTGTCCCAGAGAGCGACCTCGGGGAGAATAGCCAAGAATAAGCCCTACAGCCCTAGCTCTGGTTCAACCAATGGGCCAGAAAGCCTGATCAGTTTTTACCTTAGTCAGTCTCCCCTGTCCTATATAAATCAGGCTTTAAGATTTTCAGTTTTTTTACCTGATGCGTTCCTTTCTCGATGAAGTACTCTATAGTTGTTTGAAATCAGCCAGAGACTCCTAGAGTATTCCACGTCAGCAAAGCATCCTAATCGAGGTGACGGCGTTGAGTCCAATCCCTCGGTCTCGCGGATCGACCGGATGGAGAACCAGTTGGAACTCTTTTAGTCTGATTCTGGCTACGCTACCCCTAGCCTCCTCGACTTTTCCCGGTCGACAGCGTTTATGAGCCATCTCCCTGCCTCTCCCAATCCCTTTAGCCTTACTGGAATCAACCACAGTCAATCTAACGGTACCAAGCCCATGTCCGCAGACACGCTGAACCACAGTCCCTCTGTTCCCGATAGTGTTGCTCGCATCAAGGTGATCGGGGTCGGCGGGGGTGGCTGTAATGCCGTTAACCGGATGATCCACAGCGGTCTGGCGGGAATTGAGTTTTGGTCCGTCAATACGGACTCCCAGGCCTTAGATAATGCGGGCATCCCAAACGTGCTCCACATTGGTCAGAAACTCACCCGGGGGTTAGGGGCGGGAGGCAACCCGGCCATTGGCCAAAAGGCCGCCGAAGAATCTCGTGACGAAATTGCCGCGGCCCTGGACGGGTCTGACCTGGTCTTTATCACCGCTGGTATGGGCGGCGGCACCGGTACCGGGGCTGCCCCCATCGTAGCGGAGGTGGCTAAGGAGGCAGGAGCCTTGACGGTCGGGGTGGTGACCCGGCCCTTTACCTTCGAGGGGCGGCGGCGAATGAATCAGGCCGATGAAGGCATCGCCGCCCTCCAGGGCCGGGTGGATACCCTGATCGTGATTCCCAATGATAAGCTGCTGTCGGTTATCTCCGAACAAACCCCGGTGCAGGAAGCCTTCCGGGCCGCCGATGATATTCTGCGGCAAGGGGTGCAGGGAATCTCTGACATCATTACCATCCCTGGTCTAGTGAATGTGGACTTCGCCGATGTGCGGGCGGTGATGGCGGATGCCGGTACCGCCCTGATGGGAATTGGAGTGGGTTCCGGCAAGTCTCGGGCCCGGGAGGCGGCGATCGCGGCCATTTCCTCCCCCCTGCTGGAGGCCTCCATTGATGGCGCCTCTGGAGCGGTGTTTAACGTCACCGGTGGCAGTGATCTCACCCTCCACGAAGTCAATGCCGCCGCTGAGATCATCTACGAGGGGGTAGACCCCAACGCCAACATTATCTTTGGCGCCGTGATCGATGACCGTATGCAGGGAGAAGTCAGGATTACGGTGATTGCCACCGGCTTTAACACTCGTCAGGCCAGCCACAGCGACATCGATGCGGCCCGGGTTACCCCCTTCAAGCGCAGCATCACCAGCCCTCCCTCCCCTCCCCCCAGCGGCACGGCGAATAGCGGCGCTGGGGGTCTCGGGGTGGGCCTGGATATCCCCGAGTTTCTGCAGCGGCGACGTCCCAACAATCGCTAGGGCCATGGCCTTGGATGTGAATGGGGCACCCGCCATCCCCGTTGCCCTCACCATCGCGGGCTCCGACAGTGGCGGTGGAGCGGGCATTCAGGCAGACCTGAAGACCTTTGCCTGCCACTGTGTCCACGGCACCAGTGCCCTCACCTGTGTCACCGCCCAAAACACCCTGGGGGTAACCCGGGTGGATGCCCTCCCAGCGGCGGCGGTGGTGGCCCAGATCGAGGCGGTCTGGCAGGATATCGGTGTACAGACCCTGAAGACCGGCATGCTCCTCAATCAAGACATCATCCAGGCAGTGGTGGCTACCCTGGGGGCGCTGCCAACCCCACCGCCGATAGTGGTGGACCCGGTGATGGTATCGCGCACCGGGGCCCAGTTAATTGATGATCAAGCCATCACCATCCTGCGAACCCACCTATTGCCCCGGGCCACCCTGGTCACCCCCAATCGCTACGAAGCCGAACTGCTGACCGGGCTGACCCTGGATACCCTGGGAGCCATGGAGGCGGCGGCTCGAGCCATTTATCAGCTGGGGCCCCAAGCGGTGCTGGTGAAGGGGGGTGGCATGACTGGCGACCTGCGGGGTACGGACCTGTGGTTCGATGGCGAGGCAGTGGAGGTGATCAGGACCGAAACTGTCCACACCCGCCATACCCACGGCACCGGCTGCACCCTCTCGGCGGCGATTACCGCTAACCTGGCCCTGGGGCACACCCCCCTGGCGGCGGTGCAACGGGCTAAGGCCTACCTGACCCAGGCCCTGCACCATGCCCTACCGATTGGTCATGGTCAGGGGCCCGTGGGCCATTTCTTCGCCCTATTGTCCTAGCCATGGTGGGCAGTTCTCCGGGATCCCCACCGGGGATCCCAGCGCCGGTCCTGTTCCATGTCCGCCAGTTGACCAAAACCTATGCCATGGGGGAGGTGGAGGTGCAGGCCCTGCGCCAGGTTGATCTGGATATCTACGCGGGGGAATTTGTGGTGTTGTTGGGGCCATCGGGCAGCGGCAAGTCTACCCTGTTGAATATCCTGGGGGGGCTGGATCGACCCAGTGGTGGGGAGGTGTATTTTGGCCTCCAAAACCTCACCCAGGCCAGCGATCGCCAGCTGACCCGTTTTCGCCGTCAGTTTATCGGGTTTATTTTCCAGTTCTACAACCTGATCCCCAGTCTGACGGCAGCGGAAAACGTGGCCCTGGTCACCGATCTGGCGGCCCACCCCATGCCCCCTCGCCTGGCCCTGGAGCTGGTGGGACTGGGCGATCGCCACCAACACTTTCCATCCCAATTATCGGGGGGGGAACAGCAGCGGGTGGCCATTGCCCGGGCGATCGCCAAGCGACCGCAGGTGCTGCTCTGCGATGAACCCACCGGCGCCCTGGACTACAGCACCGGTAAGCGGGTACTGGAGGTGCTGGCCCGGGTTAACCAGGAGCTGGGCACCACCGTGGTGATCATCACCCACAACGCTGGCATTGGGGCCATGGGCGATCGGGTGATCACCATGCGGGATGGTCAGATCCAGAGTATTGAGCACCATGCCCAGCGGGCCCGCCCCGATCAACTAGAGTGGTAAGGTGCTTAACATGTTATGGAATTCAACCCATGCAAGCCATCCTGGTTGACCACTTTGGCGGTCCTGAGGTTTTACGGCTCAATACCCTGCCGGATCCAGTCCTAGAGCAGGAGACGGAGGTATTGGTGGAAATCCGAGCGGCGGGGGTCAACCCCGTCGACACCTACATCCGCGCCGGCACCTATGGTCGCCTGCCCCCCCTCCCCTATACCCCCGGTGTGGATGGGGCCGGGGTCGTGGTGGCGGTGGGGGCGGCGGTTACCGATCTAGCCGTGGGCGATCGGGTCTACGGGGGCTGGCCCCTCAGTGGTACCTACGCCCAGGTCGCCCGCTACGATCGCCCCTCGGTTTACCCCCTGCCCCCATCCCTCAGCTTTGCCCAGGGGGCCTGCCTGTTTGTGCCCTACTCCACCGCCTATCGGGCCCTCTTTGAGAAGGCCCAGGTCCAAGCTGGGGATTGGGTCCTGATCCACGGTGCCACCGGTGCGGTGGGGTTGGCGGCGGTGCAGCTGGCCCTCAACGTCGGGGTTAGGGTGGTGGCCACCGGGGGTACCCCTACGGGGCGCCAGTTGCTGGCTCAACAGGGGGTTAATCTGGTGTTGGATCACCATAGTGCCAACTACCTCGAGCAGATCAGGGCCGCCACCCAGGGCCAGGGGGTGAACGCCATTGTGGAAATGCTGGCGGACCAAAACCTGGGGGTGGATCTGACCCTGCTGGCCCCGGCGGGCCGGGTGGTGGTGGTGGGCAGTCGGGGCCCGGTGACGGTGAACCCCCGGGATATACTCAGCCGGGAAAGCCAGGTGACCGGGGTCAACCTGTTTAGCACCCCCAGAGATCGCTTGCATCGCTTGCAAAAAGCTCTCTATGCTGAATTTGCCAGGGGGCTGTTGCAGCCAGTGGTGCGGGAGGAGTTGCCCCTGGCCCAGGCCTGCCAGGTCCATCAGCGCATCCTTGCCCCCGGCGCCCTCGGCAACTGGGTTTTGTTACCCTAAGCTAGCCCTCGTTGTCCACCAGGGGGCGGCGGCGAGTCAGCACGCCCTGCCAGTAACCGCCTCGACCGATCAACCCTGGCCTCAGCGGGCTGGGCAAAGCGATAGATAAATCCCCTAGCGGGCTGGTGCGGCCAGCCCTAAGCCGATGATTGATTGGCAAGCTGATCTGCACCGCCCCCCCCTGGTGGACAACGAGGGCCAGCCCCTCTGGGAGTTGCTGCTGTGCAACCGTGACGCCAGCTTCACCTACGTCGCCCAGGTGCCCCAGGCTGGGGTTAACCAGGCCTGGCTGACGGAGCAGCTGCGACGGGCTAAGGTCGAAGCCCGGGGGCAGCCCGATCGCCTGCAGGTGTTTCGGCCCCAGGCCCTATCGCTGCTGCGGGCGGGGGCCGCCCCCCTGGGTATCCAGGTGCAGGCTACACGCCACACCCCTGCCCTACATCGCTGGCTGACCCAACGGGCGCAGGGCTACGCCGACCTGGCCCAGGGCACCGGCACCTCCTACCAACCCCTGCAGTTAGACCAGTCCCCTCCCCTGCCCCTGCCGGAACGGATCTGGGGAGAACGCTGGGGCTTTACCGCCCTCACCGCCGGGGAGTTTGAACGCACCCTACCCTACGAACCCATCCCCATCCGGGGCTTACCGGAGGACTGGCTACCCTCCCGCTGGGGTCTGGCCAGTTCGGCCCTGCTGCCGGGCGTGGTGATCGATGCGGGGCGCCAGGCCCTGGCCCTCTGCCGCTGGATTGAGGCCACCGAGCCCGCCTGGCTGCGTTACCAAGCCGGTGACCTGGGGGGGCTACTGCTGGAGGCTGGCCTCAGCGATCGCTGGGTGGTGGCCACCTTTAGCGATCCCCAGGTGGGGATGGAGGGCCAGCGCTTTGAACAGCGCAAACGCCTCACCCAGGGTCTGCATTTTTTGCTGGTGCGACCGGATGACTCCGGCATGACCTACACGGGGCTTTGGCTACTGCGGCAGGGTTCGGGTTGATTTCAGGTGACCAGGGGCAGCAATGTGTTACAGTTAACCTCTGGTGAAGGTGTAGGGTTTTGGAGGTAGTAGGTACATTATGTCAAAACGTCGTAATCCAAAAAAAGAAAAGGCCCTGCGCAACCAGGCCTACGCCCGTAAGTTTCGCAAAAAGCGGGCCGGCAGTCAGCGGTTCTTTAGACGCAATAGTCGCGGTGATGACGAAGGAGCGGAAAGCAAAGAGGGTAGCGATTACTCCGCCGCCGCCCTTTAGGGGTGGTCAATCGGTCTCTCCCAAGATAGCTTTGATAGCGGCAGCGGCGGCCTGACCAGAGGCGATCGCTGCCTCCACGCCCCCACCACCACACCAGTCACCGCCGCCCACCAGGGTAGGGTAGGCGCTACTCTGCAGTACCTGCATCGCTAGGGGTTGACGGACCTGGCCATAGCGCCAACGATGCACCTGCAATTTTTGGGGCTGGTCTATCCAGTTCCCCAGGGTCGGGGCTAGTAGGATCAGCAGTTGACGGCCTAGGGAGTCCAGGTCAGCGGTTTCCAGGTGGGTGATGGCAAAGCTGGCGCTGCTATGGATTACCATCGCCGGGTAGGCGGGAGGGGTACGCTTACTACTGTCCAGAGCAGCCCAGCCCAGGTACGGATGCTGCTCAGCCCACACCATCCAGCCATTCTCCTCCTGGGGTTGACGCGGCAGATTAATCCGCTGATCGGGGGCATAGCCCGCCATCACCGTGATCACCGGGTCAAACTCAACCGCCGCCAGATCCCTGAGCCAGGGCTGCAGAGCCCCCTGATCATCGCCTTCCCTAAATAGGTCTACCGCCTGGGCCGCCGGGATCGCCACCACCACCGCCCGACTCCGCAGAGGGGTATCTATCTCTCCCTCCAGGTGGAGTTGCCAGGTCTGGGCCCGACGGTTGATAGCTATTACCCGACGGCCGGTTTGTACCGATAAATCCTGGGCTAACCCCTTGGCCAGGCTATTCATCCCCGCCGGAGCGATCCAGTAGGGGGGCTGGGTTGGTTCAGGCCTGAGCTCCCCACCATCACTCAACCGATAGGCGGTGACTGGCCAGAGCTGAAGCTGCCCCGCTGCCATACCCCGGTGAATTAACTCTGTCTCCAGGGGCCCCAAGGGCTGCAAGAAACGGCAGCCATGATCCAGCGGCTGTCCGTCAATGCGGCGGGTGGCTAGCCGGCCACCGACCCCTCGAGATTTCTCCAACACCAGAACGCGATAACCAGCCTTGACCAGATCGCTGGCCACTGTCAGACCCCCTAACCCCGCCCCCACCACCACCACATCCCACATTTGAGGCTACCCTGGTTGGCTCCAGGGTAATTATGGCAGAATAGGGGGCAACCTTTATCACAACGGTGACCACTGGTGGATGAGCTGCGCTCTGCCCTGGAATTAGCCACCGAGGAAGAACTCCAGGCCTTAACCGAAATTCTATTTCGTCCCAAGTTTAATCCCCTGGATTATCTCCACACCCCCGACCCCTGGGTGGTGCAAGGCAGCAATCGCCAGCATTGGCTCGATCAGCTGGAATCCCGTTTTCGCTTTTTAGCCGCCGATGGTTTTACTGTGTTGCAGGGTAAGAGTCAGCAGGTCACCTATCGCCAGGTAGTGCTGGAGGTTTGCCGCCACCTGGAGTTACCCCTGCCCCAAGGCCAGAGCTGGTCCATCGGTGAGCTAGAGGCGGAGGTGTTTTTACACCTGCTACAGCGGGCCTGGCGGCAGGCCCCAGCTCACCATCGTCAGCAGTTACAGCAGGAGGTGCGTCAACAGCTGAGTCACCTACCCCAATTTCAAACCCTCTCCCCCGGTTGGCAAGCCGCCCCGCTGGACCTGCTTCTCAAGGGTGGCAGCGCCGCCGCCCTGACCAGCCTGCGCTCCTGGCTATTGCCCCAGATGGCTCGCCAGTTAGCCCTCCAGGCCGCCCGCTATGAGGTGCTGCGGCAATCCTGCCGGCAGGGGGGCAACCTGGTCCTGACCGAGATGAAGCATCGCCTGGCCGTGGGCATAGCTTCCCGTAGCCTGGCCATCAATACCGCTGGCTATGGCCTGACCCGTTTCCTTCTGGCCGGGTTGGGACCCGCCCTATGGACCTGGTTCCTGGCGGACCTGGGTTGGCGCACCATTGCCACCAACCATAGCCGGGTGATTCCGGCGGTGTTTACCCTGGCCCAGATTCGTCTGATCCACAGCCTTCCTCCTCAGGATTCGCTATCCTGTTATAGCTGTAGCCCATCGCCCTAGGTCCGGCCCTACCCGGACTCACCCTAACCGCCTGGCTCCCCACTCTGGTTGAAGTTGATGTCTGAACGTCCTCCAAGCTACTACGATCGCCTGGGAGTCAAGCCCACCGCCAGTCCCCAGCAGATTCGCCAGGCCTTTCGGGACCTGAGTAAGCTCTATCATCCGGATACCACAACCCTACCCGCGGCGGAGGCGACCACCAGGTTTCAAGAACTGAATGAAGCCTACGCTGTACTGAGCAGCCCCGATCGCCGCTGGACCTATGATCAGCAGGTCGGCTACTCGCGCATCTCGGTGATGCAACCCCTGGAGTCCCTGACTAAGTCAAGCCAAGGGATCCGCCGCCGAGAGCCCTCTAACCTCTATCTGGAACCCACCGATCGCCCCCTTTCTCCGGGGGAAATCTTTGCCCTATTTATTTTGGGTCTCACCTTTGCGGCCTGCCTGGCCCTGGTGGTGACCGTGGGCCTCACCCGGGGCGATCCGCTAGGGAAAACGGCTTTGAGCGATCCCCAGCCGCCCGTCTATGGTGCCGCCAGCGGGGTAGAATCCGCCGCTGCCCCTGGTCGCCCGCCGATCGCCCCACCTCCCGTCGCCTATCCTACGGTGCGGGCCCTTTGACCCGGTCGAGAATCGTCTCGCGGACGGCCATCCCCCAGAAATAAGCCACTCTCGGAACAAACCCCCCCTAGGGGTAAGTCCCAGCTATCTTGGGGTAGGCTGGGCAAACGGGCATACTCAAACACCACTCCCAGGGTGGGGATAGCCCGCCAGGGGGAGGAACTGAGCAGACGATCGTAGTACCCCGCCCCGTAACCCAGGCGGTAGCCCCGCACATCACAGGCCACCGCTGGCACCAAAATTAAGTCCACCAGGTTAATATCCACCCGGGGGGATTGGGGGTGGGGTTCCAGGATGCCATAGGCCCCCGGCTGCAGGGGCCAGGGCCCCTGCCTGGACCAGTAGTGCCAGTGGAGCACCTGCTCAACGCAGCGGGGCAGGCCCCAGTGGGGGTGGTGTTCGGTGAGGGGGCTGAGGTCGGGTTCTTGGCGAAAGCTGGTATAGGCTAGAATCACCCGACAACGGCGGAAGTAGTCCCAGTTGAGCAGGTGGGCGCAGATGCAATCGCTCTTTTGCCGCCACACCTGGGGAGGGATGGCCTGCCGCGCCTTAACCAGACGGCGGCGCAGATCCGCCTTGTTTTCCTGCGGTGGAGTGAGGGGATAGGACTCGGTCACAGTCGGGATGATAAAGGATTGCTACCAGTTTAAACTATCCCCCAGGTTACCCCATCCCCCAGACTCACCACCGGGCAGTTCCGTTCAGTTGAATCCAGGGCAAAGTTGAGGAAATCCACTAAATCAGCACAGGTTTCGAGGCACCCTTCATCAAATTGATCGCTGATATCCACCCCAAAGGCATCGTAGAAATCGGTACAAAGGGTCAGGCCCCAGTCAAACCAGCAAATGCTGGGAAACTGCAGATCATCCACCAGGCGATCGCTGGGTTGCAGACGCCCCACCTCCAGCCCGGTGTATTCCTGCAGATGGGTGTAGAGAAACTCGATCAATTCCCGGGAGTAGGCCCGGGCTAGGCCGGGCTGGTTCCAATATCGATTAAACCACTGGTCACAGCTAAGGTAGGGCCGGGTCAACAGCCAGTGGGAAAGACGGCGCTGGATAGCCAGATTAGGACTGAGCCAACCATAGGTAATTAGACTATTGACGAGATTATTAGCATGCTGCATGAGCTCGATCACCACTTCCCCTGATCTTTCTCAGAGTGTGCCCAAGGCCAGAGGGGAAATCATAGAGTTTTATGATTTTTTTAGGCCGTCAGTTCCACGCCGCGGTAAAGGTCGGCGATCTCCACATCCAGGCCCATACTGGCTAGGATCAACCGATCCCCAAGGCCGTAGGACACCATGGGCCAGGGGGCACCGGGATGAGAAGGGCGACGGTAACAGTCAACCCGGGGTCGGTCCTGGTGAATTAGCCCGTACTCCTGAAGAGATGGCAGTCGCTGATAGTCGGCAAACTTGTCTCCCCGATCAAAGGCGGCGGTGGAGGCCGACAGCACTTCTACAATGAGGATGGGAAAGCGTTTGACATAGCGATCCTGGCGATCGCGGGGGTCACAGGTAACAAAGACATCCGGATAGTAGTAAAAGGCATCGGCATAGTTGACCTTAACCTCCGAGGAAAACAATTGGCAGTCCCGATCTCCCCAAGGTGCAGATTAATAGCGGTGAGCAAATTGATACACAGGCGGTTGTGGCTGTCGCTGCCACCGGCCATGGCATAGACTAATCCTTGGCGATACTCATGGCGAATGAGCGCATCCTGCTCAATAGCCAGGTATTCCTCGGGGCTAAACCCGGCCGGAATGGCGATCATGGGTACACCTGCAAGACGCTGACCAACCATTCCATTCTACCGC
>JAYKIM010000142.1:0-4200 GCA_035286245.1 Cyanobacteriota bacterium | reverse complement strand
GACTTCTTTCCCCAGACTCCCCACGTGGAATGTGTCGCCTTTCTGGTAGCGTAGGAGCGGGCATCCTGCTCCCCCTAAGCCTACTAGTAGATACACCCATCTCTTATTGAGGCTCAAAATGCCCCATTGGGCCCCCCCGACCCCCCCATACTGGGGGGAGTTAGAGGTGTCGAGAATCTATTACGGCCCAAGATCTCCCAAAGATGGGGGATCTTGGGGGCCTTTGAGAGCAAGCCTACCAGCCAAATACTTGTGTGTACTTAGTAGCCCCCCTAAGCCTATGAAATTCAGCCAGATTGCCAACAACCTTGGCCTCACCACCACCTCCAGCCTTACCACCCAGCCCGATCTAGACCCTGACATCAGCGGTGTCGCCGCGGTAGACCAGGCCACCCCCGGTAGCCTCAGCTACGTAGAGGGGGCAAAGTTTGCCCGCTTCATTGACAGCACCGCCGCCAGTGCCCTGATTTTGCCGGCGGATTCGGCCCTGCAGCAGCGGGCTAGCGATCGCGACATTGCCTGGCTGAGTGTTGCCGACCCTCGCCTGGGCTTCGCCCGGGCCATTGCCCTGTTCTACAGCCCCTACCAACCCCCGGCGGGCATTCACCCCAGCGCTGTGATCGACCCCAGCGCCCACTACGGGGCCGGGGTCAGCATCGGCGCCCACGTGGTGATTGGGGCGGGGGTGAGCCTAGGGGATGGGGTGTGCATCCACCCCAACGTGGTGATCTATCCGGGGGTGCGGGTGGGCGATCGCACCGTGCTTCACGCCAACTGTGTGATCCACGAACGCAGTCAGATTGGCGCTGACTGCGCCATCCACAGTGGCGCTGTAATTGGTGCCGAGGGGTTTGGCTTCGTGCCCACCGCTAGCGGCTGGGAGAAGATGGAGCAATCCGGGGTGGTGGTGATCGAGGATGGGGTGCGGGTGGGTAGCAACAGTACGGTGGATCGGCCCGCCGTGGGCACCACCCGGCTGGGCCGGGGCAGCAAGCTAGATAACCTGGTGCACATTGCCCATGGCTGCCAGATCGGTGAGGCGGTGGTGATGGCGGCCCAGGTGGGCATGGCTGGGGGGGTGACCGTGGGCAATCGGGTGATCCTGGCGGGCCAGGTGGGCATTGCCAACCAGGCCACCATCGGCGAGGGGGCGATCGCCACCGCCAAGGCGGGCATCCACAGCGATGTCCCCGCCGGGGAAATTGTTACCGGGATCCCCGCCCTGCCCCACAGGGTGTTTCTCAAGGCCTCCGCCGTCTACCGCCGCCTGCCGGAGTTACACAGGACGCTGCAACAGCTGCAAAAGCATTTACCCGATTAGGCTACCCAGTAGGCTAGCTTTATGGAGTTGCCCCTACCCGTTGATGCCTTTGTCGACCCCTACGGTCACAACCGGGGGGCGGTCGCCCCGATCCTGGAGTCCCTCAGCCACCGGATTCTCGACTATCTCAGCACCGCCGCCAGCCACACCCCGCTACCGGAGGTGGGGGAGTTAGCCCTGCCCCCCATCCCCGATCAACCGGGGCAACTGGCGGATCTGCTGGCCCCCCTGCAGCAGATCATGGCCCAGTCCATGAATCCGGCCCATCCTGGCTACCTGGGGCACATGGATCCCCTGCCCACCACCGCCTCCATCCTGGGGGATTGGGTGGCCGCCGCCCTCAACAACAATATGCTCAGCGTGGAGATGTCACCGGTGCTGTCGCGGCTGGAGACCCAGCTGCTGGCGGAGATCGCCCAACTGTTTGGCCTGGGGCCGGCAGCCGGGGGGCTGCTGGCCAGCGGCGGTAGCCTGGCTAACCTGCAGGCCTTAACCGTGGCCCGCAATCGGCAACTGGGGTGTCTGGATCGGGGCCTGGCCGGCCAGCCACCGGCGGTGATTTTGGCCTCAGAATTGGCCCACACCTCCCTGCAAAAGGCGGCCATGGTGCTGGGGCTGGGCCGCCAGGGCCTGGTGCCGGTACCGACCAGCCAGCAGGGTGAGATGGACCCCAACGCCCTGGCGGACTGCATCAAGGGCTGCCGGGCCCGGGGGCAGCGGCCCTTTGCGGTGGTGGCCACCGCCGGCACCACCGTCACCGGCAGCATTGACCCCCTGCCCGAGGTTCACCGCCTGGCCCAGGCCCATGGTCTCTGGTTCCATGTCGATGCCGCCTACGGCGGCGCCCTGATCTTTTCCCCCCAGCAGCGCCATCGCCTGGCGGGCATCGAAGCCGCCGACTCGATTACCTTCAACCCCCAGAAGTGGCTCTATGTCACGAAAACCTGTGCCTCCGTCCTGTTTCGAGACATGACCCAACTGGCGGATCACTTTCGCATCCCCGCCCCCTATATGCACAATCAGGCCGACTGCCCCAACCTGGGGGAGTTTTCCCTGCAGGGCACCCGCCATGGGGATGGGCTCAAGCTATGGCTATCCCTGCAACACCTGGGCAAGGCGGGCTATGCCGCCCTGATCGAAACCAGCTATGCCCTTACCCAAACCCTGGTGGAGGCAATTCAGCAACGGCCTGACCTGGCCCTGGCCTGCCCCCCGGCCATGAATCTGGCTTGTTTCCGCAGTTGCCCCCCGGCCCTCGACCCCGGTCAGTGGGATGGGTGGAACCTTCGTCTACAGCAACAGTTACTCCAGCAGGGCCAGGTGTTTTTCTCCCTACCCCTGTGGCGTGGCCAGCGGTGGTTGAAAGCCGTCCTGCTGAACCCCTACACCCAACCGGATCAGATCCACCGCTGGTTTGAATTAATCGATCAATGGACATCCACCGCCGGACCAGGCAACCCCTGATCGGCGCGGCGGTTCCGCGGGCAGCGATAGCCCGAGTCCCCGCGGCCAGGGTGCCCAGGCGGTTGGTGGCCGGCCCCAGGCTGGTGTTGTCAAACACCTGGGCGGTTTGGTTGAGCTGGCGGCACTGGCGGATTAACCCCTGATTTTCCTCCAGCCCAGATACGACGGTTCTGCTGCCCTGGGCCAGGGCGATCGGGCCAGCCCTGGGCTAATCGAGAGTATCGCGGCTAAACCTAGGCTCAAATGGTGCGCCATGAATGGTTCTATCTGGGGGGGGTGCCCCTACTTTACCATGGGGCCCTCCCCCCCGGTTCGGCCCCCGCCAGCCCCACGCGACCGAGGGGGGCGGCGATGGGTGCATCAGATCAACCTGCATAGTAAATGATTGCTGAGGGAAATGGGTTGCTGAGATGATGGGTCGGATGCTCGTAATCAGTAGAATAGCAGTTATCAACGCCGATGCATGGAGTGCTTTGAGCATGGGTCAAGCTGTCTCGTCCCCCCCGACCGACCTAACCTTCGAGGACTATCTGGCCTATGACAATGGCACCGATACTCGCTACGAGTTAGTGGATGGAGTCTTAGTGGAAATGCCGCCTGAGAGTGATGACAACTTGAGTATTGCCAGACGGTTGTTTCTGGAATTGGTCAAACATATTCCTGCGGATCGGGTGGTATGGGGAACGGAGATAGAAGTCACCGGCAGACGGGCCACGGGGCGGATTCCTGATTTGCTGGTGCATACTGAAGAGTCTAAAGCCGCCCTGGCCGGTGCCTCCCGGGCCACCCTGACCCGCGATATGCCCCCTCCGGCCCTGGTGGTGGAAGTGGTGAGCCCCGGCCAGGCTAACCGGGAACGGGACTACCGCTACAAACACACAGAGTACGCGGCGCGGGGCATTGCCGAATACTGGATTGTGGACCCCGAGACCCGCCAAGTAACCCTCTGCCGCTGGGTCAGGGGCCAGTACGAAGATCAGGTCTACAGCAATGATCAGCCCCTTCAATCTGCTCTGGTGCCTGGGTTTGGGTTAACCCCCGTCGAGATATTGGCATAGCCCTTGGCTGAGTCTCCCCCGCTGCTTTAGTAGAGGGACTGCATCAGGCGCTTACGGTAGGTCAGGGTGAGGTCGGCCTCGTCCCCCAGTAGCTTAAAGATGGTCAGCATAGCCTTACGGGGGCCATCCTGGCGAAACCTGCGGTCCTTTTGCACCAGGGTCAGGAAAATCTCCAGGGCGGTGGGGTAATCCTGGGCTAGGGTGGCCTGGCAGCCCTGCCGAAAGGCCAATTCCAGGGGGGAGAGGGGGGCGGAGTCGGAGATGGGTTCCGCCAGAATGGCCTGCAGGGCCAGCAGCTCCTGCAGGGCTTGACGCCGTTGCTCGAGCTGGCGATCGCCGGTTGTCACCCGATCCAGG
>JAYKIM010000141.1:0-11306 GCA_035286245.1 Cyanobacteriota bacterium | reverse complement strand
CGCAGAGAATTTTCTCATCGCGATCGCCCCCATCAATCATTTCCAGCATGCCAATCGGGCGGGACAACACCACACAGCCCGGGAAGGTGGGTTGATCGATCATGACCATGCCATCCAGGGGGTCACCGTCATCGGCCAGGGTATTGGGCACAAAGCCGTAATCACAGGGGTAATGGACGGAGGAAAACAGCACCCGGTCAAGGATTAGAGCATTTAAATCCTTGTCAAATTCGTACTTGTTTTGGCTGCCGGCGGGGATTTCAATCAATACGTTAATCAGGCCCGGTTCGGGTTGGGCTGGAATGCGAGATAGGTCTACCATACTCCTCCAAGGGTATATATCGCTTTGGCCAGAACGCTAAGGACAGGGTGGACCGGTAAAAGCTGTCGCGGCATAGGGGTTCTAGCTTGCCTCTGCGCCGTGAAATACGGCAGAGGCCATAACACAGCCGGTCAGAGCCCCTGGCCCGGTCCGCTGAATTCCGACCAACTATCTATTCTACGGGTTGATGGCGGCCTTTCCACCCCTGGCCGCCTGCCCCCAGGTTAGGATAGGGCCACTCCTTGGAGATGCCTGCCATGACCCTGTTGACCGGGGCCCTTACCCCAGAGCCCACCGCTGACGGTTCCTTCACCCTATTCTCAGAGGACTTTGGCGAGTGGTTTCACAGCCGCGAGGGGGCCTATACCGAGGCCTACACCACCTACGTCCAGGCCACCGACCTGGCCCAGTTGGCCCGGGCGGGCCAGATCACCCTGCTGGATGTTTGTTATGGCTTGGGCTACAACAGCGCCGCCGCCCTCACCACCCTGCACCGGGTAAACCCAGGGGCGACCTGTCACCTGGTGGGGCTGGAGCTGGATCCGCGGGTACCCCAACAAGCCCTGACCCAGGGCCTGCTCAGCCCCTGGCCAGAGCCAGTGCAGCGGGTGTTGGCCCAACTGGCCAGGGGTGGCGTTTACCACCACCATCCCCTCACCGCCCGGCTCTGCCTGGGGGATGCCCGTCAAACTATTCAAACCCTTGTGCAGGAAGGTTTTCAGGCGGATGTCATCTTCTTTGATCCCTTCTCGCCGCCCCATTGCCCGGAGCTCTGGACAGTGGAGTTCATTCAGCAGGTGGCCCGCTGTTTAGCCCCCCAGGGGCGGCTGGCCACCTACTCCTGCGCGGCGGCGGTGCGCACCGCCCTGGGGCTGGCGGGTTTGGCCCTGGGCCCCACCCTGGCCAGTGGCCGCCGTTGGCCGGGCACCCTGGCCCAGTGGCAGCCCCAGGGGCTGGCTCCCCTTTCCCCCCAAGAGCAGGAACACTTGCTAACCCGCGCCGCTGTGCCCTACCGTGACCCTAGCTTGGGGGACAGCGCCGATCGCATCCGCCAGCGCCGTCAGCAGGAGCAGGCCCACTCCCCCTTAACGCCAACTTCAATTTGGCGCAAGCGGTGGCTGGCCCCATATCCCCCCTCTATTTAAATTGCTACCCTGGGTACTTAAGTACTGTGTCCCCCTTGTGGCGTTTAGATAGGTCCTCTCCGTGGTTTCCCCAACCTCTCCCCCCGCTCGAGTCTTGGTGGTTGACGATCACACCCCCAGCCGTATGACCGCCGTTGCCCTGCTGGCGGCCGAGGGCTACGAGGTGGATCAGGCCGATGGGGGCCTGACCGCCCTCAGCCATATCCTCAGCCATCCCCCCGATTTGGTCTTGTTGGATGTGATGATGCCCGGACTGGATGGCTACGAGCTCTGTCGACAGTTGAAACAGAGTGAGCAGACCCGCCTGATTCCGGTGGTCTTTATGACCGCCCTCAGCGATCGGGAGGCCCGTCTGCGCAGCATTGAGGTGGGGGGGGATGACTTTCTCACCAAGCCCGTTGACCACCTGGAGCTCTCTGCCCGGGTCAAGTCCCTGATTCACCAGAAGCGGCTCAACGAAGATCTAGACCACGCCGAGCAGGTATTGTTTGCCATTGCCCGCACCGTGGAAAGCCGCGACCCCAACACCGGCGACCACTGCGAACGGCTGGCCAAACTGGCCCATGCCTTTGGTCTCTACCTGAAGCTACCCCACCATCACCTTAAGGATTTGGTCTGGGCCGCCTACCTGCACGACATTGGTAAGGTGGGGATCCCCGATAGTATTCTAATGAAGGGTGGCCCCCTCACCGATGAGGAACGGTTTATCATGGAGCGCCATGTGTTGATCGGCGAAACCATCTGCCGCCCCCTGCGGATTATGCAGGGGGTAGTGCCAATTATTCGCCACCACCACGAACGGTGGAATGGTTCGGGCTACCCCGATCGCCTGGTGGGGACCGCCATTCCTGACCTGGCCCAGATCTTCCAACTGACGGATATTTTTGATGCCCTGGTCCACGCCCGTCCCTATAAACCCCAGCTATCCATTGATCAGGCCCTGACCATCATGTGGCAGGAGGTGGAGCTGGGCTGGCGGAACCCCCTATTGATGGAGCAGTTTGAGGTCTTTGTTCACAGCGATGGGCTGCCGGCAGACCATCGGTTGCCGGCGGTGGCCCAGGCGGAGCTAGATTCCTGCCCTATCCACACCTATGGGTGGTCCCAGGGGTTACGGCGGTGAGTCGAGGCTGGGCGATCGCGGTGGCGCTGCTACTGGCCAGCTGTGGCCAGGAACCCACCCTGCTACGGGTGGGGGCCAAAAATTTCGCTGAGCAGCAAATTGTTGGCGAGATGTACGCCCTGATGCTAGAAGATAACGGCTTTACCGTAGAGCGCCAGCTCGACCTGGGGGACACCAACGTGGCCATGGCCGCCCTGGAAAGCGGTGACATCGATCTCTACCCCGAGTACACTGGCACCGCCCTGATGACGGTGCTGAATCTACCCCCCAGCTCTGACCCCCAGGCGGTTTATGACACCGTTCGGCAGGCCTATCACGATCAATTTGAGATGGTGTGGTTAGATCCATCCCCCATGAATAACACCCAGGCCCTGGCCCTGACGGAGACCCGGGCCGACGCCCTGGACCTGCACAGCCTCTCTGACTTTGTCGCCCAGGCGCCCAACCTGGTGTTAGCGGGCCCACCGGAGTTTGAGGTGCGGCCCGACGGCCTGCCTGGCCTGCGCCAGGTCTACGGTAACTTCACCCTGGGGGACTACCGCGTGGTGGATCTGGATCGGCGTTACCAGGCCCTGGTGACCGGCGAAGCCGACCTGGTGGTGGCCTTTGGCACCGATGGCGAGATCGATGCCCTGAATTTGGTGGTACTCGAGGATGATCGGGGGTTATTTCCCCCCTACCAAATTGCCCCGGTGGTGCGCCAGAGCGTTCTAGATCAGCACCCCGAGCTGGCCACCGCCCTCAACCAACTTTCCCCCCTGCTCAACGATGGGGTGATGCGCCAGGTGAATTACCAGGTGACCGGCCAGGGGCGATCGCCCGAGCAGGTGGCCCGGGAGTTTTTGGTCAACAGTGGATTGATCGCCGAGTAAGGCGACCCTGGCTGGGGGATAGTATCCAGGATGCCAAACAAACCGGTAGGTCTTAGCCCCTGCATGCTGACCTCCCCCTGACCAGCCTGGCTAATGGGCTTGCCCCTGGGACCGGGGGGTGATCTCCAGGCTGAGCCGTTGCCCCACGGTGGGGCTGATCACCCGGGTGGTCAGCCCCCGCTCCCCGAGGGTGTGCTGTAGGCTGGCGGCACTGCCCCGGCTCTGCAGCAGGGAGGCCAGGAGGCCGGTGTACTGGGTTTCACCGGTGGCGGCGGTAGGCAGCAGCAGCTGGGGCTGGAGCCACTCCACCCGTTCCAGGGCACTGGCCTGGCCGCGAATAATTGGCCCCACCAGGGGCAGGGCCAGATCCAGCACCGGGGTGATCACCACATCCATGGGGGCCTGGGCCTGGAGACTGGGGGCATGGAAGCCGTGGGGTTCGTAGAAAAGCCGCAACCCGCTCTGGCGATCGCTGATCACATAGCCATTCTCCACGGTGAGGGGCCCCAGGGGCGCCCCCGGCACCGCCTCCAGCCGCAGCCAATCCCCCAGTTCAAATACCTGGCCATGGCCCAGGGCGGTCACCTGGTGGTAGCCTAACCCCTGGGCTACCCGGGCCGCCGCCGGCGACCCCACCACCGGAATGGCCCGATCCAACTGGGCCAGGGTGGGGGGATGGGCATGGTCCTCCAGGCCCTGACTGAGGAGAATCAGGTCAATCTTCCCCAGGTCGATGGTGGGCGCCCCCAGCTTGACCCCCCTAAACAGCCACTTCTGCTGGCCAAATACCAGATCCCCCACCAGCCAGGGATCGATCAGCAGGCGGTGGGGGCCCAGTTCTAGGAGCCAGGAGTTGTTATCCAGCCAGGTCAAATGAGTCATCAGGAGTCAGGGGTCAGGGGTCGGGGCGGCCTGGGGATCTGACCAGAGGGTGAGGCCGTTATGGATGGGTTGCAGGGTGGTGCCGGGGTAGTAGAACTGCAGGATGCGACCGTAGTTCCAGCCCATCTGACCCAGGCGGTAGGAGCCGGTTTGACTGAGGCCGACCCCATGGCCCCAGCCGCCGCCGACAAAGCGGTAGCCGCTCAGGGTGGGGGGGGTATCCCCCTGGGCCGGAGCGTAGATCGGGTCCAGGTAAAACAGCAAACTACGGGGGGCGGAGAGCACCCGGACGATTTCGTCCTTTTCCAGGCGCACGGGCCCCAGGTTGGTGTCAATCTCCAGCCCCTGTACCCGCCCCGAGGGGGCCCGCTCCGTCACCCTCACCTGGTTGACCTGGCTAAACCCCGCCAGGGGGTGCTGACGCCGTCCTAAAAACTGGCGCAGGTCCTGGGTGATCTCCGCCAGGGTACTGTCATAGCGCCAGCGAAACAGCTGCCAACCCTGTTCGTTAAACCCCTGGTCAAGGGCCATAAAGGCGCGAAAACTGGTTTCCCCATCCAGGGGGTTGCGGCTCAAGTTCCAGGCGCCGGAGACCGAGTCGACCACGGGCTTCAGGTAGGGGCGATCGGGCCCGTTCCAGACGTGGCTAAAGGCGGCGGTGACACCGCCACTGGTGGAGGAGTAGAGGGCATCCACCAGCTCATTTTGGTAGGTCAGCACCTGCCCCCGGGTGGCCTGAATGGCCTGATCCGCCGCTGGCACCGTACCACTCAACCCCCGATAGACCTGGCACTGGGTATCGGCACAGATCTGGTAGCCGTCAATGGCAAAGCGGCGCAGGTTGCGCAGCACGTAGGTGCGGGCTAAAACCGCCTGGGCCTGGATGGCGGGGCGGGGGGCCCGGGGGCCAATCTCGTGGGGCACGACCCCCCGCAGGTAGGTCTCCACCGGCACCTGGTTGATCAGGGTGTAAGTCTCGTAGGCATTGGGCTGAAGGCTGAGGCCGCCGGCATAGACCCGGGTCAGGGGGGGGGCTGCACCGGGTGCTATCTGCACCACCCGGGTGCGCCCGCCGCTGGAGCTGAGCGCCAGGCGATCGCGGTGGTAGCGGTAACCATTGGCCTGGAAAAACAACTTGGGCACCTGGCTGACCACCTGACTATCTAGATGCACCTCGCTGAAACCCTGGGCCTGCAGGTTTTTGACCAACAGCCGCCGCAGCAGGGGGGTATGGTACTGCTGGCGACTGGCCCACACCTCCCAGCCGCCGGGTTGGGCAATCTCCGCCTCAATCCCCCGCTGCCGCCACTCCTGGGCACTGTATTCGGCACTTTCAAAGCTGCGGTGGTGGCTTAACACCACCCGTTCCCGCAGGTCAGGGGCCGTGATCGGCTCGGCCTTTACCCCCAGCACCACCTGGGTAGTGCTCAGGGTTTGGGGCTGACCATTAGTCTCAAACCGCAGGTTAAGGCGCTCCCCCGCCGGGGCCTCCAGGCGAATCTGGGCCTGGGGATCGTCCCCAAATCGCTGTACCACCCCCACCTGGATGATGGGGTTAGGGGGGGCCGCCGCCAGGGGAGCGGCGGCCAGGCTGATCACCAGCCCCACCAGCCCCGCCCCCGCCCTGGTCGATCGCCACCGTTGCCGTTTTTCTTCCATGGCTCCGCCCAGGCTATACTAAACCGCTAAACAGACCTATTACTCAGGCATTTTAGCCGCTCCTGGCCATGGCTGCACCCCCCGCCGACCACTCTCCGCCGCTACGAACCTTGATGCAAGCCGTGGGCCTAGGCAGCTACCGGGCCCTGGCCCGGGCCGCCGGGGTCTCCCGGGGGGCGGTGGACCGCCTCCGCCAGGGCCAGGTGGGGCGTTTGCCGGTGCAAACCCTCCTGCAGCTGAGCCAGGCTCTGCAGGTGCCCATCACCGATCTGATCGCCCAGTTTAGTGCCCCGACGGATCTCCCTGCCCCCAGGGGGGGCGCATCGGTGCCCAGCCCTGATCAAGACGGCGATCGGCGCCGACAGTTCCAGGCGGAAGCCCTGACCTGCCTGGAACCCTGGCTGCGCCAGTGGCCCACCGCCCTAGCCGCCGCCCAGCGTCAGCCCGACCTGCCCGCCAGCCGCCTCTTGCCCCTCACCCGCCCCTGGCAGGAACTGCTACAGCACTGGGGTGTGACCGCCATCGGTGAGGTGGGGGCGGAGCTACCCTACGATCCCCAGGTGCATCAACCCCTGCAGGGTCATATTACCCCCGGCCAGCCGGTGCGGGTGCGCTATCTGGGCTACCGTCAGGGCGATCGGCTACTGTACCGGGCTCAGGTGAGTGAAGTGCCCTAGGGCCTGGGGGTGGGCAAAGTACTACAATGACTTCTTACAAAGTACTACAATGACTTCTCTATGTATACAACAAGTTTAGTTAAATATCCATAAGGGGGTGCGAATTGTTCACTACATGCCTGGTAGATTCGATAATAGGTGTGATACTATCAATTACGTAATTTATAGTTTTGAAACTTTACCCTATGGTATTTCTTTCAAGAGCATAGAAAAAAGTATATAAATTTTTGTGGAGCGACCAGTTGAGGTTGCCAGGTCTGTGGCAATCAATGGTTTTGAGAACTTTATGTTTTTAACGTTGCAGCGGCGTTTATAGTATGATCTCTTTGATGGCGAATCTGTCGTAGCCTACTTTTGCCAATTTTTTTACTCTTCCTAGAAAATTCACCTTTCAAGCCTTTTAAAAATCTATTAATTATCTTATTGCCTGCACAAGGGCGAGCTTTGACGGTCCTTTGATCTCGGCTTTCCTTGTGTCTCTGCCGCACTCCGCGGTGGCTTTCCCTAGGCTGGAGTAGGTGGCGAGGGCCACCGCCTGGGGGTTGACGGGGCAGGTTGTGGCTACCAAGTATTATTAACCTTATCAGATTGTGTCAAAATAGAATAGCTAATCCCCGTGTCACGTCTTAGAGATTGACAAAGTTAGAGATTGACAAAGTTAGAGATTGACAAAGGGGTAGATGAAAGCTGTATTCAGGGGCCAGCATCTCAACAGAACGAGGCGCAGATAGTTTACGGAGTGCAATGACCTATAACGCTGACCTTTCTAAGCTTCCCCAGGACTCCATAGCAGTGGTCAATCGAGGACCGGCAGAAAGTGAACTGGCTAACTTGGCCAGGCTACTGCGTCGGGACTGGAAAATTGTTGTCGCCACCACTGCCCTGGTTACCCTCGGGGCTGTTGCTCAGGTGCTCTTCTATCGCGCTGCCCCCCGCTATGTCTCAGATATGATGCTGTTGCTGTATAGCAGCAAGTCTACTGACTTAGAAGTAGCCTCCACCCCCCAGGTGCTGACCACCCAAAGGGGTAACTTAGAAACCGAAATTACCTTGATGCGCAGCCAATCCCTGGTTTCCCAGGCGATTCAATATCTGCCTTCCGATCCCCAGGGCAATACGTTAACCGTTGAAGAGGTGCTGAGTAACCTGTCGATCAAGCAGGCGGGAGGTACGGGGGTTTTAACCCTAAGCTATATCGGTGCCAGCCCTGTCGAAGCTGAGGCGGTTTTGAATAGCCTGGCTAAGGCTTATATTTCCTATAGTTTGTCTCGACAACAATCAGAGGCCACTAGGGGAATTCGGCTGATTGAAAGGAAGCTGCCGGAAACTGGACTGGCCCTCAGTCAGGCCGCTGAAAATCTACAACGTTTTCGGCAGACCTACCGTCTTAAGGATCCTGAAAACCTGTCCGACCAAGTGATTGGCCAGCAGAATTCCTTCGAAAATCGCTATCGAGAGACCCTGATCGCCTATGACAAGGCCCTGAGCGATTATAATACCTTGGGTCAGCAATTAATCGGGTTGGGTCAAAGGCCCCAGATGGTTTCCCTGTACCTGGCCCTAAGTCAGGATGAGATTTATAACGGTTTAAGGCAAAAGCATGCCCAGCTCCAGGTTGACTATGAGATTAACCAGGCTCGATTTTCCGAAATTAATCCCCTGGTAGAGGAGCTGGCCGCAGAGCGAGATTCCCTGAAAAGGTCTATGGATAAACGGGCCCAGCAACTCCTGGGGGATAATGCCAGGCTGGTGGATCTGGAGGCGGTATCGGCCTATGGCTCTTCTAGTCCCATTACTGCCCTAGCGACCAATTTGCTGACCGCCCAGCGGCAGATGACTACCCTAAACGCCGAGTTGCGAAATCTAGAGGCGACCCTGACTGATCTGGATGGGGTTTTTCAGAAAGTGCCTCGATTGCAACGGCAATATTTTGATTTAACCCGGGAGTTTACCACCCAGGATCGGGCTATGGACTCCCTCCTAGAAAGCCTGCAAAACCTGCAGATTTCTGAGGCTCAGGACTCCGCCCCCTGGGAGGTTTTACAGCCTCCCTCCTTCCCCAAGCAGGTGCCTGATCCTAAGGTTCCTAGCCTGCCTAGAAATTTGGTTTTGGGCCTGTTGGGGGGGCTGTTTTTGGGTAGTAGTGTCGCCTTGCTGCGGGACCGGCTGGATAACACCTTCCATTCTCCCGAACAGATTAAGGAACAGACTAACCTGCCCCTCCTGGGGGTGATTCCCCTACGGGAGGAAGGGGCATTAAGGGAGCGCTATGCTACCGGCTCAGTCTTTTCAGAAGCTTTTCGAAGTTTGCATACCAGCCTCAGGTTGCTGCGACCTGACCGGCCCTTGCGATCCTTGGTGGTCACCTCCCCGACCTCTGGGGATGGTAAATCTACCGTTGCTGCTGAGCTGGCCATGGCCGCCGCCAGCATGGGTCGGCGAGTGCTATTGGTGGATCTGGACCTGCGTCGGCCCTCCCAGGGGGAGTTTTTGGGCCTGTCTAGCCGGCAGGGATTTACCACCCTGATGAATACCGACACCGAGTTGGAGTCATTACTCCACACCAGGGCTAACACCCCTGACCTGGCTAGGAAACTGCCCGACAACCTGACGGTTTTGCTCTCGGGGCCCAGGCCCCCTGACCCCACCCAGCTGCTGTCCTCTGATAAAGCCCAGGCTTGGCTTCAGAGCTTCCAGGGTAACTACGATCTGGTCATCTATGACGCCCCACCCCTGGGCGGGTTGGCGGACAGTCTTCTGATTGGCTCTGCCACCGATGGTCTGGTGTTGGTGTGCAGAATAGAACGCACTCAACGCAGCGATTTGTACCAGGCGCTTGACAGCTTAAGGGCTTCTAATATGTCAGTTTTAGGGGTTGTGGCCAATGGCTATGCCCTCTCTGGTCGCTATGCCCAATATTATTATGGCCCCTACAATAACGCTGAACTGGCGGAGGAAAACCTTGATCTAGCTCGTCTGATTCACAGGAGGTTGAAGAAGGATAGGGCAAAACAGTCTAATACCTTGGAGTAGGGAGTGGGTTGCATCCATGGGGTTCTGCCACTCCCCATTCCCTACGCCCTCCCCGAAGGGGAACAGAGCCTGCTGGCTATAATGGCAGCAGATGATGTGGTGCTTTGGCATGGAGCAATCAGAGGTCATTATCCTTATTCAGCAAGAACTCCCCAGGTTGATTGCCCAAGAGCCCCTGGTGAGGGACTTTATTCTACGAACGGTCTCTGAGTATTACGCCAGCAAGCCGGAAACGGAAAGCAAGTTTGATCGGATCTTAGCGGAGCTACAGCGCGATCGCGAGGAACAAGGCTGCAAGTGGGACGAGCAAAACCGCAAGTGGGACGAGCAGAACCGCAAGTGGGATGAGCAGCTTGCGGAAATTCGGCGGCTTGATAAACGGTTTGATAGCACGATTGGCGCTTTGGGCTCCCGCTGGGGTGTTGCCTCCGAAGCCAGCTTTCGTAACGCGTTAGCCGGAATTTTGACCGAGTCCTTTGGGGTAGAGGTGCTGAATCTGACCCTTTATGACAACGAGGGGGAGGTGTTTGGCCGCCCTGATCAGGTGGAGCTTGACCTGATTATCAAAAATGGCCTGGTCATTGCCTGTGAAATTAAGTCATCGATTGATAAGGCTGGGATGTATAGCTTTGGGCGTAAGGTAGATTTCTATGCTAAGCGTGAACAACGGCAGATTAATCGAAAAATTGTGATCTCGCCGATGGTTGATCGCCGGGCTTTGCCGGTGGCTGAGGCCCTGGGTGAGAACTATCTACCCATTGCCCCAGAACCTGATGATCACCCTATCATCATCCCTTCTGAGACTCTAGGATTAGACCTGTGCTTAGAAGCCGATGGGGCGATGACGTTTTATGATCCTCAGACCGGGGCAAAGCTACTCACCCCTAGGGAACTAGACGAGGCCCGGCGTCAGGCTGAGCAAAGGGCTGAGAGGCTGGCGGCTAAGTTGAAAGCGTTGGGAATTGATCCCGATTTGCTCTAAACCCAGTCGGATCAACCGGATGGCCGGACAGGTGCCCCTATTCCCCTCAGCCCATTTTCTCCCGGTGGGGTGCGTTATCATTAGGCCAATATTCTGACGCGATTGCGGCTTCACGCCATGGTTCAAACCTCTCCGCCCCTCCCCCCTCAGCAAGTCCTGCCGACCATGTATGACTTGCCCAGTGAAGATCCAGAGGAACCCGGCTTGCCTGACGAATTTCATCTGCTGCAACCCGAACTGCTCCGGGTCACCTTTCGCCCACCCACCTACGCGGCGGATACGGTGTTTACCGCCAGTGATTTAAACCTTTACTACGATCCCAGACATCCCCAGTGGCATAAACGGCCTGACTGGTTTGGGGTTTTAGGGGTGCCCCGGCTCTACGAGGGGCGGGATCTACGCTTGAGCTACGTGACCTGGCAGGAGGGAATGTCACCGTTTGTGGTGGTGGAGTTGTTGTCGCCGGGCACCGAAAAGGAAGACCTCGGCCGCAGCCTGAGGGATGCCAGCCAACCCCCTAATAAGTGGAGTGTTTACGAGCAGATTCTGAGAATCCCTTACTATTTTGTGTTTAATCGCTACACCGATGAGTTTCAGGCCTTTGGGCTGAC
>JAYKIM010000140.1:0-2669 GCA_035286245.1 Cyanobacteriota bacterium | reverse complement strand
TATTGAAAACATTCACCTTACGCTGGGTGCTATTGGCTTGTCGGAAGACCCGTACCGCATAGTTTTGCGTCTCGAACCCCACCAGCGTATCCCTGAGTTCCGTATTGCCAGTGCCACCCTGGTTAGGAACGTTGAAGGCGGTAATGCTGGTGCTGTTCTCACTAAGAATGATGGAATTGGTTGAAGCGTCTAAAATTTCCAGGCGAGCCTGACGAGTACTGGAATTGGCACTGGCTCGGAAAATCACATTACGACCATCCCGGGAGCCGAAGGCATCGTAGCTCACCCAACCATCGTTATTGACGGAGCCCCGATAAACAGCAGGGTTATCCAGGGCCTCACTGCGGGAGGGGGCGGGGGTTCTACGGTAGACATTCATCTTGAGAGCCGTTGCATTGCGCGGATGAACGCTGACGACGTAATTGGTGGTGTTGAAATGAAGGGTACTGTTGTTACTGGTGTTCTGGGCCAGTAATGATCCCGCCTCAATAGGCTGGAAGGTGTCGCCTATACCCCTGGCCTGATCAAGGGCCGCCGTAGCGGGGATGGCCAGGTTGGTAGCCATAAAAAAGGTGGAAATCGCCAAGCAAAGCAATCGCAATAGCCGCCTTGACCAACGGCTCAATGAATAATGGGGCCAGGCTGGCTTCATGACAATCGCTCCCTTAATTCCTAAATAAACACACTCCGGCAACCCCAACAGTGACCCAGAGCTGACTTCAGGTTAAATACGGCTGTAATTTTAGCTACCTTTACTAAAAATGCTCGAGGTTTTCAGAAAAGTCTCAGAAAAGTCTAGAAAATTAGCTTTGGCCAGCTCGCTGAGGGCAGGGTAGAACGCTGTCACCTAAGACTGGACCAGGGTTCCGACTGCTGGCCTATGAATCGGCTTCCCTGAGCACCGGGATAAACAGCTCTACGGCATCCTGGCGGCGGTAGATTGGCCCCCCGCCCTCAAGGCCCAGGCGATCGGCGAGGGCCTCTACGTCGCCCGCATCCATGATGATGTCTTCGACCTGGAGGTGGAGCAAGACTTTCAGCCCAAGCCCCTTTAAACAGTGCCGACGGCCCCCTGAGCGAGAGCACCATTAACCTGCTGCTGGTGTCGCCGCTGCTTTACCTCAGTGGCCTCTGTGACCCACCCTTTAAATTGCGAGGCGAAGTTCCGATCGAGATCCAGGTCGAAGAGGGCGGGGAAGTCTTGAGCGGTCGGATCGATGCCCTGGTCCTGCGCGATCGCTTCTGGTTCCTACTGGCGGAGTCGAAACAGACCCGGCTTTCCTTCTCCGTGGCAATTCCCCATCCCGAACTGAGGTTAAGGTAGACAAAACGACTAAGGCCAGGGCTACCGCTCTGGCCGGTACTAATCCTTCCGAGTACCTTCTAAAAGGGTTAGCTACCGCCGGTAGAGCACGTAGTTTGAGTTTTCAAGCTGAGAGCCCTGAGGAGTGGGCAGAGGTTGAAAAACTATGGCTTGACGCCTATGCACTGGTGAATCAAATCCCTTACGATCACCCGGATGGAGACAATGCGGCGGCTATGGTAGAAGATTTGATTGATTTAGCCTTTAAAGCTTCTAAAAAGAATCCTTAGGATTTCGGCCTGGGAGCTATCGTTGTAAACGATGGCCAATCACCCTCTCCGGGGTTTAGGGGAGAGCTGAACAGAGTATGGTTTTAACCTGGGGGAGGAAACGGGCTGGTAACCAGTCATCACTTCACCGCCACCGCCGGAGTCAGCATCATTACCTGTTGGCTATCCACAATAAAACCCGAAATACCGTAGCCGCTCAGCACCGTCAGGGTGGATACCGCCCCCTCCACGGCGGGGCTGTAGGCAATCAACAGGTAGGCCCGTTGTCGATAGACCGCCAGGCCCACCGCCTGCCCCACCTGGCGTTGAATCGCCTGGGCCAACTCCGGCTGGTACTGGTAGTCGACCAGGACGGCGTAACCCGAGCCCAGGGTTTGGGGAGCGTAGGCCAGGGTGGGGGAATTTGCGGCTGGGGTAGGAGAAGTGGAGCCAGGGGTTGACCCGGAGCCAGGAGTAGCCGCGGTGGGGTCCGGAGTGGTTGGGGTCGGCTCGGGAACGGTGGTAGCGGTGGGGGTGGGGGTTGCCGGGCGAGCCACAAAGGCCTGCAGACCCTCCACCTCGGTCATGTACTGGGCCCAGGCATTGGCGTTCTCCAGGTTACTAAAGCCCCCCGCCCTGACCACCGTATCATTCAGGTAATCACAGACCATCACCGTGCTGCTGGCCGGTAACAACTGCTGCACCCGTTGGCGCTCCGCCTCCGTATTGCCCCGCACCAACAACAGGTACTCGTTGTTTTGGGGGGGAGGGCAGGGGGGAAAGGCAGCGGAGACAGGAGGTATCAGTCCCGGCCCAGCGCTGATCAAACTACCACTGATCACCCCTAACCACCCCAGCTGGAGATAACGACGGGGACGGCCTGCACGCCGTGTCTTTGCAGAAGAATCGCCCCTAGCCCCATCAGACCCTTGTACCATTGCCTGCCTTACCTGCCAAATCTGCCAGCGATTGTAGCCTAAACCATCCAGTTTAACAGGGTGCATCCCAGTTTTGCAGCCCTCACCCTAAATCCCTCTCCCAGAGCGGGAGAGGGACTTTGAATCCGGTTCCCCTTCTCCCTTTTTGGGAGAAGGGGT
>JAYKIM010000139.1:0-4953 GCA_035286245.1 Cyanobacteriota bacterium | reverse complement strand
GAGAGCATTAACGCTGCCCTGGCAGAAACGTTGTTACAAGCCAAGCAATTGCAGCAGGTCATGGATTCCGCTAAACACTGTTTCTATGTTTAATTTCTAAGCTAAAATGCATCATTGTACGGTTGATCAACTACGTCGCGGTGAACTTTCGGGTATTCGGCGCCTCAATCTTTCTGCTGATCTTTCCGACTTTCCGGTAGAAATTTTTGATCTGGCTGATTCTCTAGAAGTTTTAGACTTATCCAATAATCGACTTAATGATTTACCGGATGATCTGCCCCGGTTACATAAGCTAAAAAGACTGTTTCTCAGTAACAATAGCTTTGAAACAATTCCTCAGGTTCTTAGTCAATGTAGCAAACTTTCCATGATTGCCTTCAAAGGTAACCGTATTAAAGTTTTTCCAGAGAACGCTCTTCCACCCCAAACCCGCTGGCTGATTTTAACGGATAATTGCCTGGAAGATTTACCGGTCTCTCTAGGATCCTTGGATCACCTTCAAAAGTTATCTCTGGCTGGCAACCAGTTACGGAATGTACCTCAAGAACTTGTTAATTGTCGGCAACTAGAGTTTATTCGATTGGCTGCCAATCAATTGGAGGAACTACCAGACTGGCTGTTGTCCCTACCCCGTCTGACTTGGTTTTCCTATGCTGGTAATCCTTTTTATACTGACTGGGGTAAGCAAGTTAGCGATCAACCACAGCTCTCCACTATTGATTGGCATCAACTGATATTAGGTGATGTTCTTGGCCAGGGAGCTTCGGGAATAATTTCCAAAGGTATCTGGAAAACAGATGATGGCTGTCTTGACGTTGCCGTGAAAGTGTTTAGGGGAGAAATTACTAGCGATGGCTATCCCATGGATGAGATGCAAGCCTGCCTAGCAGTTGGGAACCATGGGAATCTGATCAGTCCCCTGGGCCAGGTGAGTAACCATCCTGACCAAAAAAATGGGCTGGTGTTTCCCCTGGCACCCGCTGACTACCGGAGTTTAGGCCATCCTCCCAGTTTAGATAGCTGTACTCGAGATACCTATCCATCTGATACTAATTTTTCTCTTGTTGGGGTGCTGAAAATCGCTATCGACGTGGCTGCTGCTGTCACCCATTTACACCAGCGCAACATCCTCCACGGCGATCTCTATGCACACAATATTCTGACCAATAGTCAAAATCAGGCTCTTCTAGGCGATTTTGGTGCAGCGTCATTCTATCCCAAAGCCCTGGCATCTAAGCTAGAGCCGACTGAAGTAAGAGCTTTTGGCTGTTTGTTAGAGGAACTCATCGACCACTGTCCGGAGTTGAATGCAGTATCTCTGGCTCCAGTGAAAATCCATCTTCACCAGCTCTGCCAGGATTGCATGGATACTGTTCCTGACCGGCGGCCTACCGCTGAGGCGGTGCTCAGATTCCTGCAATCCGTAGAAGTTTAAGTTCGTTACCTAGAGCCTACATTCAGTACCTGCCATCGGCCTAGCCTAGGCTTCAGGCTAAAATCTAAGTATTAAGGGTGAGCAAGAGCCCGGAGCTATCAGGGCTTCTGGGTCCTGTCTTTTGGCCTCTGATTCCTGAATTCTGCTTCCTAGTGCCGATCTCGGTCCCGTTGCAGGTCGTAGATCGCCTTTTCCCAGCACCACTGGGCGGGGAGATCGGGGTGATGGAGTTGCACCTGTCTGACCAATCGTTCCGCCACATCGCGGTTGCCTCCTACCAACCGCACTAGGGAGCGTTGGGTGTGGCCTCGCACCGACATTGCTCGCCCTGAAGTTGATGGGGGTGCCCGGCGGGGCCGTCGCTGGCCGGCGGAGCCACGGCTTAACCCTAACCACAGGAGAAACAGCAGCACCACTGCCAACAGTAGGGAAATCACCATAGAGGTTAGCCTGAACAGGGCAGAAGGATAGGAAAGAGCCCTTTATTAAACTATCTTCCTCCTGCCCCTATCAACCACTCCATTCTTCCTGAATCAGGGAAACCCAACCGGAGTAACACTCCTCAGCATGGACCCCTGGCTAGGGGTATACTAGGGAAAGATGAATTTTTGTAACAACCTTGGTCTTTACCCTGCCGGCCCTCGACCCTGATACCCCCGCCACTGGTTGGCATGCCCTGCAGCCCCTCTGGCAGGCCGGGCCGGTTGCCGTGCAGGAGGGCTTGCCCCACCACCAACTGGCTCCGGCCTGGCAGATCCTGCTGCTGGGGGATGGCTCCCCCACCCGGCACCTGCAACTGCTCACCCGCGAGCCGACGGAGGTGGATGTGATTGACATGGCACCGGTGGGGGACGATCAGGACGGCGCTCCAGAGATCCTGGCGGTGGTGCCCGGTCCTCGCCTGCGGCGACAGGTCTGGCTCCGTACCGCCTCGGGGCAGCGGCTGGCCTACGCCGTCTCCTGGTGGGAGGCTAGCCACGTGGATGAGTATCTGCAAAATAAATCCCTACCGATCTGGGCCAGCCTGGCCCGGCTTCGCACCGAGCTCTACCGGGATATTCAAGGATTGCACTTCGGCCACTGCCCCGCCCTAGAGGCGGCCTTTGGCCAGGTCGGGCCCTTTTGGGGTCGCCACTACCTGTTCTGGCATCGGGGTAAACCCCTAACCCTGATCTATGAGGTCTTCTCCCCCTGCCTGAGCCGGTATCTGGGAAAGCCCTATTCGGTCGAGAACCCTTTACACTAGATGGGAACCTGGCCACAATCTGGTCCGGAGTCCATTGCTGTCCGCCCTGCCTGAGTTATTCCATGTATACGATTGAGCTCACCCTAAAGCACACCGCCATGCCCCTCTCGGTGCAAAAGAAAGACCAGGAGGAGGCCGATCGCCTCTACGCCTCCATCGTCGATGCCCTGACCCAGCATACCCCGGCCCTCCTCACCCTCAGCTGTGACCAACAGCCCCACAAGCAGCTGGCGGTGCTGAGCGGTGAGGTGGCGGCGGTGCAAATCTTTGAGAAAACCAGCACCGCCACCGCTTCGGGGCGGCCACCGGGTTTCTTTGCCGTCAGCGGCGACTCCTAGGGGCAACCCTGAGGATGAGCCTCCTGCCCCCGGCCGCCGTGCCCCCCCAGATCGCCATTTATGCTGACAACCTGGAGTTCGCCTGGCCCTCCGGGACCCCGGTACTGCAGGGCTGCTCCCTGCAGATTCAACGGGGCGAATTTTGTATGCTGCTGGGTAACAATGGCAGTGGCAAATCCACCCTGCTGCGCCTCCTGGCGGGCTTGCTTTCACCCCAGGGGGGCGACTGGTGGGTGGAGCCGCCGGTGGGGTTTGTCTTCCAAAACCCCGATCACCAGCTGGTAATGCCCACGGTGGGGGCGGATGTGGCCTTTGGCCTGGTGGCGGAGCAGCTCCCCCTGGCGGCCATCCAGGGGCGGGTGAATGAGGCCCTGGCGGCCATTAACCTGCTGGATTTTAAGCGACGCCCTATCTATGCCCTGAGTGGGGGGCAAAAACAACGGGTGGCGATCGCTGGCGCCCTAGCTCGCCACTGCCCTGTGCTCCTGCTGGACGAACCCACCGCCCTGCTGGACCCGGACAGCCAGATCGATCTGGTCAGACAGGTACAACGCCTGGTCAAGGACCGGGGCCTCACCGCCCTATGGGTAACCCACCGCCTGGTGGAGCTGGATTACTGTGATCGGGCCTTTCTACTGGAGGCGGGCCGGGTGGCAGACCAGGGGGACCCGCAACGGTTAAAGCAACGGCTGCAGGTTACCCCCTAGCCCCCGATAAAGTCACCCCGTCTCCCCTGCTCCCGGTGCCAACAAGTGATTTTCCCTGGAACGCCAGGCTGGCGTGGTCCCTTACACCCGGGCCAGGAGCTGATCCACCTGCTTGGCGGTTTCAAAGAAATAGGCGGCGTTTTCCTCCGGGGTGCCGGGCAAAATCCCATGGCCCAGGTTGAGGATGTGGCCCCGATTACCAGCTTTTTTAATGGTGTCAAGGATGCGATCGCGGATCAGGGCCTGGGAGCCAAACAGGATCGCCGGATCGATATTACCCTGCACCGCCAGTTTAGGCCCCAGCCGCCGCCGGGCCTCCGCCATATCCACTGTCCAGTCGACGCTAACGATATCCACCCCCGATTCCGCCATCAGGTCAAAAATACCGGCGCTGCCACTGATGTAGAGAATCAGGGGGGTGTCGGGGTGGGTCTGCTTCACCTGCTGCACCACCCGCTGTTGGTAGGGGAGGGCAAAGGTGCGGTAATCCATGGGGCTGAGTTGCCCCGCCCAGGAGTCAAACAGCTGCACCACCTGGGCGCCGCAGTCAATCTGGTAGCGGACGTAGGTGGCAATGTTGTCCGCCAGCTTGGTCAGCAGGCTATGGAGCATGGCCGGCTCCGAGAAGGCCATACCCTTGATGTGGGTGTAGCTCTTGGAGGTCTTACCCTCCACGGCGTAGGCGGCCAGGGTCCAGGGGGAGCCGACAAACCCCAGGACGGCGGCTTCGTTGCGCACGGTCTGGCGCAGACTCTGGAGGATGGTGCGGATGTAGGGCAGGGCGGTTTCCGGATCAAGGGGGTGGACCGCGTCGATCTGGGCCTGGCGGCGGATGGGGGGATCGATGATCGGGCCCTGGCTCTCGATGATGTCAAAGGGAATCCCCATGCCCGGCAGGGGGGTGAGGATGTCGGAGAACATGATCACGCCGTCGGGACGAAAGGCATGCCAGGGTTGTAGGGAAATTTCGATGGCCAGGTCGGGGTTCTCCGATCGCTCCCGAAAGGAGGGGTAGCGATCGCGCAGATCCCGGTATACCTTCATGTAGCGACCGGCCTGCCGCATCATCCACACCGGTGGGCGCTCCAGGGCTTCATGGCGGGCCGCCCGCAGCAAATAGGGAACCTGAGGGGTGGCGGTCGTGGTAGCTACGGTCATTGAGGCATCACCCAAACAATCTAAAACTACGATTTATCGTATTGGTTAGCTTATCACTGTCCGATCCCC
>JAYKIM010000138.1:0-8641 GCA_035286245.1 Cyanobacteriota bacterium | reverse complement strand
ACGGTAATCCGCAATCCGCCGCCGGTATGGCGAATCAGGGTGCCTTGAGCCTTCAGGTAGTCAAACCAATCCTCTAGGGAACTCTGCCCCGGCTGGGGGCGAGCGTAGATGAAGTTGGCCACAGTGGGCCAGGGGTGGAGAGGGGTTTGCTCGGCTATTGCGGCCCAAAGTAGCTGTCGCTGCTGTTGAATCGTGGGCACCACCGCCAACAATTCCTGGCGGTGGGCCAGGGCCAAACTAGCGGCGGACTGGGCAATGCTGGGTAGGTTGTAGGGGAGTCGGACCTTTTCTAGGGTAGCAATTAACCCTGGGTGCCCAACACCGTAGCCAACCCGGTAGGCGGCCAGCCGAAAGGCCTTGGAAAAGGTTCTGAGCACCAACCAATTGGGTCGGTTAGCCACCGCTGCCACTGTAGTATCCTGGCTAAATTCAAAGTAGGCCTCATCCACCACCACCAGAATTTGCTCCGGCAGTTGCTCCAACCAGTCGATCTCGGCTCGGGTCAGGCCATTGCCGGTGGGGGAGTTGGGGTGCACCACAAAGACGACCCGAATGGGCGGCCCCTGGGGACTGGTAATAGCGGCTTGGGCGGCGGCCAGATCCATGGCAAAGTCTGACTCCTGCCGATTCACCGCGACGACGGGAATACCGAGGGTGCGGGCCAGAATGGCGTACATGGAGAAGGTGGGGTTGGCCACCAGGATAGTGCCCTGCCCCCCCAGGCAGGTGGCTATCAGCAGGGAGCGAATTAGTTCGTCGGAGCCGTTACCAACGGTAATGTGGTGGGCGGTAAAGGTTCCGGTTAGCTGGGCCGACTGGTTGACATAATCAGCGATCGCCCCCTTTAACTCGTCATAGGCGCCATCGGGATAGCGATTAGCGGCGATCTGCTCTGCTAACATCCAGGCTAGTTTCTGCTTGAGTTCGGCGGGCAGATCGTAGGGGCATTCATTGGTATCTAGTTGGTCAAGGGTTGTATCCAGGACCTGACTGCCGGAGCTGGGGTGGGAGGTGTAGGCCGCCAGTTGCAGTAGATCGGGGCGCAGAAAGGGCAGGGACATGGTCAACAAAGACAAGGATTTACCCATTATAGAGTCCGATCAAACTCCGAGGGTGACCCTGTCCCCCACCGTCAAGATCTTCCCCCCTTGCTCGCGGATATTAGTATTTACCCCCAGGCGGTAAAAGTGGTTGAACCGAGAACGGGGCGCCCAGGAGGGCAAGGTGGCCGCTCGTTGGCTAATAAAGGTGGCTTGAAAGTCCTGCCTGGGGGCACCGCTGTCCGGATCTCGGGTCGGTACGACGCAACGCTGGCAGGGATTCATCCCCTCTAGCACCACCTCCCCGATCCTAAAACGCACCGGTTGGTGATCGGAATCGAAGCACCGATCCTCCCAGAAGGGAGGGACTCCACCGATTTCCAGGTTGGTGCGAAACCGACGACGGGTCTCCGCCAGGCTCAGATCACCGTACCAGGAGGCTATCTGCTCCAGGGTAGCGGTGCTGATCACGGTCGGGCCTACGGCTTGGATATCATCAGGAAAGCCCTGTTGAGGATTTTCCTGGATCGTAACCGGTTCCTGAAAGTAGGCACTGAGCCAGGTCTCTAAAGCCTCCTGATCCGCTTCAAGATCAAAGGTGGTATCCTGCGGTTGCCCTGGGTGAGAGCAGTGGACAACCTGAGCCGTTGATTCGAAACGACTGCGCAGGCGGTGGACAGTGGGATTCTGTTTGCCGTTGATGAAGCGATGGTGACGGTCAAACAGGGCATAGCGACGATCACCCTGCAGTGCTCCACTACCCAGGACTGAGACTTGGCTAAGGGATAGCCCATCCAGGGACTTAATCGGGAAGATATCAATCCGAGCCAGGTATGCAGACATCCAAAACACCTAGGACAAAACAGAGTCGATCGATACAAAGTAAATGCTGGATTACGTGTTCCGGCTGGACTGGTTGAACCACCTGCCCAGATCGAGGCCAAAGTCAGTCCAAGAGTGATCAGACTGTTGTGTAAGTCCTGGCTCTGGTAGTGAGAAATTAATGGTTTCAGCCTAATCTGCCACGGTTTTCTGAACAGTCTCTTATCCGGTGGCCATTGGCTACAGATTCAACAGTATCAGGGAAGCCAGGAGTTTTCAAACCAGAGCTACCCTGCTCAACCATCTATACTCACGACCCTGGGCAGATTAGGATGGATTATAATCCCGGTTCACCCTGAGAGATTAGGCTAGCTTATTCAGCTGAGCTGGGAATTCCTAGGGAAGCAGCCTGCGGCACAAGCGTCGGATCAGTGCCGGAAAGCTTCCTCCATTACCAGTATGGCTTTACCAGGGACCAGCTTTCCTATTTTCCAGGCTTGACACTCAAGTAGCTGAGTTGAGATAATGAAAAGCTGTTTGTTTAAGCTCGGATCAGGTTTAAAGTCGCCAGCCTTCCTGGAGAGGTGCTGATGTTAATACCTGTACGGCGAACTATGAGGACCTATGACCTACGCAATTGTGGCAACGGGGGGTAAGCAGCTGCGGGTAGAACCGGGCCGCTTCTACGATATTGATCGGCTAGCAGTGGAAGCCGAGGGCCAGGTTACCCTAGATCAGGTGCTATTTATCAATCACGATGGAGACGCTCTGGTGGGTCAACCCCTGGTGGCTGGTGCAACCGTAACTGGCACTGTGGTTAGTCACCTGCGGGGCCGCAAGGTGATCGTCTATAAGATGAAGCCCAAAAAGAAAACCCGCAAAAAGCAGGGACACCGGCAGGAACTGACCCGACTAATGATCGATGGCATCCACCTGAATGGTAAGGCGATCGCCGGCACCTCTAGCCAGCCCACCCCTGCCCCGGCGGAGAAGGCTACCGCCACCATCGTTACCGACGCAACCCCCACCGCCGACACCCCCGATAGCGATAGCTAACCTGACAACACCGGCTAAGATCTTCTAGTAGAGAAAGGAACTCACCATGGCTCATAAGAAAGGGACAGGCAGCACCCGTAACGGTCGCGATTCTAATTCCAAACGATTGGGCGTTAAGCGCTACGGCGGGCAAGTGGTGCGCGCTGGTAATATCTTAATTCGGCAACGGGGCACCAAAGTCCACCCGGGCGAAAACGTAGGCCGTGGGGGAGATGACACCCTTTTTGCCCTAGTCGATGGAGTGGTCACCTTTGAACGTCGGGGTAAGGCGGGCAAGAAAGTGAGCGTCTACCCAGCGATTTGATTTTCGTCTACTTTGTCTGCAAGGGTTCTGGACAACTGTTCAGGACCCTTAAATTTTAATAGCCATAGCCTGGTGTCAGCCGCCATGGGCCAAGCCCTCTACCGCCAGAAGTTGTCAGGGTTAGTAGCGAATGCGAGGATCAATATAGGCGCTAAGCACATCAATGGCGATGCTAATCAGCGCCACAATCAGGCCAAAAAAGACCATTAACCCTTGCACCACCGGGTAGTCCCGCTGGGTAATGGCTTCGTAAAGGCGGTTGGCCAGGCCCGGCCAGGAAAAGGTCACCTCCGTCAGTACCGCTCCCCCCAACATGGCCGCAAAGGTTAGGCCCAGGATTGTAACCACCGGAATCAGAGCATTTTTCAAGGCATGCACCAACACCACCCGGTACTCCGGAATGCCCCGGGCCCGGGCCGCCTCGACGTAATCCGAGGCTAGGGTTTGTTTTAAGTTAACCCGGACCATGCGCTCAAACACTCCACTAATCAAAATCCCCAGGGTGAGGCTGGGTAGGGCGAGGTGGTAGAGACTAGTGGCAAAGGCACCGAAATCGAGGGACAGAAAGCTATCGATCAGGTAGAGGCCAGTGGGCCCGACCGGTGGGTCGGCCCGCAGGGGATAACGGGTGCCAATGGGGAACCAGCGTAGCTGGACAGCGAAGATCAACTGCAAAATCATGCCAAACCAATACATCGGAATGGCATAGGTAATGATGCCAAACAATCGCCCCCCCAGATCTAGTGGGGTATTGGGGCGAGCCGCCGCCAGGGAACCCACCGTCACCCCCACCAGGGCCGCCACCACCAGACCGCAGCAGGCCAGCTCCACCGTGGCGGGAAAATGGGCTTGAATAATTTGCCAAACCGTTTGTCCCTGGGTGGCCAGGGAAGTACCCAGATCGAAGCGTAGCAAGTGCCCCAGGTAGGTCAGATATTGCGTCCAGAGGGGCTGATCCAGACCCAGCTGGCTACGCAGCTGATCCTTGGCGGCGGCGGGGGCCCGGGCCCCCAATAGGGCATCCACCGGATCCCCAGGACTGGCCCGCATTAGCAAAAAGACGATGGTGGTAATCGTCCAGACCATCAGGGGGGCGAGCAGCACCCGGGTGAGGAGATAGTAACGCAGGGCAGCGGATCGAGCCATGGTAAACCGGTTTCCCGTCCCTATTCTTCTTCGCCGTCTGCGCTGCTATGAGGTTCCCCTGCACTATCAAAGCTCAGGTCAGGCAGGGCAGGTTCTTCCTGCAAGGCTGGGGGAACCACCGCCACCGCCGCGATCGCATCCTCCTCGTCTAGCCGTTGTAGTCGTACACCAGTGGCGGGACGGGATTGGACTGAAATATCATTAACTCGCTGGCGAATAATGATGCCCCGGTTAGTCACCAGCATTAGCTCATCCCCATCATTAACCACCCGCAGAGCCGCCAGGGTATCGTCCTGTTTGCGGAACTTAATGGCGGTCAAGCCCAGACCGGCTCGATTTTGTAGCCGAAACTTGCTTACCGGTACCCGCTTACCCAACCCCGAGGCGGTAATCACCAGCACCCAGGGACCACTCTCGCTGTCGGGGCTGAGGCTATCATCGTCCTCCTCATCCGCCCGTGCCAGGGCTTCTACCACCTGGCTGGGCAAGATATCCATGCTAATCAGCTCATCCCCCGACCGTAGGGACATGGCCTTCACTCCCCGGGTGGGCCGACCCAGGGGCCGGAGTTGATCATCATCGGTTTTAAAGTGGATGGCCATGCCCCGCCGGGAGCCAATCAAGATACTATCGGTGGTGCGGGCCAACCGTACCCAACGCAACTGGTCCCCTTCCTCTAAGGAGATGGCAATCAGCCCATTGGTGCGAATGTTGCTAAAGGCAGAGAGGGCGGTTTTCTTGACGTAACCCCTGCGGGTCAACATCACCAGGTACTCCTCGTCAGTGAATTCGGGCACCGCCAGCACCGAAGTGATTGACTCCTCCATCGGGATGGGCAGCATCTGGACCATGGGCACCCCTCGGGCCGCCCGCGATCCCTCCGGCACCTGGTGAGCGCGCAGGCAATAGGTGACACCGCGATCGCTAAAGAACAGGATGTGATCGTGGGTGTAGCAGGTGATAAAGTGCTGAACTCCATCATCCTCCTTCATCTTGGTGCCGGCCTTGCCGCGGGTAGCCCGACTCTGGGCCTCGAAGGTGGTGACGGGCATGCGCTTAATATAGCCCTGATCCGTCACCAGGATCACCACCTGCTCGTTGGCGATCAGGGAAATGTCTGTGAGTTCACCGTCCTCCGCCTCGATCACCGTCCGCCGGGGGTCATTATGCTTGGCCCGCAGATCCTCCAGTTCCTGGATGATCAGCTGGAGAACCCGCTCCCGGCGGGCCAGAATATCTTGGAGATCGGCAATTTTAAGGACTAATTCGGCGTGTTCCTCCTCTACCTTATGGGTTTCCAGGGCGGTGAGGCGGCGCAACTGCATTTGCAAAATGGCATCGGCCTGGAGTTCTGAGAGGCCATACTGGTCCATCAAACCCTGTTTAGCGGTGGGGGTGTCCGCTGCCCCGCGAATCAGAGCGATGATGGCGTCCAAGTTGGCCAGGGCGATCAGGTAGCCCCGGAGCAGGTGGTCCCGTTCTTCGGCCTTACGCAGCTCGTACTGGGTACGGCGGATAATGGTTTCAATGCGGAAGTCGAGGAAAACCTCCAACATGCGTTTTAGGCCCAGGGTCTGGGGTTCACCATTAACCAGGGCTAGCATATTAACGCCGAAGTTGTTTTGCAGCGGGGTCTGCTTGTAGAGGTTGTTGAGCACCACCCGGGGGTAGGCATCCCGCTTTAGTTCAATGACGATGCGCATGCCGTCCCGATCGCTCTCGTCACGAATGTCGGCGATACCGTCCAGCTTGCGTTCGTTCACCAGTTCGGCAATGCGCTCGATCAAACCGGCCTTATTGGTCTGGTAGGGGAGCTCGGTAATGATAATCGCCTCCCGGTCCGGGCGAGCTCGGTGCTCAATGGTTTCAATACCAGCTACCCCCCGCATGGTGACAGACCCCCGGCCGGTTAGGTAGGCATCGCGTATGCCACTGCGGCCCAGGATCTGGCCGCCAGTGGGGAAATCAGGACCGGGAATCAGCTCCATCAACTGGGCCGTGGAGATGTCGGGGTTTTCGATCAGGGCAATGACGCCGTCAATCAACTCCCCCGGGTTGTGGGGGGGAATGTTGGTGGCCATACCCACGGCGATGCCGGAGGATCCATTCAGGAGCAGTTGGGGGAGGCGGGAGGGCAACACCACAGGCTCCTGCTGGGAGCCATCGAAGTTGTCCACGAAGTCAACGGTCTCCGCCTCAATATCCTGCAGCAGGGAGTCACTGGCCAAGGACTGGAGACGGCACTCGGTGTAACGCATGGCGGCGGGTGGATCGTTGTCGATGGATCCGAAGTTGCCATGACCGTTGATCAAGGGCGATCGCATGGAGAAGTCCTGGGCCATGCGCACCAGGGCATCGTAAACAGCCGTGTCACCGTGGGGGTGGTACTTACCCAGCACTTCCCCCACCACCCGAGCGCACTTCCGAAAGGGGCGATCGGCGGTCAACCCCAATTCGTGCATAGCATACAAAATCCGGCGATGCACCGGCTTCAGCCCATCCCTGGCGTCGGGCAGAGCCCGGCCAACGATGACGCTCATGGCGTACTCCAGGTAGGACCGGGACATTTCGTTGCGCAGGTCAGTGGGGACGATCCGCTCGTCTGGGGTTGCCATCGCCGAAAAAACTCCAAGTTATGGAATGGTTTTACCTCGACCAGACCGCTCCGGATAGAGCTGGCCGGCCAAAGCAGAGGTTGGGCAGGTATTCTAACTGACCTCCTGGGGCGGCAACCATTCGACGAGGTCGGAGGTCCGCCAGGCCACAGCTATAAAGCGCCAGTCAGACTCCCCTGGGGAGGGGCTGAATAGCGCTTAAAGACTTGATTCTTAAGGAACTCATGGTAGTTTATCCTAGCACAAATCTACTGGTAAATCGATCTCCTGATCGGGCTGGCCAGCCTAACGGATCCAATAAACTGGTAGAACCCGGCATAAATCTACCGACTTCTCCTGAGCCCTGAGTTCCGACTCCCTCCTGAAGGGTCGCCTAATTGACGCCGCCTAGTACTAGGGCTCCACCAGGGGCATCAGGTGGGTGACGGCTTTTTGAATAAAGGCCTTGAGAACAGCCTCCCGCTGGTTGAGCTGAAACTGCTGACTGACCACTGCGGCCATGCCCCCATCCCCCCAGTTTTGGTTATGGCGAAAGTATTCGCTAAAACTTTTCCCGGCGATGCGGGTTAGGTAGGCGCCACTGGCCGCCTTCAGGGCTCGCCCCCCCAGGGCGGTGACCAGATTGGTTTGCAGGCCCAGGGCCAGCAGATCCACGCTACCCTTCACCAACCCCAGTCCCCCCAGGGTTTTAGCCAGGGATAGGGCCAGGCCCTTGCCCTCCTCTAGACTGACCCTGCAGCCATAGACCTGACTGAGTTCCACCACCATCTGAGCGTTAATGGCGGCGGTGGCTAAAAAATCTAAACCGGGCAGGGGGGTGACTGCAATGGCGGCGGCCCCTAGCCACTGGTAGCGATCAATGATTTGATCAGCCTGGCGCTGGCGCTGTTGGTCCAGGAGTTGCCGGGCCTTTTCCCCTAGTTGTTGGGATTGCAGGAGAATAGTGTCGGCCATCAGTTCCTCCCCCTCCACCCTGAGGATATCGGCCATGCGGGCCAGCACGGGATCGAGATTGGGAACCCGCTGTAGCCAACCTCCCCCCACCTGGGGCAGGGGCTTGGGATCGGCGCTAATGGCTACAATGTCTTGGGGGGGTAAGGGGGGCACTAACCGCGATCGCAGGTGAGCTAGCAAAACCTCTAGATCGGCAGTGGGGTAGCGATCGGCCTTGTTCAAGACCACCACCAATCGCTTACCCAGGGCGAGTAAATCCTGCAGCAGGGTAAATTCCCCCTGGTGTAGATCGTTATCAACCACAAACAAAATCAGGGCGGCCTGGGTGGCGATCTGACGGGCTATCTGCTCCCGTTCTCGACCGGCTACACCTGGCTCTGCCAACCCCGGCGTATCAATCAACCAAAGGGGATGGGGTACGGAGGGTAACTGCCAGGCATAGCGCTGTTCCACCTGGGTGGTCCCCAAGGATGGACCCACCAGGCCCACGGGAGCTCCCACTAAACTATTAATCAGACTGGTTTTACCGGCGGCCCCTACCCCAAATACGGCAACCGTCAAGTCCCCCCTGGCCATGGTCGCCTGCAAATCCGCCGCTGCCGCCGCCAGGGCCTGCTGAGCCACCCGATCCTGGAGTCCTTCCACCTGACGCTGTACCGCTCCCAGGTTAGCCCAGGCTGCCTCCGATCGCTGTTCCGGTGCTA
>JAYKIM010000137.1:0-6477 GCA_035286245.1 Cyanobacteriota bacterium | reverse complement strand
GAAGAGCTGAACATTGGCCACAGCATCATCAGTCGGGCTGTGCTGGTGGGGTTAGAGCGGGCGGTCAGGGAAATGAAACAGGTCATCCAAGGTCAAGGTTAGGCTCCACCCGGCAGGTTGACTGGATTGGGATCTGGAGTAAAAACTGAGTCCCCCGATCGACCTCACTGCTCACCCTCACACTGCCATTACAGAAGAGTAACAACTGCTGCACAATGGCCAGCCCCATGCCGGAGCCCTCCGTGGTCTCCAGAGTCGGGTGCCGCCCCCGATAAAAGTAGTCAAAGATATGGGGCAGGTCACTGGAGGCGATCCCCACCCCGGTATCCCGCACCTGTAACTCCACCGTCCTATCGCGCTGGCGGGCTGTCACCCACACTTCACCGCCCCGGTGAGTATATTTGAGGCTGTTACTTACTAAGTGAATCACCATCTGCCGCAGCCAATGCTCGGGGCAGGCCACCGCTGCCAGATCCTCTGGGATGGTGTAGGCCAGCATGATCCCCTTTTCCGCCGCCAGGGGTTGGTAGGTGCTGACCAGGGGGGGGATGGTGTCCGCCAGATAGACCGGCATCCGACTACCCTGACTCACGTAGGTTTCCATCTGCAGCAGGTTGAGTACGCCATGGATCAGGGCACTTTGGCGATCGCACTCGTGACTAATCATATGCAAATAGCGTTGGCGCTGGGGGCCCTTAATCTGAGGCGAATCCAGCAAAGTCAGGGCGGTTTTAATGGTGGTCAGAGGGGTGCGTAACTCCTGTCCCATGGCATTGAGGAACTCATCCTTAAGCCGCAGGCTATTCAACAGAATCTCATTTTCAGAGGATAGGTTAGACAGCCCCAGGGAGGTTTGCTGAGAGGTGCTCAGGGATTGGTGGCAATCCGCCTGGCGCTGCACTTGCCAGGCTAGCCAACGATCCACCAGGGTAAGCCCTGGCGGGGAACTGGCGACCACCGGAGCAGGGCACTGTAGGGTTTTGATCCTAGCGGGAAGGACGATAGATGGATCTGCCATCTGACCAATCTGGTCCTGGAGGGTGCTCAGCACCGTGGCGCACACCAGGGGGGAGACCGAGTGGCAAACCGCCATCGGGGTAGTGGGTTCCAGCACGGCCTCAGCACTGGGGCTGAGGGGGGTGGCCAGCACCAGGCCGGCAAACTGTTCACCCTGAAGGATCACAAAGTAGTCTTGAGACCACAGTTGGGGATCGGCTAAGGGTAGGTTCAACTCCCCTGGTGCTGGGGATGGATCAGCTGCTCCTGCCGTAAACCGGAGCAGTTGGTAATCCCCCACCAGACCCTGGTGGTAGCGCTGCAGATCAACCCACCAACTCTCCTGGTTGGGGAGTTTGACCCACAGGTGGGTGGCCACTTGCTGACTGGCCAGGAAGTCAACCAGGGAACTCAACAGGTCCTGCAGGCCTCTGGCGGTAATTTGCAAATCGTAGGTCAGGCCGACCCGATGCTGCAGGGCTGCCTGGAGGGAACGGTGGGGGGAGGAATTAGGGGGCATGGCAAGGGATGGGGCCATCCGCAACTGGCCATAGAGGATAGCCTAGAATGGGGCATTGGGATGCTAGGGCAGTCACCGGTCCGGTTAGGACAGGACGGCAACGCCATTGGCTGTGGGCTGAGGCCCAAGGCTTTTCTGGGCGCCCTACCCTAAATGGCTATAGTCATAACTAAGGTAACCTTAAGTCACCTCAATCGGACCTCCCCTGACCAGGGATTTACAGAATCTTGCGGTTGACCTATCGGCAGTAGCGATCGCGTAAAAAATGATCGGCCTGCTCCCGATCGTCAAAGTGAATCTTCTCGGTCCCTAAAATTTGGTAATCCTCATGGCCCTTACCGGCGATGAGGATGCCATCACCGGGCTGGGCCAGGGCGATCGCGGTCTGAATGGCGATCGCCCGATCCCCCACCACCGCCGCTGGGCCAGGACTCGCCGGCATGCCGGCGACAATGTCCTGGAGAATGCGTTCCGGATCTTCGGTGCGGGGGTTATCGGAGGTAACCACCACCAGATCCGCCAGGTCGGCGGCGATGGCCCCCATCTGGGGACGTTTGCCCCGGTCGCGATCGCCGCCACAACCAAACACACAGATCAGCCGACCGGCAATGAAGGGCCGGGCGGCCCGCAGGGAATTACTGAGACTATCGGGGGTGTGGGCATAGTCCACAATCACGCTGATATCCTGATCGGGGCTGACCTGCACCGCCTCCATCCGCCCCGGCACCCCGCCGAAGTGGGGCAGAGCCTGCACCATGGTGGCCAGGGGGAGACCCAGGTGTAGACCCGTCGCCACCGCCGCCAGCAAATTCTCCAGGTTAAACTGGCCCACCAGGGGGGAGGTAAAGGCCAGGGAACCCACCGGGCTGTGCAGCACACCGGTCACCCCCTGGGCCTGGTAGGTGAGGGTATCGGTGTAGAAGTCGGCCCGGGGGTTTTGGGTGCTATAGGTCCAGCACTGATCGGCGGGCAGCAAACCAATCAACCGTTCGCCGTAGGGAGTATCGCCGTTAATCACAGCTCGCCCCGCCAGGTAGGGGTCACTAAACAGCCGGGCCTTGGCCTGAAAGTAGTCCTCCATGTCCCGGTGGTAGTCCAGGTGATCCTGGGTGAGGTTGGTAAATACCGCCACCTCGAAGGGGCAGCCCCAAACTCGCCCCTGGGCCAGGGCGTGGGAACTAACCTCCAACACCGCATAGCGGCAACCGGCCCGCTGGGCGGCGGCCAGGTCCGCCTGCAATTCGACGGCGAAGGGGGTAGTGTGGAGGGCGGTGTGCTGATACCCGGGCCAGCGGCTGTAGAGGGTGCCCAACAGTGCCGTGGGGTGATCCGCCGCCTTCAGCAGATGCTCGATCAGGTGGGTGGTGGTAGTTTTACCATTGGTCCCCGTCACCCCCACCAGGCCCATTTGCTGAGCCGGATAGCCATGAAACCAGGCCGCCGCCTCAGCCCCGGCGATGGCCATATCCTGGAGGGGAATGACGCACTCTCCGGAGCTAGGGGGGCGCTGTTGGTAGGCTTGGGGGGAGACCAGGGCGGCGATCGCCCCGCTGGCGATCGCCCCGGGCCAAAACTCGCCCCCATCCACCCGACTGCCGGGCATGCCAATAAACACATCACCGGCCTGACAGGCATGGGAGTTGGTGCACAGCCCCTTGACGGTTTGGTCCGCCTGCTCCGGCGTCAGCCTGAATCCGGGCTGGAGCAACTCTGGGGGCAGGTTCTCAACCAGTTGGTGCAGCTTCATATCAGCGAGTCCTTAGAGGGTTTGGCTGGCCTTAGGGTTACAGCTTTAGTCAGAAGGCTTAAAACCAGGTTAATCGGTGAGGGCGAATTCTGGATAGGTGTTCTGCCCCGCCTGGGTTGACAGAGACGGGAACCATGGGAGGGGGGGCGAGATCACCGATCTTCTCCTAGGGGCTTAGCTATAGGCCTGGATTAGCGCTTCAACCTGGGCCTGGGGAGCTCGGGGGGAAAGGCGTGGCAAGGGTTTTTCCACAGTCCCATTGGCTTCCTGGTGCTCAGCACAGAGCACGGGAACGTCGTACTGATAACGCTGAAACCAATCGGGTCGAGTGGTAATATCTCGCACCTCCAGGTCTAGGGGCATAGCCACTGCCCTGAGTTTGGCTTCCAGTCCACTACAGAGATGACAACCGGGCTTACTGTACAAAAGGAACTTCATGGCTTGCCCCTGGTACAACATTCTGATTGTGTCAGATCAGCGCGAAATTTCTCAGAAAACTTAGGCAACCCTGGCCCACCAGCCCGGTTACCCAAGATCAACCGAGGGATAGGATATTCCAGCGGCTGCCATTACGGCTACCTAACTGAGAGGTTGTTTGAAAAGTCAAAGAGGGCTTCAAGCCATACCGGTGGAGTCGGATAATCTCCGCAGAATTCAAGATTTTGGCGCTCTCTTGGCGGCGAACTATACCTGGGACAACCCTTTTCAAACAACCTCTGAGAGGGAAGACTGTGTCAACAGTTAACATTAAGACTGGATATTATTCCAAATATTTCCCTCTAAATAGGGAAAATTGTTGCTAGAGATGCAGCTAAGCCCCCACAGCCCTTGTATTCTAAGCTTTGACTCTGGTTTTCCCAAGCCCAGCCAGCCAGAAACACCTACTTCCCCATTCTTTTCATAAATGTTACAATCATTAACACAATGATTTGGATTGGTATTAAGTCGTATGAATTTAGTTAATGATCTCTGGTTGGTTCTGATGATTACGGGTTTTTCCTACGGCCTCGTTCAGTGGTCCCGGTTATTGACTCAGCCTGAGGTAGAGGTTGTTCCCGTACCCGTCAGGTCAGGTCGCTACAGGTGAATCTGATCCCGACCAAGGGCTTCTGCTCTCTGGGGCAGGGGTTCTAGTCGGGGTAGCTCCACCATTTCTTTATTCCTGCTTAGTTTGTGCTCTGCATGTCCTTGCCAATCCCCTAGCCTGACCAGAGCCTCAGCCGAGTTTGCTAACTGGCTTACCCAAACCTCTCGTTCTCTAGATCTAGTCCTTCCCCTTGCCCCCTGCCATGAGAACTCTGCAGACTCCCAATGATCTTGTCCGTACTTACCTGAAGGAAATTGGCCGTGTTCCCCTCCTAACCCATGAGGAGGAAATTATCTTCGGCAAGCAGGTGCAACGACTATACCTTCTGCAACTGCTGCGTCAGGCCCGGGAGGATGAATTAGGTCGGCCTCTGACCCTGGAGGAGTGGGCCGAGGGGGCCAACCTGTCGGTGACGGACTTACAGCAGGTAATTAACCTGGGGGACCTGGCCAAGCGACGCATGGTGGAGGCCAACCTGCGGCTGGTGGTTTCCGTTGCCAAGAAGTACATTAAGCGCAATGTTGACCTCCTCGATCTGATTCAGGAGGGCACCATTGGCATGCAGCGGGGGGTAGAAAAATTTGACCCCACCAAGGGGTACCGGTTCTCCACCTACGCCTACTGGTGGATTCGTCAGGCCATTACCCGGGCGATCGCGGAGAAGAGTCGCACCATTCGCCTACCCATCCACATTACTGAGAAACTGAACAAATTGAAGAAAGCCCAGCGTCAGTTATTCCAACACTACGGCCGGGCGGCCACGGTGGCGGAGTTGGCGGCGGCGTGTGAACTGACCCCCAAGCAGGTGAGGGATTACCTGGAGAAGGCTCGCCACCCCCTCTCCCTGGATTTAAAAGTGGGGGATAACGAAGATACGGAGTTGGTCGAACTGCTGGAGGATGATGGTCAGTCCCCTGAGGATTTCGCTACCCAGGTGTCTCTTCGCCAGGATCTGGAACGACTGATGGGGGATTTGACCCCCCAGCAGCGCGAGGTGCTGTCCTTGAGGTTTGGCCTGGAGGACGGGCAAACCATGACCCTGGCCAAGATTGGTGATCGCCTGTCCATTAGTCGGGAGCGGGTGCGGCAGATCGAGCGGGAAGCTCTGACCAAGCTGCGGAAGCGCCAGGCGGATATGCGCGAATACCTGGCTAGCTAGTGGCCCAGGGCCGCTAGGGCGATCGCCGCCGGGTAGATGCGATGTTCCTGCACCTGAATGCGGGCCTGCAAGCTTTCGCTGCTGTCCTCCGCCAGCACCGGTACGGCGGCCTGCATAATGATCGGGCCGCTGTCCACCTGTAGTTCAACGTGGTGGACGGTACAGCCGGAGAACTTTACCCTGGCCGCCAGGGCCTGATCCACCGCATGGGTGCCGGGGAAGCTGGGCAGCAGGCTGGGGTGAATATTTAAAATCCGCCTGGGGAAAGCGTCGATCAGTTGGTCGGTAACCCGACGCATCCAACCCGCCATGATCACCCAGGTGGCGCCATAGCCCTGCAGGGTATGGATGATGGCCTGGTCCAGGGCCTGGCGGCTGTCGTAATCCCGGTGGTTGAGCAGCACCCGGGGTAGACCCAGGCGCTCGGCCCGCTCCACCACCCCAGCCCCCGGGTTGTTGTAGATCACCACCTGGATTTGGGCATGCAGGTCTCCCCGTTGGATGGCGGCGGCGATCGCCTCCAGGTTAGTGCCCCGCCCCGACGCCAAAACCCCCAGGGCCAGGGGCTCGGCAAAGCGGGGCCAGATCTGGGGTAGGCAAGGGGAAATCAGGGCAGCGTCGGGGTTCACCATAGGGCCATCTATCCTGGGAAATCGTTGGGGTTGGGTGCATCCCACCTTTGCAGCTCTCACCCTAAATCCCTCTCCCAGAGCGGGAGAGGGACTTTGAATCCGGTTCCCCTTCTCCCTTTTGGGAGAAGGGGTTAGGGGATGAGGGCAAACTTGCAAAACTGGGATGCTCTGGGATGCTCTCGTTGGGGCTATCCTAGCGAGAGATCGGCGGCGCTGGCACAGAACCACCAGTTTTTTTATCCATCCAGCGCTAACCTGGAGAATAGCCGCTACCATGCTGTCATTAGCGTGGGTTACGGTTAAGTTAGGGGGCTAGACCACTAGGGCTGTAGCCCG
>JAYKIM010000136.1:0-4500 GCA_035286245.1 Cyanobacteriota bacterium | reverse complement strand
CCACTTTTATTAAGGTGGGGCAGGCCCTGTCCACCCGGCCCGACCTGGTGCGCAAGGATTTTCTCGAGGAGTTGATCAAACTGCAGGATCAGCTCCCCCCCTTCCCCACCCCCCTGGCCCGGGCCATCATTGAGTCCGAACTGGACCGCAGCCCCGAAGAAATTTTCAGTTCCATCTCCCCTGCCCCCGTGGCCGCCGCCAGTCTGGGTCAGGTCTATCGAGCCCGGCTGTTTTCCGGGGAGGAGGTGGCGGTCAAGGTGCAGCGGCCTAACCTGAGACCGATGATCTGCCGGGATTTGTTCCTGATGCGGTGGGCAGCCTTCTGGTTGGGGCGGTTTTTGCCCCTTAACCTGGGCCATGACCTCACCCTGATCGTGGATGAGTTTGGCACCAAATTGTTTGAGGAAATTGACTACCTCAACGAAGGGCGCAATGCGGAACGGTTCGCCGAAAACTTTAAAGCCGACACCACGGTGAAGGTGCCCTGCATTTATTGGCCCCATAGTACCCATCGGGTGCTCACCCTGGAGTGGATCGAGGGCTGTAAGCTGATCGATGTGGAAACCATTGCCGCCGCCAACCTGGAGCGCGATCGCCTGATTGAGATCGGCGTTACCTCAGGGTTGCGACAACTGCTGGAGTTTGGCTTCTTCCATGCCGACCCCCACCCCGGCAATCTGTTTGCCATGGCCGATGGTCGCATGGCCTACATCGACTTTGGCATGATGGACCAGCTCAACCAGGAGACCAAGGAAACCCTGGTGGATGCGGTGGTCTACCTGATTAACCAGGACTTCGAACGCCTGGGCCAGGCCTTTGTGAAGCTGGGGTTTCTCACCCCAGATACGGAGTTAGGGCCGATTATTCCTGCCCTGCAGCGAGTCCTGGGCGACACCATGGGGGCCAAGGTGCGGGACTTTAACTTTAAGACCATCACCGATCAGTTCTCCGAGCTGATGTACGAATACCCCTTTCGGGTGCCTGCCAAGTTTGCCCTGATTATCCGCTCCCTGGTCACCCAGGAGGGGCTAGCCCTTAGCCTTAACCCTGACTTTAAGATCGTCGATGTGGCCTATCCCTACGTCGCCCGGCGTCTATTGTTGGGGGAAACCCCCAGCCTGCGGCAGCGGTTACTGGAGGTGCTGTTTAAGGATGGTCAGTTACAGTGGCAGCGGCTGGAAAATATGCTGGCGATCGCCCGCAGTGACACCAACTTTGACGTTCTTCCCACCGCTGGTATGGGCCTACGGTACCTGATGTCCGAGGAAGGTGGGCGACTGCGGCAGATGATCCTGCTGGCCCTAACCGAGGATGATCGCCTCCACACCGAGGAGGTCCAGCGGCTGTGGACCCTGGTGAAGGACAATATTACGGTAAACCGATTGCTGGGGGCTGCCTGGACTGCCCTGGCCGATTATTCCCTACAACAGGCCGAACAGCTGGTACCGGCGGTGGGAGAACTACGCCAGGTCCTACAACCCTCCCAATCCTAAGGGTAAAAAAAGAGACCTCCCCCTGAGGGGAGGTCAGTGGCTAGATTAGGGTCTTAACGGTAGCGCTTTTTACGGCGGGCCACCGCCTTGCGCTTCCGTTTCTCCTGAGGGGTTTCAAAGTGGCGACGACGTTTCACCTCAGAAAAAATTCCAGCCTTAGAAACCTGGCGCTTAAAGCGACGTAGCGCCGATTCAATGCCTTCATTTTCGCCAACAACAACTTGAGTCATAGGAAACTGTTTCTTTCTCCTTGATGAAATGATAAAAGTTAGGTCAACCCAGTGAGCCAAGCCCAGGATCAGGACTTAACCCTCAAAAATCTTTAGATCATCGCTTTCGCCTTGGGACGGTTACGCCACCTCCTGCTATCCCCGGCGGATCTATACAGACAGAAAAACCAGGGTCATATCATCCCTGGGTCCTACCTAGACTACCATGGGTAGGCTGGTTTACCCAAGTAGGTCAGAGCCCAGACGCCAGGAGGAACAGCCAGATTTCTGGCCGTTCCTAGACCGATGTCCCCGGCTTGCTGACTTGAAGATAGGTATATTTCAAAATAACGGATCTCACAGTATAAATAGAGCTATGTCTTGCCAATGGTTTTGCCCATCTCCCCATTTGAATCGGTGACGATCCCTAGGGGATAGCTCAGGGTTTTGCGAACCGGAGGAAAGGACAGAGGCAGGCCACCACAAAGGTTCACATTCGAGAGGGTAAGCTGATGACAGCGGTTAACTTGGTAACCTTGGTCGGGCGCGTGGGTACAGAGCCAGAGGTTAAGTACTTTGAATCTGGCAGTGTGTTGTGTAATCTAACTCTGGCGGTACGGCGGCGCTCCAGTCGAGATGATAAGCCCGATTGGTTTAATTTGGAGCTCTGGGGCAAGGCGGCTGAAGTGGCGGCCAACTATGTCCATAAGGGCAGCTTGATCGGCGTTACCGGTGCCCTCAAATTAGACCACTGGCAGGACCGTGCTACCGGCACGCCACGATCGAAGCCGGTGATTCGGGTTGACCGGTTGGAGCTATTGGGCTCTCGCCGCGACAATGAAAATGTCACCAACTACGGTGAAGAAGAATTTTGAAGCCTGCCATGGCGGTGCTGGGGTCGGGAAGATAGGGTTTTGTCGGCTTCAGACTCCCCCAGCCTTTCCCCTGCTAAGCTCCATCCAGACCCTCCTCACTCCTAAATTAAGGGGAATTTAGATAGCTCGTCGGACCTGGACGACAGAGGTTGGCCAGGTCTGCTCAGTTTTTCCTGGGCAAAGCAGACGATCTATCCAGTTGGTGCCTTTGTTGGTCGGCTGGGGTCTCAGCATTCTGGCCAAAATAATCGTAGAGAGAACATGGTAGTCTAAAGACAATTTTTCTTGGATTGTCATCGCCGTGGTTAACCCTAATGCTGAAATTAGTCGGCTCAAGGAATTGATGCCCGCTTCAGCACGGATGAAAACCAAGCTGATGCTCAACGATCGCCAGATCGAAGTGATCAGGGCGGAGTTTCCCCGACCCTGGCACCGCAGTCACACCGTCAGCCTCAACCTGGACCGGTGGCAGCAGTTGGGGCTGGCCCAGCGTGATCTGCTGTTTTTGCGGACCGTTTGTTGGTTAAGCCTGGCCAATTTATTGAAGCCCAACTGGTATCAGGCCATGGCGGGGGCCGGTTTACTGGGCGGCGTGGTGGAACTACTGCAGGGAGATGCGGTGGGTTTACTAGCGGCGGGGGGAGTGACGGGCCTGGCGGTGTGGCAGCTTTGGCGTGGTGTTAAGGGCACCGAGATCGAGGTGGCGGCGGACGATAAGGCCGTCCAGGTGGCCCAGCGGCGGGGCTACGATCAGGGGGAGGCAGCCCAGGCCCTGGTGAAGGCGATTGAAGCGGTGCCCGCCCTGGAGGGTCGCCAGGTGTTGACCGTCGGTGAATTGGTCCGCTGTCAAAACCTTCGTACCCAGGCGGAGTTGTCGGAGATCGCCACCTCCGACGGTTATCGGTCTCGCTAGTGGCCAGGCCCGTCGCCCCCGGCTGGCAAGGTTTAGCCCGCCTATCCTATGACTATCGTGCCGGCAGTTCGGTGGCTAGCCAAACCTTTAGTCAGGCCCCTCTGCGGGTGCAGCGATCGCTCTACCCCGAAGGGCCCCAGGTGTGCCACACCGTGGTGGTGCACACCGCCGGTGGCCTGGTAGCAGGGGACCGGCTCAGCCTGGAGGTAACCCTCCAGCCCCACAGCCGCGCCCTGATCACCACCGCCGCCGCCAGTAAGGTCTACGGCAGGGAAGGGGAGCCTACCCCAGAGCAGATGGCCCAACAGACCACCACCCTCACCCTGGCCCCCCACAGTTGTCTGGAGTGGTTTCCCCAGGAAACCATCGTTTTTAACGCCGCCCATTATCGCCAGCACCTCCGGGTTAACCTGGCCCCCGGGGCGGTGTGGTGCGGCTGGGATATCACCCGGTTTGGCCGCAGTGCCCGCCAGGAACGGTTTTGTCAGGGGGACTGGCGATCGCAACTACAGGTTTGGCAGGAGGGGGATACCCCTACTCCCCTCTGGATCGATCCCCAGGCCCTGGCGGGGGGCAGCCCCGCCCTGGACAGTATCAATGGCCTGGGGGGGCAACCGGTGGTGGGCTGTTTGGTACTGGTGGGTCTGGAGTTGTCGGTGGAGCAGGTTCACCAACTGCGATCGCAGCCGGGGGTAGAAGCTCCCGGCCAGGTAGGCATCACCCGGCTGCAGCAGGGAGTAGTCTGCCGCTACCGGGGTCCCTCCAGCCAGGGGGCCCGCCAGTGGTTTATGGGTCTCTGGCGCCAGCTGCGCCCCTGGTATTTAGGGCGACCGGCCATCCTACCGCGGGTTTGGTTTGTCTAGTGGTCCCTATTCCCTATAGCGGTTTTCGATAGAGTGAGACACCCAATTGCTCAGTCCTACCCCCCAGCGGCTGGCCGTTAGGGTTTCACGCTGTACCCCCCCTTGGCAAGGGGGGCGAGGGGGGTGTTCACATCGCACTTCACCCGA
>JAYKIM010000135.1:0-4653 GCA_035286245.1 Cyanobacteriota bacterium | reverse complement strand
ACCTGGCCGAGTTCACTCAGCTCTAGGCTCAGCCCCCCCTCAAATAAAATCAGCGCCACACTCAGGGAGACGATCACCTCTAGCCCTACCCCCAGGGCCTGGGGGTGCAGTAGCCCCAGACCATCGGGCCCCAGACCAATGCCAAAGAGAAGCAGGAAAATAATACTGGGAATCTGGGCAAAGGCCCCAACCACCTGGGCCGCCACCCCTGCTAACACCGTCAGGACTATTTGCAGTGTTAAGTCAAAGGCGGCGTCCATAGATTAGCGCAGCGGTGGAATCAGATCGGGGTAACCGCAAATGAGTATACCTGGCCCTGGCTAGAAGGCCGAGGATAGGGGGACTTGGCACAGGTGAGGGCCACAACAACATAGTGTTAAGGATAGCATTCCCTGGGTTTTCCCCGTGGGCGTCACAGCCACCCCAGGTCGGCGGCATGGTGATTGCTGGCCCCCTTGGAGAAGAAACAGGGAGTTGGATGGTCGCTGTATGAGTTTCACGCTCTAACCCCCCCTTGGCCAGGCTACTAGATACACACTTGTGTGTACTTAGTAGCCTGGCAAAATAACCGAAGTCCCTGATGGCTGAGTTCTACCTTCTCAACTTCAGCCCCAGGGACTGATTTTGCAGTGGTTTCTAAGTATTTCCCCTGACTTAAGGCTAGAAGGCTGTATTGTTTTAACTTAGGGGAGAAAATAGACGGTGGATCAGGGGTGAGGAGCTGGACGTTATTCCTTAAGAGCTCTGTAACCGTTTAGATTAGTTGCCAACGAGTAAGCGTTAGCGGCTAACGAGAAGGCGTTTTCAGTAAATGCTTAAGTGTTTGCTACAAACGAGTAAGCGTTAGCCGCTACAGAGTTCCTTGTAAGGGCTACAGGGTTCCTTGTAAGGGCTAACGAGTAAGTGTTAGCTGATCGGATCCTCAGGGACTGTTGAAAGTGATCAGAATTTTGTGTAAACCCTGGTTCTGACAAGGAGAAATCAATGGTTTCAGCCCGGGAGGACTGTTCAGATTGAGAGCATCCCAACTGGCTCCCCTACCTGCAACAGCAGGACCTTACTGAACAGTCCCCCCCTTAAGGGCTCCTAGCTGCAAATAAATCTCGGTTTGCTGAGTTCGATGCCCTCCTGTTCAAGGCCCTGTCGAACCCGCAGCCGAAATTCCCGTCCTACGACCCCTTGTTTACCAGGTAGGGTTCTTAACAGAATCCTGACCTGCATACCCATAGGGGAAAGATTCTCTAGCCCCAGGACCTGGAGCGGGCTAGGTAAAACATCACGCCATTATCGCACTGCCGGCCAGTACCGGTCTGGTGAGAATCTTAAGGATGCTTAACGCACCAATCAAGCCAATCACCAAGAAAATACCTGTGAATAAACCCTTCAGAGCAGTGCTGAGGGTCCTGGCCCGCAGGGAGCGTCTTTGCTCTTCGCCAATGGCCCCCCCCGTCCCCCCAAGCTTGGGGGGAGTTAGCGGTAGCGAGAATCTATTACGGCTCAAAGTCCTGCCCAATATGCTCTCCAGGCCGCTACGCGAGGTGGGGATCTAGGGGGCCTTTGCGAGCAAGTCTACCAGCCAGACCCTTGTGTGTACTTAGTAGCGCAAATTGGGGGGGAGTAAAGGATTCTCGCCCTATACTTCATTACATAGGACTGCCTAAGGAGGAGAGTGATGGGATCGGGGTTATGGCGGCGGGGGTTAGCCCTGGGTGCGGTGGGGAGTATGGGATTGATTGGGGCGACCGTAGCCAGGGCCGAACTCATGGTGGTCTATCCACCCGCCCATCACACCACCACCGCCGATCGCATCTTCTTCATTGGCACCGCTGACCCCGATCAGCCGGTGCTGATCAACGGGGAGCCCATCCAGTCCCGTAGCCCCGCTGGTCACTTTGCCCCCAGCCTACCCCTCACCCTGGGGGTCAACCGCTTCACCCTGACCCAGGGGCAGGAACGGCTGGAGATCACCATCGATCGCCAGCCCCCGGGGCCCATTCTCCCCGATCCCCCCGGATTGGTCACCGACTCCCTGCAACCCCAGGGGGATCGGGCCCGGCCAGCAGGGGAGTTAATCTGCCTCGGGGCCATGGGGCCCGCCACCGCCCAGGTGACCGTCACCCTGGCGGGGCGTCAACTCACCCTGGCGCCCCAGCCGGCCCAGGCCCAGCTGCCGGCTAACGCTGGGGTGCTGATCAACCAGGTCGAACCCCTCAGCTATGCTGGCTCCACCCTCTACCAGGGGTGCCTGAGCGGCGATCGCCCCGGCGACCTGGGGCAACCCACCTACACCCTGGCCTATCAAGGCCGTAACCAAACCGCCACGGCCCCCGGTCGGGTGATCGTCCTATCCCGGGATCAACCCCAGGTGGTGGCGGTGACCGCCGTCCCGGGCGTGGCCCGCACCGGCCCCAGTACCGACTACTCCCGCCTCACCCCCCTGCCCCAGGGCACCCGGGCGACGGTGATCGCCCAGGAGGGAGAATGGTTACAGCTGGATTATGGCGGTTGGATTCGGGCCAGCGAGACAGCCGCGATCGCCGGAGCCATCCCCCCCCAATCCCTGGTGCGGGGGGTTACCTCCCGGCGGGTGGAGGGTTGGACGGAGGTGCACTTTCCCCTGCAGGTGCCCGTGCCGGTGACGGTGCAGCAAACCCAGGACAGCTTCACCCTCACCCTCCACAACACCACCGCCCAAACCGACACCATCCGCCTGGTGGCGGACGGAGTGCTGGATCGCCTAGACTGGCAACCCCTACCCAATCACCAGGTGCAGTACCAATTTCATTTCAAAACCCCGCAGCAGTGGGGCTACCGGCTCGATTACCGGGGCCCCACCCTGGTGTTAGCCCTGCGCCATCCCCCCCGCCTGGGGTCGGACGCCCCCCTGCAGGGAGCCACCATCCTCCTGGATGCGGGCCATGGTGGCGATGAGCTGGGGGCCCGCGGGCCAGACGGTACGCCGGAAAAGGCTATCACCCTGGCGATCGCCACCCTCCTACAACAGGCCCTGGAGGCCCGGGGCGCCACCGTGATCATGACCCGCCAGGATGACAGCGCCAGTAGCCCCAACGATCGGGCCAACCAAATTACCGCCACCGCCCCCACCCTGGCCCTGAGCCTGCACTATAACGCCCTACCGGACGGTGGGGATGCCCTCCACACCGCTGGCGTTGGGGCATTTTGGTTCCATGCCCAGGCCCGGGATCTGGCCCAATTTCTCCACGACTATCTGGTGGACCAGCTAGACCGCCACAGCTACGGCGTCTACTGGAATAACCTGGCCCTCACCCGCCCCGCTGTCAGCCCCGCTGTCCTACTGGAGTTGGGTTTTATGACTAACCCCGGAGAGTTTGAGTGGGTTCAGGATCCTGAAACCCAGCAGGAATTAGCCGATACCCTGGCAGCGGGCCTGACGGAATGGCTTCACCAGGCTGGGGCACTTCCTGGCGAGAGTGATTAAAATAAAGTCATAACGGCAAAGGTCTTGGGTTAATTGGCGACATTAACGACGCACCTGACCACTAAAACCTGAGGCCCTAAACTGTTTAAGCTTGAGGGGTTCCGGTTGATTGGCGGCGACCGAGATCCGGATGGAAAAGTTACTTTCACCGGGGGGTACGTTCTCGATCGATCCCAGGCGATTGCGATTTTGCATCACTGGATTGTCGTTGGCGTCGTAGATGCGACCAAAGATATCGGCGTTAATTACGGGCTTGCCGGAGCGATTAATCGCCTTACCCAAAATCAAGTAGCATTTGGCGGCCTGTATCGACCCCGGGGTGACCATGCCCTCGGCGTACTCGGCCGGACAGGCTTCATAGTGCACATCACTGAGCTCAATGGCGGTCAGGGCGTGGGCGGTTAGCCCCAGGGCACTACCTAGCCAGAGACCGATGACTAGGGTAAGCATCGTGATTGCCCGTCGAACCATGGTCACCTCCTGGGGAGCCATACCCCCCTATAGTAATGGATATTAATGCGCCTCAAGCCATTTCACCAAGGCTTGACGCATGGTGTCTATTGGGGCCGGCTGCCCTAACCAAATGGAAAAGGCCGCAGCCCCCTGCTGCACCAACATTTCCAACCCATCCAAGGGCGTCAGCCCATGCTCCGCCGCCAGTTGCAGTAGGCGGGTGGGACGGGGACTGTAGATCAGGTCGTAGATCGTAGTCTGGTCAGGCAATTGGGCCAGTTCAAAACCACTGAGGGGGCTCTCGGTGACCAGGGCGCCCATGCCCAGGGGCGTGCTGTTGACCACCAGATCCACCCCGGCCAAACAGTGGGGCAGGCGATCCCAACCATGTACCGTCAACGGTGGTGGCTGGGGGGATTTCGCCCAGTCTGCCTGGAAGGCGGCTAATTTATTGGGATGCCGACCCACCACGGCGATCGCCTCAAACCCCAGATGGGTGCAGCCCGCCACCACGGCCCTGGCGGCACCGCCATTCCCTAACACCAGGGCCCGGGCCCCGGTCCAGTCCCGACCGGCGACTAGGGGAGCGATGAAACCGGCCACATCGGTGTTGGTACCAGCCCAACCCTGGGCTGTGGGCCAGACCGTATTCACCGCCCCGATCGCGGCGGCCTCCGGCGTCACCTCCGCCAGTAGGGGCAGGATCGCCTGCTTGTGGGGAATGGTGACACTAAAGCCTT
>JAYKIM010000134.1:0-5217 GCA_035286245.1 Cyanobacteriota bacterium | reverse complement strand
AGCGATCGGCCCAACTTGCCCCAAAGGCCTTTTCCAGCACCCGCCGGGTTTTATCGTTTTGTCGCTGCTGAGTGCAGTAGCGATCTTGCCCCTGCCTGACCTGAGCTATGGTCGCCGTTGTGGAATGGGTTGCCCCTGCCCGCTGACAATGGATGCGCAGGTAATCCTCAATGAGTCCTACAAAGGTCCCTTCCTCGGTGGTGGTAGTGGGGCGAATAAATCGACAGTGGGGAGAGAAGATGGTGCCCCAGGCCGGTAGCGGCCGCTCTTCAGTAAAACTTAGGGGGGGGAGGGCCTTCATCTCTGCCTCGTAGTCCCCAGGTAACTCACCCATCACCGGGGATAGGTCCACAATGGCGGCGCTAATCTGGCCGCGACCGCCTACCAGATCGCAACCAAACATGGGCAAGGGATAGTCTAAACGGGGAAACATGACACAGTGTAGGATATCCAGGTTCTCTCCGACCCGGGCCAGTTCCAGGTGTAGCTTACGGAACTGCGGGGTTTGGTAACACCGGTTTTCGATAATGAGTCGTTCTCCTTCTAAACGGCCCTCGACGTAGCCCAAATCTTCGGGTAGCTGGTAGTCCGATAGGGGTAGATAGCGTTGCCAAACCGATTCGATGCGATCGGCCAGGTCTCGAATCATCGGGTGCTGCCGTTGGCGAATCGATGGGCGGGGGGAAACCATAGAACCCAACTAATCAAGAGAGGTATAGTAAACTTTCAGCATATCAGTTTCAGGGAAGCACCTTGCGATCGCCCGAAGTAGCAATGGATCAGCTTCTCAGCTCGGACGGACGGAGGATCTGGGAGAGCGGTTGGCCCTTCCCCAGGTTAGACCCATAGCTAAAGGCACGTTGCTCAGGTGAAACTCACTGACTGGATTAACCTTGGCCTACTCGGCATCGCGCTGCTGATTTTGTGGCAGTTTCGCCAAATTGTTCTGCTGATTTTTGCGGCGGTGGTCTTGACCACTGCCCTGAATAGTTTGGTGCGGCGATTTGTGAATGTCTACGGCTGGCGACGGGACCGTTCCTTGCTAGTCACCGCCGCCCTGGTGTTGCTCGGCGGTTTCCTGTTCCTATGGTTGATTTTGCCCCTATTTATTGATCAATTTCAGGAACTGTTAGACCTGTTACCCAAGGGCTTTGAAAAGCTAGTCACCTGGTTCGAGCAGCTACAGGCCAACCCCCCAGAGTGGTTCCCCAGTTCTGACGTTCAACTGGTGCCTGACCTGGCCAATCTCCTGCAGCAAATGACCACCATTGGTAGTCGGGTTTTCGGTAACTTTCTCACCTTCTTCTCCAACTCCGTAGTCATCCTCCTGCAGGTGTTACTACTCACCGTGCTGACCTTGATGATATTGGTCAATCCATTAGCCTATCGACGGTTGCTGTTGCGGCTATTTCCCTCCGGATACCGGCAGCGTGCCGATGATATCCTGAATCGATGTGAAGCAGCCCTACTATCCTGGCTGGGGGGGGTCGCCTTTAGCTCCCTATTTGTAGCTACCCTCAGCTTTATAGGCCTCCTGTTGCTAGGGGTACCCTACGCCTTTGCCCACGCCGTACTGGCTGGGTTGTTTAACTTTATTCCTAACCTCGGTCCCACCCTAAGCGCTATCTTCCCCATATTCGTGGCTTTTTTACAGTCTCCTGGAAAAGCCGCCCTGGTGGTTATCCTCTATGTGCTGATTCAAAATCTGGAAAGTTACTGGTTTACCCCCATGGCCATGCAGAAACAGGTGGCCCTGTTGCCCGCTGCCACCCTGATCGCCCAAATCTTCTTCGCCACCTTCCTGGGACCCTTGGGGTTAATCTTAGCCCTGCCCCTGGCGGTGGTCAGCAAAACCTGGATCGAAGAAGCCTGGATCAAGGATGGGTTAGATTGTTCGCCCGGGTCCTAACCTGGAAACGTTGCCTTCCTCCTGCCAAGGGCAGCATGGGCCGTACAGCAGAAGTTAGTTGCAAGCAGTAGCTAAAAGCACCAGATTGAAAATTTAGTCAGGGTTTATCAATCCCTTAGGTTTCCAGGCTAGAGTCTTTGGGCAGTGAATAGTTCACTGATTATCCCCCATCTAGACGTTGGAGTAGACCCTATGAAACTTAACTACCAGGCCATGAGCCTAGTCTCGAGCCTAGCCCTGGTCAGCGCCCTAGCTACCCCTGGGTTAGCCCAGTCCAGTGCGGAAATGATTAAAACCGCTGAGAAAGCCTGTATTGAAAACGCCGCCAAGGATGGTTACAACCCCAGTCGGTCCCAGGTGGTTTCCTCAAAGGTGATTGATGCCGATAAGGTCGAGGTGGTGTTGAACCTCACTAAGGATGGTACTGGGTTTGATCGGTTAACCTGTCCCTACAGTGTCTCCAAGGGTATCGGTGGCTTTTTGCCCGACGGGGTTGGTGATGTGGCGGTTCCCAAACCCCAATTAGGTCGCCTCTGGTGGTTGTTAGTTCCGATTATTGGCTTGCCCCTGTTGTTATGGGCCCTACGAGGCCGGGATAAGGCCTACTTAGAAGCCTCTAAACCCGTGACTGGCCGGGTTTATACCGAAGGCTATGTGAATACCAATGGGGTTCCCCTAGATGTGCACGAAGCTCCCAATACTAATTCCAGGGTGTTGCGCAGCCTCAATAACGGTGAGCACCTGCGTCTTTCCGGTCGCCATGATCATGACTGGGTAGAACTGGCTGAAGGCGGCTGGGTGCCCAATTACTATCTACGCTATACCCGAGACCTGGCTTAAAGTCAGCGGAACTGGGGCTCCAGGTTCTAGCTTGAGTCAGGTTTAGAGCATCCCAATTTTCTAAGTTTGTCCTCATCCCCTAACCCCTTCTCCCAAAAAAGGGAGAAGGGTAACCGGGTTCAAAGTGCCTCTCCCAGAGCGGGAGAGGCACTTTGGGTGAGGGCTGTAAAAGTGGGATGGGCCCGCCAGGGGCCATCCTTAGAATTCCCAGAGATAGTCACCTACCCTGCCTCAAGATTTTCTGGAGTTAGGGCAAGGTTCTATAAAACGTCCCTTAGCTTTCGCTGAGGGACGTTTTTGATGGCCTGGTGGAGGGCTTCCCCCAGGGTGCTGCTGGTTGGATCAGCCATGGAACCCAGTCTGACTGTTTTGGCTGGAACTCAACCTAACCTATCCACCTGGAGGCCAGATTCGGGTTAAGATGGGCACGATGTTGATCCAAGTCAGGGTTAAAACAATGGCTGATGATGCCAGACCTCCCGTCGAGAAACCTAAAAAGAAAATCCCTGATGGCCGTCATGAGGGAGGGGGCGATCGCCGCAGAGGTCGGGGTGGTCGCAAAGGTGAAGAAGATCGTAAGCCCGCCGTTCCCCCTGCCCTGATGCGGGGGCCTAAACCTGGCGCTAAGAAGGTTGCACCAGAGGAGCCCGTGGTGGTAGCCGATCAGGATACCCCAACCCCCGAGACGGTGGTGGAGCCTGAGGTGACCGTACCCCCAACCCCCGAGGCGGCGGTGGAGCCTGAGGTGGCCGCAACTCCAACCCCCGAGACGGTGGTGGAGCCTGAGGTAGCTGCAGCCCCAGCCCCCGAGGCGGTGGTGGAGCCTGAATCTGAGGTGACCCCTCCCCCAACCCCCGAGGCGGTGGTGAAGCCTGAGGTGGTCGCAACTCCAGTTCCTGAAGAGGCGGTGGTGGAGACTGAATCTGAGGTGGTCGCAACTCCAGTTCCTGAAGAGGCTTAAACTTTAAACCAGGCTGGGCTTAGGGGTCTGGCCTGGTTAGCCTTGACCCGTATAGGTCAGCGATAGCGGTGGTGCCGTAGCCCTGGTCCCGCAGGAAGGCCAGAAAGGATTCCAACTCGCTGCGGGCATACTCTGTCAGTAGACGGGGTTGGTCTACAATATGGTGAAACATGTAGATGGCCCAGGCCCCATGGTGGACGGCTCGTTGGGCCAGGTCAGCCAGATCCTGTGCCGACAGCAGGGGGGTAACGTTGATCGCCCGTAGTCGGTACCAGTCCGCCGGTGGCAGGGTCTCTGGACCGCCGGAGATCAACCGACCACTGGCGAAATAGGCAGTCAGGGCCCGCCGACAGGGGCGATTTACCTTGCCCAGGGGGTAGGCGAAATGCACCGGACCTTGGGCCCAACCCTGGGTTTGAAACACCTCCAGGGTATAGCTCAGTTCCCTGGCCAGGTCGGCAGGGGCCATGGTGGTTAGGGGTCGGCTGTGGTGAGCCCCCAGTTCCCAACCGTAGTCCTGGGCTAGGCGCTGGCTATCCGCCAGGCTGAGGTGGCCGGGTTGATTTAGATGGCGGGGCATTAAAAAGGCGGTAGCCTTGAGGGGCGCCTGTGGGGTGGAATGGGCTTGGAGTAATTGGGGCAGCTGCTGGCCATGGTGCCAATAACCATCATCAAAGTGCAGGGAAATGCACCCCTGTCGGGGGCGAGGTTGGGCGGAGATCGCCCCCAGTTGCACCTCCACCGGCTGTCCACCCCGATCCTCAAACATGACCTGCAGGTAGGTCATGGGTGCCTCTGCCTCAAACTCACTCAGGGGATAGCACTGCCCATGGGCTAGGGACAGGTGCAGGGAACTCCATTCCCCCGGTTGCAGGAAATTGGCTTCAAGATCCCCTAGGAAGGAGATGGGTAGGCTCACGTAGTGATGCCGATCGCCGGCCTGGGCAGCTAGCCTCAACTCAAGCCTCTGGAGGTCGGCTAGGGAGTCGACCCGCAGCTGGATTACCAGGTTTTGCTGCCCCAGGTGCAGGGCGGGCCGTAGCTCCACCCCCGCCCGCAGGGCCTGTCCGTGCCCATTGGTGCGCAGAATCACCCGGTCTGGCTGCCGAATCACCTCTCCCTCGGCCCACTCCTGATGCCAGTCACCGCTACCCGCCGGGGCCAGGATAGTCAGATCCGTCGCTGGCTTAAAAGTCATGAAAGTCTCCCCAGCGGCGGCCATCTGCTTCACTGACCCGCTCCACAATGGTAATCCGCACCCCTCTGGGGGTGGGGTGCAACTGCCAGTCAGGTCGATTATGGCGCAGGTAGGCGAGAAACTTTTGCACCGTTGGCCGATCATCATCGGGAATCAGGATGACCCCGCCGGGAACTGTCATGGCGCTGAGATAGTGGAAGTCCACAAACAGGTCATCCAGTTTACCGCCGGCGTCGAGAAAGCTATAGTCAAACCGTCGCCCCGCCCGCAGCAGCGCTGGCAGGGCCAGGCAGGTTAGATCCGCCCGCA
>JAYKIM010000133.1:0-8548 GCA_035286245.1 Cyanobacteriota bacterium | reverse complement strand
CCAGTTGAACCTGGCCTGGGGGGTGAGGCCGTTGCTGGTGGATCAGCTGGCCGAGACCATGGATGGCATGTTTCGCCAGGTTGAACAGTGCCTGGTCAGCGCCGACCTGGCGGCCCCCGGTGACAAGCTGTTAATTGTGGGTGGGCTGCCCATGAAGCAAGCTGGCTCCACCAACTTCCTAAAAATCCACACCGTTAAATAAATCGGCTTGACTGACAAATGTTTATCACCCTCCCCCCCCTCTGAGGGGATTCGATCCATGGAGTTGGAGCTAAGGTCTGGTGCATTATCGGTGGCGTCTGCTCCCTTCTACCCCCTGGCCAGGTCAGTGCTACAACCCCAGCCGTTGATCAGGATCAATCCCCTGCGCCCTCAGCAATGCCTCTAACTGTTCAGCCCGTCGCTGGGCTTGTTCCTTAGCCTGGCGCTCAAGGGCTTCAGCCTGCTGGGCTTGTTCCTTAGCCTGGCGCTCAAGGGCCTCAGCCTGCTGGGCCTGTTCCTTGGCCTGGCGCTCTGCCTCCTCCGGCAAGGGGATGATCTGCCCTTCCGGGGTAAACCAGCGCAACTGCTGCCCATGGATGCCCAAATATAATTGAAGCTGTTCACTCCATAGGCATCCGGTTTCGGTGGCGGGAATGGCCTGATAACGGCCATTAAGCAGGTGAAACCCAGCAAACTCTAGGGTCTCAGGATGGAACCAAAAATACTCCGGCACGCGCCAGATATCTTGATAGAGATCTTTTTTGGTGCTCCGATCTACGCTAGCGGTGGAATTGGAAAGCAGCTCGATCACCAGGTTGGGGTATTTGCCGCCTTCTTCCCAAACGGTCCAACTGCGGCGATCGCGGTTTTCTACCCCTAGCACCACAAACACATCCGGGCCTCGGAAATCCCGTTGTTTAAGTTGCTGCTGGTTGTAATAGACCGTCAAGTTACCTGAAATATAAAAATCGCCGCGATCTCGCCACCAATACTTAAGCAAACGAATCAACAGGTCAATCTGGTTGCGGTGCAAATCAGTTTCCAAGGGGGGTTCGTCGCTATAGAGGTGGGTTGGCAACGAGGGAGCCTCAGCGGGGGATTCACCGATGGGAGATGGGGTGGCATTTAAAAGCACCATGACAAAACCCTTACCAAGACTGCTCTCAGTATAGCCATGGATACATGGCTACGGCATGGCTTAAGGCATGATGTACCCCGTAAACTGGACAGGTGTTAGATGATGGCTTCAAGCCTAGACATTAGGGTTCAAGGATTTTAGCTAGAGTTCGCAACAGGTCTTCCAAATCGGCAGGGACACGGTAGAAATTCAGATCCTGGGTGACTGCACGGGTTTGGAGATCGCCAAGCGGCTTTACGGGGCCCGCATTCCTGGTAATGTCTTTGACCTGGAGGTAGGGCCAGACTTTCAGGCCAAGGTATTTTAACCAGTCGGGCTTTGGGTTTATGAGGAGACTGGGCTGAAAATCTACATCCTGGAATCCGGGCAATATCAAAATTCTGCCACCAGCCCCAACTTTCCGGGCCTACCAATTGTAGCGTGGGTGTCAGAGGTCTTAGGGCAAAGTCGAGCGATCAGCAGGAGCCATGCCCTGCGAGCCTTCCGCCAGAAAATTTGATCAACGCCCCTTTAAGCTAAAATCGCCATGCTTGCCAAAGCCTTAGCCTACGACCTCGCCTGTATTGCCCACGAGAAAGGAGCACACCCCATTGAACCTGAGTCGCTAAAAGTCCAAACATCTCCCTCGACCCTAACCTGCCAAAAAAATACATGGGTACTGATCGTTGATCGTGTCCCCCAAACCGGATCGGTTGAATCCTGACTATAAGGTTATTGAATCGACATTAACAAATTGGATGCATCTAGCCTATCTAGAGCGTTAACCTGCTCTAATTGGTGACATACCTGACTGACATAGTCCTCGCTAGTATAGTGGTTTAGGAAGTAACTGTGGGCTCTCTTAGCCATTTCTTGAGAAAACTCAGGGTTAGCCAGTAAGTAGTCGATAGCCTCTCCAAGATTCTTAGGATCTTCAGGCTGGACACCCAAGACTAAGCCCTTCTCTACAAAATCTGTGGTTAAGCCGATGTTCTCACTCATAATGACTGGTTTTCCACAGGCGATCGCTTCCATTAGGACTGTCAAACCAGCAGAATAGTTATTTCTTAAAAGACTAATAACGACGATATCGGCACTCCGGTAAAGGTCACGCAACTCAACGAAATCAAAGTACCGAATCTCCATATTTTCAGGAATCGGATTTGGTATATTTCTCCGCTGTTGAGCAGATGCGTTGGGAGAATAGGCACAGATTTTAATGTCTAGAGCTTTTTCCTGAGTAGCCAGGGCTAAGGTAATATAATCACGCTGCTCTAGGCCTGCACTAGCTATGAGAGGACGATTGGTAGTAATTTTCCCAGGTCCGGGGGTGAAGAAAGAAGCATCTGTCTGTTCAGGGACAACGAATACTTGAGCAGTTGGTACTAAACTACGAATAAGATTAGCCTTCTGCTTATCAGTAACCGTAAAAAGCTTAATTAATGGACCTAAATCTAATAACTTCACTAACGCGCGAAACCTGGGTCGGTGAGGAGCCATTACATGAACAACAAGCTTTAACTGACGGGACTTTAGCTTCGCCAGCATAGCTAGAGGTAGACCAACCTCCTCACCAGAGCAGTAAATAGTATCCTCCTGACCTAACTCATTAATGAGATTCCGGGCTAGAGCCCAATGTTCAGGGTTGCCTACTAACTTAGATAAAAGTTTGTCGAGTAAACCTATACCCTCTTTGTGGGGCTGATGAATTTGTGCCCCCAATCTCTCGGCAACCTGGTAGATCGTATGGCGTGGACCTTGATCGGCTTCAGCACGATGCAAGAAAGCATTAAAGTCAAATACGATACTAGTAGCTAGGTGAAATCCCATGATATACAGGCTAAATTGATTGATTTGTAATGCTTACGACAACTATAGAAGCCGAATAGCTAGCGTAGAAAACTAGGACTACAGAACGGATAGGGAAAGACTCTTGAGACAACTAAAAATGAAGTCGCTTTCGAAAAACGGAACCCCAGTGTCCAAAATACAAAGGGTTAATAACTCAATAATAAATTTTAATGCGGAACGGTGTAACAGAGCTTCCTATCCAGGATGTGGACAAGGTTTAAGAAAAATACCTTTCGTCTAAAGCCTCTAAGTAACCTTCATAAGAATATACCCTGACCATAATTTTCTAGATCCAGTATATATGCTGAAAATGTTCTGCGGAAGTAGATTGGCCCGATATTCACTGAAACTTTGAGAAGTTTTTGCTAGATCCGCAACTATTGTGAACCCTTTGTATGTCCAGTTGGCTTGCGTTACTGTTAGGATTGCCTGTTGGCAAAAACTTTCGGGAACCCCTAGCTTCAATTCTTGAGGCTTGCACTGTAGTAATTAGACACTGGTGTCATGCCCTAATGGCGATGGTACGGCTTATCCAGCTCAATTGGAGGACCACATGGAACTGCCCATCAACCAGCAGGAGGGAGATCTGAGGGTAAGGCGGCCATAGGTTTAGGAATAGAGACCATAGTTTTGGCCAGAACACGTATAACTTGGTCGAAACGAAAACTGGGGAAGGCAGCATAGAGGCAATTATCTTAATTAAAACAGTGTTAGAACATTTTCTGCCCTTGACTCCAAAGGGCCCTAGGCCGGATAAATACGTAGCCGGCGATGGGGCTCCTCCCCACAACTGAGGGACTTGAGTCGGTAGTGCTCGGCTAATTCGTGCTGCATCTTGCGAATATGGGCGGAGCGGGGCAGGAGTTCCACCGGCTGGCCCTGGGGGATGACGATCTGCTCTACCGCCAGGCGGGCCTCCTCCAGGGCCTCTAGTTCGTCATCGCCGCCACTGCGGGTAAATAACTCCAGGTTCATAACGGTGGCATCTTCCTCTAGGTGCAACAAACGCTGCAGGGCCCGGGTGATTTGGGGAATATTGTTAGCCTTCACCAGGTGCACCGGCAGGTGACGACCCTGGGCCATGTGCTTGAGTTTAGACTGGCCCTTGCCGTAGGCCCGCAGGGCCAGGACCGCATCGGCGCTATCTAGATCCTTGGTAAGCACCACCGGTAGGTGCAGGGTTTTGATTACCCGTTCCAACTGGTAGCGGCTGATACCGTAGGGGTAAAGCCGCAGCCCATCTTCCCCGTTGAGCCCCAGCCCGGGCTGGGGCTCACTGCTATCCAGCAGGTCTTGAAACAGGGAGGGGGAGGCGACTGGGGTAGAATCACGGCTGATTGGGGTGGGCTCGGCCCCCAGGTTAGCCCTACCCTTAGAGGTCGACTCCAGGGGCAGGGGTGCCATCCGGCCGGTGGAGCGCCAACCCAGGCGATCGGGGCGCAGGATTTCCCGCCCCGATGCCGGTAGTTCCTGGGTGACCACCAGCTTGTTCTGGTCGTCCAGGGTGCGGATCTGCAGGCCCGGTTGTCGGCCCCGCAGCAAGTTGTCAATGGTTGCCGAGACATCCTCGTGCACCGCCCACCGCTGACGTTCCAGCATCTCCACGGCGATCGCAAAGGTGGGGGGAGCCTTGCGCTCCAGCACACTTTTCTGACTACCGCGACGCCGGGCCTCCTCATCCCCCAGGGTGACCGACTGAATACCGCCAATCAGGTCAGACAGGGTGGGGTTTTTAATCAGGTTTTCCAGGCGATTACCGTGGGCGGTACCCACCAGTTGCACCCCCCGCTCGGCGATGGTGCGGGCCGCCAGGGCCTCCAACTCGGTGCCAATTTCATCGATGACAATCACCTCCGGCATGTGGTTTTCCACCGCCTCGATCATTACCCGGTGCTGGGCTTCGGAGTGGGCCACCTGCATGCGCCGGGCCCGGCCAATGGCCGGGTGGGGGATATCCCCATCGCCGGCGATTTCGTTAGAGGTGTCAATAATCACTACTCGCTTTTGCAGGTCATCCGCCAGTACCCGAGCAATTTCCCGTAGGGCGGTGGTTTTACCGACGCCGGGTCGACCTAGCAGCAAAATCGACTGCCCCGTTTCCACCAGGTCGCGGATCAGGCCAATGGTGCCAAACACCGCCCGCCCCACCCGGCAGGTGAGGCCAATAATGGTGCCGGAGCGGTTGCGGATGGCGCTAATCCGGTGCAGGGTTTTGGTGATGCCGGCCCGGTTATCGTCTCCAAAACTGCTCACTCGCTGGATGCAATGCTCTAGATCGGCGTGGGTGACCGGTATCTCCGCCAGGTATTCCACACTGCCAAAGAAACGGGCCTCCGGTAAACGGCCTAGATCGAGCACCACCTCTATCAGGCTGGAACACTGGGGGTGATGGGCCAGTTTGGTGTGGAGCAGCGGCGGCAAAATGGCCAGCAACTGGTCTAGATCATCCTGTTGGCCAGGGGTAGAGCGGGGAGCGGAGGGGCGCTGGGCGGTAGGGGACGGGTCGTTAACAAAATACTGTTCGCTGCGATCGCTAACCATGGAAGGTGGGGGATGGCGATAGGGAAATAAACCGTCAAGACAGGGGGAAAGCTAAGGGTGAAACCTAGGTGCCATGGGCGGAGGAACTAGGGGGGTAACGGGCAATGCCAGGAATGGCGGTCATGGTGTTTTAAGGGTCATCCCTTAATTATTCCTATATTTTAGCTGGCTAACTAACCAACGGGCTTTTTCCAGCCCGGTCGCCGCCGCCCGATCACCCCCAAGGGACATGACCAGGTGGCGGGCATAGCTGCCGTAGGCGACACCGGCGATCCGGGGGTGACAGTCCGGCTGATCAGGGCTGGGCCGCAACCCCAGCTGTTCCATTTTCGTGACGGTGTAGCCGTTGGTCCCCCCCGCCAGTTGCACATAGCCCGGCAGTTGGGCCGCCAGAATTTTCTGGGCCAGGCGCAGGGTGGCATGGGTGGTGCCCTTACCCAGGTCGCCACTCATGGGGCGGCCATCGGTTTGCCAGATCAGGGGTAGGGGCAGGGGGCTGATGGTGTCGTAGAGATCCCACAGGTAGGGAATCACCCGGTCGTGGTCGGGACAACTAATGGAAATTAGTTTGAGACCGCCAAGGTAGGGCTGGAGGCGTTGCCAGAGCCGCTGAAAATCCCCCAGTTGACCGGTTTGGGTATGGATTTCCAGGGCATCCACCTGCTGCCAAAACTCCCTTGGTAGGGTTTCGGGGGGAGTTTGGTGGGGTTGGGCGATGATCTGACCGATCGGGCAAATGGCCAGGCAGCGGCCACAACCGTAGCACAGCTCAGGTATCACCCCTCCGACCCCCTCGGGGGGAAACTGAATGGCGGCGGTGGGGCAGAGACCAACGCAGGGCCGGGGGCAATCGGGGGGGCATTGGGCTGGATCAAAGCTGGCCTTACGGAAATGGGGGTCTTCACTGTCGTTGAGACTGATCATTAACCAGGGGCGATCGCTGCCGAGAGCTTCGGCGACGGCAATGCCCTGGCGAGCCACCGATACCACAGCGGGATCGGCGGCCACATCAATACAGTCGACTCCGGCCAAGGTGTAGAGGGTGGCCAGGGAGCGAATGGTGATCACATCCTGGTAGCTGGCGCCGCAGATCAGCTTCACCCATTGGTGGGTTTGCAGCGATCGTAGGGGTCGAGCAAGGTCGGTTAGCAGGGGCACCAGGCTAGTCAAAGGGTACTTCAGGGTAGGAGGGGCCGGGGGATAGCCAGAGCAGCCATGTCACCCCCAAAACTACAGGGAACGGGCCAGGGGCTCCCAGCTAAAGTAACGCTCTCCCCCCATTTCCACCACCACCTTAACCCGGGGGTCTTGGTTGGGCAAATCAACCAGGTAGGCAATTTCCTGGCGGGATAGGATATGGCCCTCAATCAACCACAGCACCATGCCCCGGGCTCTGACATCCATGGTATCTAGCCGGTAGGTGAGCAGGGGGGGAATGAAATGGGTCTCCCCCACGGCGGCCTGGTTGCCGATGGTTTTTTTGCCCAGGTGAGGCGGCCTAACGCCGTGGACCTGGGTCAGGTAAGCGGCCGGATCCCCCAGCCCCCGCGCCGTCAACTTGAGAATTTCGTAGCCCTTGGTTTTGAGGCGGCGTTCATAACGACCCTCAAACCCCCCTTCCAGAGGCATGCGGACAGCAATCGCCTGGTTGGTTTCCAGGTCTCGAATGAAGGAGTTACCGGTGGTCAACAATGGCATAGGGGTGACGGATTAGGACGGGTTAATCTGCATTTTTTGCATTTTACTGTGATTTTCCTGCCATGGGAACGGCTTGGGACCTTTCCCACCCAATTTCTCACCCTGCTCCCTGCTCCCAGGGAGCATAGACCGGTGACTTTGAGATGGAGACCTATCTGACTTGTATCTTAGGTGAAGGGGCGGTAGACCAACCGGTTTCTGCTCCTGACGGCTGACTCCCGCCCGCCCCCTTGCAGATCGCTTAACGTACCCTAGGTAGCCCTCCAACCATGCCAACCCTCACCCTCACCCGCCCTGACGACTGGCACCTCCATCTACGGGATGGCGCTGCATTAAGGGCGGTTCTGCCCCATACGGTGCGTCAGTTTGCCCGGGCGATTATCATGCCAAACTTGAAGCCGCCAGTGCGCCGGGTGGCTGAGGCCGCCGCCTATCGCGATCGCATCCTGGCGGCTGTGCCAGCGGGTCAAGGGTTTGAGCCCTTGATGACCCTTTATCTCACCGATAACACCAGCCCCGAGGAGATTAGGGCGGCTAAGGCATCTCAGTTTGTTAAAGCAGTCAAGTACTACCCCGCCGGGGCAACCACCAATTCAGACCTGGGGGTGACGGACATCGGTAGCTGCGATCGCGTCTTTGCGGCGATGCAGGAGGTAGACCTACCCCTACTGCTGCACGGTGAGGTTACCGATGGCGATGTGGATATGTTCGATCGCGAGCAGGTGTTTATTGAGCGACACCTGATTCCCCTACGGCAACGATTCCCCCGACTGCGGGTTGTCCTGGAGCACATTACCACCGCAGAGGCGGTGCAGTATGTCCTAACCACCAGCCACATTGCCGCCACCATTACCCCCCAACATTTGCTATTCAACCGCAATAGCCTATTCCGGGGTGGCCTTCGCCCGCATTTTTATTGCTTGCCCATTTTGAAACGGGAACGGCACCGCACCGCTCTCTTGCAAGCCGCCACCTCCGGGAATCCTAAATTCTTTTTGGGCACCGATAGCGCCCCCCATGACCGTAATAGTAAGGAAAGTGCCTGTGGCTGCGCCGGGTGCTATTCCGCTCTCCATGCCCTGGAGCTCTATGCAGAGGCCTTTGACAGCGTCGACGCCCTGGATACCCTTGAAGCCTTCGCCAGCTTCCATGGGCCAGATTTTTATCAACTTCCCCGCAATACTGAGCAGATTACCCTAACCAAAACTCCCTGGCGGATTCCCGATCAACTGGCATTTGCCGACGCTCCCCTGGTACCCCTGGGGGCAGGTCAGGAGCTCAGCTGGAAGATGGCTTGACCGATGAAGTCCATGATGGGTTGCGGAAACCGTGCAGGGAAACAGAACAGAATAGAACTAT
>JAYKIM010000132.1:0-12927 GCA_035286245.1 Cyanobacteriota bacterium | reverse complement strand
CGAACCGCCAGCCATCAGCACTGCACGCATAGGGTCTCCCTGAACAACAGACGGCAACCTTGCTATTGTAGGAGATAGACAAGCCTAGTTGGTAGGAGTAGCCCATGGGTACCCTGGTCACCCTGTTATTGATCGCCCTGTACGGTGGCGGCGCCTGGAAGTTTTGGTCTGGCTTTAACCGCACCACCTTTAGCGAGGGCAAAGTCCCCCTCACCCTGCTGTGGCCCCTGTTGCTGGCTAGCAACAGGGCCTATCGGGAAAACTTTAACCGGGCACTGAAGGGATGAGCCTGCCGGGGGCCGACCCCTCCCCCTGGGGGGCCCAACTGCAGGCGGTGGCCCAGCGCTATAACCAGGAGTTTGCCGGTCAGTCCTTTGATCTGCCCCAGGAAGTGGAGGAGATGCCCATCTTTAAGAATTGGGTGGGGGGTAGCCTCACCCCCCGCCTCTCCACCCCCTTCTGGGAGGCGGTGAAACCCGCTAAACGGCAACACTGCCTGGACATTGGCTGTGGTATTAGTTTTTTGATCTATCCCTGGTGTGACTGGGATGCCTGCTTCCATGGCCATGACATTAGTAGTGTGGCCTGCCAGGCCCTCACCGCCCGGGGGCCCCAGTTAAATTCCAAGTTGTTTAAGGGTATGCGCCAGGCCCCCGCCCACCGCCTGGAGTACGAACCGGCCAGTTTTGATCTAGCGATCGCCACCGGGGTGAGTTGCTATTATCCTCCGGACTATTGGGAAGTCGTGCTAGAACAAGTGAAGCGGGTGCTCAAACCGGGGGGATGGTTTTTGTTTGATGCCCTCAACCCCGCCGCTCCCCTGGCGGAGAGCTGGGCGATTTTAGAAACCTACCTGGGGGCGGAGGTGTTACTCACCGAGCTAGACCACTGGCCAGCCCTGGTGCGGCAGGTGGGGGGGCAGGTGGTCTCCCACCGCGACTACGAGGTGTTTCGCCTGTTTAAGGTGAAGTGGCCGAGCTAAGGGATCGTCTGTGAAACGGCTGTTATCTTAACAACGGCTGTTATCTTAATAAAGTCTTCCTTCAGGCCCAGGGGGAGTCCAGGGATGGGGTTATAGTTTCCTGGGCCAGCTCCAAATTCCATGGCGAGGGCTAAACAAAAAGGCCAGGCTAAACAGGAGGGACACCACCAGCACAATGGCGGGGCCAGAGGGCAGGTTAAAGTAGTAACTGAGATAAAGGCCAGTGACACTGGCGGCCACACCGATCGCGCTACCCACCCCCATCACCTGGTGCAGGCGTGGCACCAGCAGGTAAGCTGTGGCCCCCGGGGTAATCAGCAGGGACAGTACCAAAACCACCCCCACCACCTTCATGCTGGCCACCACCGTCAGGGCAATCAAGGCCATTAGCCCGGCATTCAGCCAGGCCACCGGTAAACCACTGGCCTGGGCCGCCAGGGGGTCAAAGCTATAGAACAATAGCTCCTTGTAGAGTAACCCGACGATCGCCAGCACCAGCGCGGCGATCAGTGCCGTATCCCTAACATCACCGACGGTCACCCCCAGGATATTGCCAAACAAAAAGTGATTGAGATCGATTTTGTTACTTTTTTGAATCACGGTGATCAGGGTAATCCCCAGGGCAAAGAAGGCGGAGAAGACAATGCCCATGGCCGCATCCTCCTTGATCGGCGATCGCCGATGAATCCAGCCGATCAGGACGGTGCTGGCCACCCCGGCCACAAAGGCGCCCACCAAAATATTTACCCCCAGCCAAAAGGCCAGGGCCAGCCCCGGCAACACCGAATGGCTAATGGCATCCCCCAGCAGGGCCAGGCGCTGCACCATCAGGTAGCTGCCTACCACCGCACAGATCACCCCCACCATCACCGCCACCGCCAGTGATCGCTGCATAAAGCCGTACTGGAGAGGATCCAGCAGCCCATGGAACAAATCAGGCAGCATGGCCAAAAAAGCTAACATGGCCACCGTAGGCCCGGCGGATATGGTCTGGGGTCAACACCCGCTGGCGGGGTCCAGCGGCAATCAATTCTTGATTCAGGAGCAGGAGTTGATCAAAATGGGTAACCGCCTCCCCCAGATCATGGTTCACCACCAGTAGAATTTTGCCGGCCTGGGCTAATTCCTGGAAAACCTCAAACAGCAGGGTTTCGGTTTGTTGGTCCACCCCCACAAAGGGCTCATCAAAGCAGAATAGGTCAGCCCCCTGGGCCAGGGCCCGGGCCAGGAAGACCCGCTGTTGCTGCCCCCCCGACAGGTTGGCTAGGGGGCGCTGGCTCAGATCCGCCAGCCCTACCCGCTCCAGGGCCTGCTTCACCGCCTGCCGACTAGTGGGGGAAAAGGGCCGCAGCCAACCGGTTTGCTTCACCCGGGCCATCATCACCACATCCCAAACCGTGGCCGGAAAACTCCAGTCAATCTGCGATCGCTGGGGCACGTAGGCCACCCGATCCAGCTGGTGGGCCAGGCTATCCTCCCCGTAGGTGACCCGGCCGGTGACCGGGGGCAACAACCCCAGCATGGCCTTGATCAGCGTACTTTTGCCCGCCCCATTGGGGCCCAAGATTCCCACCAGCTGGCCTGGCTGAATGGTAAAACTGAGGTTACGCAGGGCCTGGACATCGCGATAGTTAACGGTGAGGTGTTCAACGGTGAGGGCGGAGGCAGCGGTCATGGGTTGTTAGGGGTAGGATAGCTTCCCCACAGGGGAAGAACTATGAAAGGATTATGAAACCCAGTGTAATCTAAAAATGAAAGCACTATGAAACAACCTCTCACCCCCTCCATCCCCCTGGGGGCCAGGTCGGGCCTGGCCCTGGCCCTGGTCGCCTTGGGTCTGGGCAGTTGCCAGTCCAGCACCCCAGGGTCAGGTCAGGGGGGGGCACTGCGGGTGGTGGCCACCACCACCCTGATTGCTGACTGGGCCAGCCAGATCGGTGGAGACCGGATTCAACTCACCTCCCTGCTGGAACCGGGCAACGATCCCCACGTCTATGAGCCGGTGCCAGCGGATACCATCGCCCTGGAGCAGGCGGATTTGATTCTCTACAACGGTTATAACCTGGAGCCGGGCCTGATTCGTTTAATCGCCGCCACCGGTCAGCAGCAAAGCGCCGTGGCCCTAGGGGAGGTGGTGCCTCCCCTGACCTCCCAGCTGCCCGGGCATGGGGTTCCCGATCCCCACGTTTGGGGGGATGTCAGCCAGGTGGAGCCCATGGTTGAAAAGCTGCGGGACGAACTGATTGCCCGGGCGCCAGACCACTCGGCGGAGTTTCGCGATCGCTGCGATCGCTACCTGACCGAACTACAACGGGTACACCAGTGGATCAGGGATCAAACCGCCACCATCCCCCCCGACCAGCGGCAATTAGTCACCACCCACGATGCCTTTCAGTACTACGCCCGGGCCTACGGTCTAACGGTGGTAGGCAGCCTGATTGGCATCAGTACGGAGGAACAGCCCAGCGCCCAGACCGTGCGGCACCTGGTAAATAGCATTCGCTCCCTGGGGGTACCGGCGATCTTTACCGAAACCACCCTCAACCCCACCCTGATAACCACCGTAGCGACGGAATCGGGGGTTAGGTTGGCGGCCACCGCCCTCTATTCCGATTCCCTGGGGGTAGTCGGCAGTGATGGGGACACCTACGGGAAAATGATGATGGCCAACACCCGCACCATTGTGGAAAACCTCGGCGGCCAGATCCAGGGACAGTGATCCGGGGTCAAGAGCTATAATTTCTAAAACACCTACCTTTAACTTGAATTTCAAGGCAAAATGGAGGGAATTTCAACGGCAGGAGTCCAAACTATGACCAAGCAGAGTCGTCAGAATGTTGTCTCCGATCCGATTACGACGCTCCTCCAGAATAATTTTCTGTTTGCTCCCCTGGGGCAGGCGGAGTTAGAGGGCTACCTGCAGGACAACCCCATCGCCAGGGAAAAGCTCTACTCTAATCGGCCGATTTACACCGCCTTCCGCCCCGATGATTGGCTAGAGTACCTCTACATCATTATCGATGGCGGTCCTGTAATTATGCGTAGCACCCCCCTGGATCGGGTGATTGGCATTACCTACCCGGGGGGGTGCTTTGGTCACTCCAGTTTGCCGGTGGGTTTTGGTACGGCGGCACGCGCCTTCCCTAGCCTGGTGGAGGCCTATAAAACCACCGATGTGGTAAAGGTGCCGGTGGCGGTAATCGCCGCCCTCTACCGCGACAACACCGCCTTCCAAAACCGCTACAACCTGCTATTTGAACTACAGGAAAAGTTTCAGTACCACCTGCTCAACTGCAGCGCCTACCCCCCCCAATCCGTAGCCGCCCTGCTGCGAGCCCTAATCTACCAGGAACGCAGCCTGGGCAGCCAGCCCCAAGCCCCCAGGAACGACTACACCTTTGACCTACCCATCGATCTAATTGCCCGGGCCTGCCAGCTTAACCATCGCACCGTAGAACAGGTACTCAAGGGTCTTACCCGGGCGGGTTATCTTAAGGCTAACAAGAACCCAGATAACCAGGGGGCTGATCAGCTCCATATTGTTGACCCGGAGGGGTTGAAGGAGGTCTACGGTGCTACCCGGGATAAGGTGGCCTGGTGGCCACTGAAGTAGGGGTTGACTAAGGGGTTACCCGTCCTCAGTGATAGTTTTCATCCTCCCGCAGCTCATCGTAGAGCAGATCCAGTCCGATTAATACCCGCTCCCGATCGGAGAGATCACCAATGATTTTCCGTACCGGGGGTGGCAGAATCTTAGAGAGGGTCGGGGTAGCCAGGATCTTGTCTTCCTCAGCCAGTTGGGGGTTTTTCAGGACATCGATTACCTTCAAGGCGTAAACCCCTTGAAACTCCTCCTCCAAAATATTGTTGAGGGTTTTCAGCGCCCGAATCGAATTGGGGGTATTGCCAGCCACATAGAGCTTCAGGATATAGGTCTTCTTAACGGCACTCATGGACACTACGTTCGAGAGGTCATAGGAATCGGTAGGGATGAGGGGATAACGCTAGGGCTCCCTGGGAATGGAACGGCGATACATCTCGCAGAGGTGGGCAATCACGTCAATCAGGGTGAGCCGGTAATCTAAGAGAATCTCCTCACTGCGGCCCTCTAATTTTAGTTGCTTAGAGAATTCGTCCATTAAATCCATGTGAATTTCCACAATGTGGGATACGGAAATATCTGCCATAAAAGCCTGATTAACAAAGCTGTCAATATTTTGGTTTAGGGCGGTGTCATTGGCAAAATACCCCAGAACAATCTTACGGTAGTCGGTCCTGAGCTGACATAGAAGGGTTTCACGGTCAGGCTGACTCATATGCCTTAGGAAGTGATCGGAGTTGCGCTTGTAGTAGACCCCCAGATAACCGAGACGAGCATTGAGCTTCTCGGTGAGCCGCTCCTGTTGGGCGGTCAGCAGGTCTGGGGAGGGCAAGGAGACAGGGGAGGGTAGGGGCGGCAGGGGACAGCCGGGAGCCGAGAGTTGCAGAAACCGATCAATTGCCTGGCGAATGGCGCCGTCCAGTTGATTGAGCCGATCCATCGGCAGGGTCACCACCGCCCCATGGTAGGTGGCTATCCAGGGTTCTAGCCATGGAGCACCGTTCTGCAGACCTGGCAAGGCGGTAGGACTGACTAATACCACCACCGGTAGGAGAACGCCATAGTCCCTCAGACGTTCACGCAGATCTTCAGTTACCATGGTGGCCTCTAGCACCAGACAGTCCATGGGATGGCTGCGATCGCTGAGCCAGGCTACTCCCTCCCCTAGCGTCCTGGCGGTATGGACAGCGTAGCGGTCGGGGGAGAGGCCCAAACCAGGTAGTTCGAACAGCTCCCTAGACTGGGCCAGGAGGTATATCTGTAAGGGAGTAACCAAGGCAGTGACTCAAGATAACAAGGCTGGAGACCAGCGGGGCAAACGGCTCTGAAATCAAAATTAGGGTGTCATACCCCATTGCAATTTCAACAGAGAAATTTAGTTTACATTTTTTAATTGTAAGGGCTGATAGCCAGAATGCTTCCTCCGCAATTTTTAAGCCATCCGCCCAGTTTTCCCCCCGCCACCGAGCTAGATAGGGTGATGGAGGCCCTAACGGCCCAGCCCCCCTCCATCCCTGACTACCTGGTGGTGGTGGATGCCCAGCAACGGCCCCTGGGGATGATGTCCGTAGCTAAGTTGTGGGCCTTTTATCACCATCTTCCCCCCGCTCCCCAGTCCTCAGCCCCGCCCTTGCTACAAGACTGGCAGCCCTACTGGGAGCCGGTCCTGGCTATCCCCGCCCAGATCAGCCCGGCGGATCTGGGCACTTACCTTCAGGCCCAACCCCAGGGGCACTGGGTTACGGTAGACAGCACCGGCGGCTACCGGGCCTATATCGAGGCCAGGGGGCTACTGGCCTGGTTACTGCCCCAACTGGGCTTAAGGCCCCAAAACCAGGAGCCAGAGGGCCTATTACCCCCACCCCTGACACCTCAGGAACAGGACTGGCTCATGGCCTTGAGCCATAGTCTCAAAACTCCCCTAACCTCTCTCCTGGGGCTCTCCAGCCTGCTGCTCGATCCCCGGGTGGGGGCCTTAAGCGATCGCCAAACTCGCTACGCCACCCTGATGCGCAGGGCCATCCGTCAATTAATCCGCATGGTGAATGAATGGGTCGACTGGCTGCGGCTCGAGTCTGGAGACCTGGTGTTAGATTGGCAAGAGCTGGATCTAGCCAGCTTGCTGACGGACCTATTACCGCAGTTCCTGAATAGCCGGTTACCGGGTCAGCCGCCGCCAGCCTGGGCGGAGGACTTTACCCTGGAGAACCAGACCTGCCTGGCCTCCCTAGGGGGAGACCGACAACGCCTAGGCCAAGCCCTGCACAGCTGCTTAGATTACCTCCTGCAACAGCAATCCCAACCCCTGGGGCTCACCCTCACCCGCTGGGATAGCTGGCTGAGTTTGCACCTGCGGGGCACCTACCCCAAGGACCAACCTTACCCCGACTTGATTGCGCCGGGGGGGACGGCCTTAGATGATCTGGGCCTCAGCCTCGCCCGCCAGCTTTGCCGGGCCCATGGGGGGGATTTAGGGGGTTTTTGCTCCCCCCAACTGGGGTATCACCTCACCCTGTTAATTCCCCTACCCCAGGAGGCTAGGACAACAGGGCCGGTAGTGGTGATGTTGGTCAGCAGGGCGATCACAGTTATTGATGCCATCTATAGCCAGCTCCAGGGGGGGGGCTACGGCCTGGTGGTGGTGACGAACCCCACGGAGGTGTCCAGGGTGGCCGATCGGCTCACGCCCAGGGTAGTGATCTGGGATGGGGAGTCCTTTAGCCCCGCCCTGGCGCCCCCAGCCAACTTGGGCGGGGAACTCCTGCAACTGACTGAAACCGACCCCAGCCCGGGCCTCGCTGCCGCCACCCTGGCCCGGGGGGATCTATCCCTGGCCCTACTCCCCACCTTGGCTAGCATGCTGGAGGGCGGCATTACGGTCCAGCCCCCTACCTTGCTGCTACTCCATGGTGTGGCCCAGGCTCCAGCCCTCTCTCCGGAATGGCATCAAACCTTACAAAACCACCAGTGTTGCCTGTTGCAGGCTGAGGACATCGACCAGGCCAAACTACTCTGCCGCATTTGGCAACCCGATGCGATCGTTCTCGATCAACAGGCCCCCCCCAGGGCGGAGGATTTGATGCGGATCGGCCACCAACCCGATCTGGCGGCCCGGCCCCTGGTGCTGCTCGGGGCCAGTCCAGAAGGCGCCCCTAACCACCTTAAGCTGGTTGATGCCGGGGCGGTGATGGATCGTAGCCCCGACCAGGGGGCCATGATCCTGCTGCGGCAAATCAATCTCTATCGCTCAAACCGGCCCCTCAGCTAGCCCCCCACCTGAGCTGGCTGAGCTTTACTCCAGAACCGCCAGCCGCAGGTCTAACATCAGGGCCGGTAAAATACCCAAACCCGTAATCGCTAGGGTATGGCTTAAAATACCGTTAACCGCTTAGTCACCCTGTCCAGGCATAGGGGGTAATCGCCCCTTTGCTTACTATCGCTTAAGAGCCATGACTTTTCCTGTCGAGATCAACTGGGACATGCTGGTGGATAGCCTGGGCCCTATCGAGGTGGTGCGCGACCCCCAACAGGTGGAGAAGCTCTCTAAGGACAGCTATCACTTTAGCCCCCTGCTGCAGGAGCAGCTAGGTGGTTATCGAGCGGACCTGGTGGTGCGACCGGCCAGCGAAGCGGAGGTGTTAACCGTGGCCCAGGTTTGTGGCCAGGCGGGGGTGCCGATTACGGTGCGCGGTGCCGGGACCGGCAACTATGGCCAATGTATTCCCCTCCAAGGGGGGGTGGTGTTGGATCTGACCCGCCTTAACCAGGTCCGGTGGGTTAACCCCGGGGTGGCCCGGGTGCAGGCCGGGGCTAAGCTGGCGGCCATCGATAGGGTCACCCGCGAGTTGGGCTGGGAACTGCGCATGTACCCCTCCACCTACCGCACCGCCACCATTGGCGGCTTTATTGCCGGGGGCAGCGGCGGCATTGGATCGATTGCCTACGGCCAACTGCGCGATCGCGGCAATCTCCAGGCCCTGCGAATTGTTACCCTGGAGCCCTCCCCCCGCATCCTGGAGCTGCGGGGAGACGCCACCCAGCCGGTCAACCACGCCTACGGCACCAATGGCATTATTACCGAGCTGGAGATTCCCCTGGCCCCCGCCTACCCCTGGGCCGAGCTGATCGTCACCTTCCCTGACTTTTTGATCGCCGCTGACTTTGGCCAGCGCCTGGGGGAATCGGACGGTCTAATCAAAAAGTTGATTAGCATTTTTGCCTGGCCGGTGCCCAGCTACTTTGTATCCCTGAAGCCCTATCTACCGGAGGGGCAGGCCGCCGCCCTGTTGATGGTGGCGGAGCCCAGCCTGGAGCTATTTGAAGACCTGGTGCGGGAATACCAGGGCACCATTACCTACCGCCGGTCGGCCCAGGAGGCCAGTCGGGGCACCCTCCTAGCGGAGTTTACCTGGAACCACACCACCCTCCACGCCCGCAGTGCCGACCCCGGACTGACCTACCTGCAAACGGTGTTTCCCTACGACCCCGAGCAAAGGCTGGTACGCCAGTGCTATGAGCACTTTGGCGACGAGGTGCAAATGCATCTGGAGTACGTGCGGGTGGGGGGCCGGGTTTGTCCGGTGGGTCTGCAGGTGGTGCGTTACTCCACCCCAGAGCGACTACAGGAGATTATTGATTACCACGAGGCTGAAGGGGCACTGATTGCTAACCCCCATACCTACATCCTGGAGGATGGCGGCATGAAGCAGGTGGACCCGGTCCAGGTTGAGTTTAAAGCCCGGGTGGATCCCCAAGGGCTACTTAACCCTGGCAAAATGCGGGGTTGGCTGGAGCGGATGGGGGCTTGCTAAGGGGCTGCTGTCGCCGCCAGCTGAATGTAGCCCAGGGTTTCCAACTTAGCTAGCACTTTTACCAAACTCTCCTCCACGCTCTCCTGATCGGTGCGGCAGTGCACCTCGGGGTTGAGGGGGGGCTCATAGGGGTCGTCAATGCCGGTAAATTGCTTAATTTCTCCGGCCCTGGCCCGTTTGTACAGGCCCTTAACATCCCGATCTTCACAAACCTGGAGGGGGGCATCGACGTAGACCTCGACAAAATCCTGGATGCGATCGCGCACCTCCTCCCGAATTTCCCGATAGGGGGAAATGGCCGAAACCAGGACGATGACAGCATTACGGGTGAGCAGATGGGAGACAAAGCCAATGCGGCGAATATTTTCATCCCGGTCGGCGCGGCTAAAGCCCAGGCCCTTGGTCAAGTTGGTGCGGACAATATCCCCATCCAACACCTCCAGGCCGTAGCCCCACTGGTGTAGTTGGGTCTCTAAAGCCTTGGCAATGGTGGACTTGCCCGCACCGCTTAAGCCCGTAAACCAAACCGTCACTCCCCGTTGATTTTGCATCATGTCCCTCGTATTTCATCGGGCCACCGCCCTAGTTCATCTTTGTTTACCATATCATCGAAGGGATACCTCCATTTCCCCTCCATCCCTGCCCCTTCATGACCTTAATCACCCTGCGCCCAGAGGGGCTCTACTGCGAAAAGGGAGAGTTTTTTATTGACCCCTGGCGATCGGTGGATCAGGCGCTGATCACCCATGGCCATAGCGACCACGCCCGCCCCGGATCGACCCACTATGTGGCTACGGCCCAATCCGAGGGGATTCTCCGGCAGCGCCTGGGGCCCGAGCTGCGGCTACAGGGGGTGGAGTACGGCAGGCCCCTGAAATTTGGGGAAACCTGGGTGTCCTTCCATCCGGCGGGCCATATCCTGGGCTCGGCCCAAATTCGGGTGGAGTACAAGCAGGAGGTCTGGGTGGTGTCGGGGGATTATAAACGCGGCGCCGATCCCTCCTGTAGCCCCTTTGAGGTGGTCCCCTGCCACACCTTTATCACCGAGGCCACCTTTGGCCTACCGATTTACCGCTGGCAGAGTGGATCGGCCACCGCCCAGGACATCTATCGCTGGTGGCAGGCGGATCGGGAACGCCCCTCAATCCTGTTTTGCTATGCTTTGGGCAAGGCGCAACGGCTGCTGAGTGAATTGGGCCGGTTGGGAGATCGCCCCATTTACCTGCACGGCGCCATCGCTGGCCTCACCCAACTCTACCGCGACCAGGGGGTGGCCCTGGCCCCCACCCAGCCCACCAGCGCCATGCCCACCGGCTACGATTATCGGGGGGATCTGGTGTTGGCCCCCCCCTCCGCCTACCGATCGAGTTGGATGAAGCGCTTTAAGCACCCCCAGACCGCCTTTGCCTCCGGTTGGATGGCGGTGCGGGGAGCGCGCCGCCGCCAGGGCTATGAACGGGGCTTTGTTCTCTCTGACCATGCCGACTGGCCAGGCCTGATTCAAACGGTGCAGGACACTGGCGCAGAACGGGTCTACGTCACCCACGGTCAGGCGGATGTACTGTCTCGCTACCTGAGGGAGGTCTGTGATCTGGAGGCCATGCCCCTCAATACCCTATTTACGGGGGAGGTGGAGGTTTAATCGGCCTCGGCCTACCGCATTCAGGAGTCAAAGCTCAGGAGCCAGGATCAGGTGGATTTATGCCAGGATCTACTCGGGATGATCATGCCTGGGGTACTGAGCCATGAGTTGCTGTACCGCTTCAGCGTGGTAGGAGCTGCGGGTCAGGGGGGAGGAGACCACCTGCAGAAAGCCCTGCGCCTCGCCGATCTCTCGCCAGGCCTCAAACCGTTGCGGGGGAATGAACTCCGCCACGGGCAGGTGCTTAGGGCTGGGCTGCAGGTATTGACCCAGGGTGAGGATGTCACAGTCTACGGCGCGCAGATCCTGCATCACCTGGTGCACCTCGGCATCGGTTTCACCGAGACCCACCATCAGCCCAGACTTGGTATAGACCCCAGGGGCCAGGTCACGACTGCGACGCAGTAATTCCAGCGATCGCGGGTAGCTGCCCTGGGGCCGTACCCGACGGTAGAGCCGGGGAACGGTTTCCGTATTGTGGTTGAGCACCTCCGGTTGGGCCGCCAGGATAGTGGCCAGGGCCTGCCAGTTGCCACAGAGATCGGGAATCAAAACCTCAATGGTGGTACCCGGGGAGGCCTGGCGCACAGCGGTGATACAGGCCACAAACTGGCTGGCTCCCCCATCCGCCAGGTCATCCCGGTTGACGGAGGTGATCACCACGTGCTTGAGGCCCAACCGTCGCACCGACTCTGCTAGCCGCACTGGTTCGCTCGGGTCCAGGGCCTGGGGCTGTTTCTCAAAGTCAATATCACAGTAGGGGCAGGCACGGGTGCAGGCGGGCCCCATGATCAAAAAGGTGGCGGTGCCGGCCTGAAAACATTCCCCAATGTTAGGGCAGGAGGCCTCTTCACACACCGTATTCAGGCTCAGGTCTTGCAAAATTGCCTTGACCGCCCCCACCCGCTCCCACTGGGGAGCTTTAACCCGCAACCAGTCTGGTTTTACCGCCACTGCTCTAGCCTACCCGTGTGTTCTCCCCATCATAGCAAGGCTGGGCTAAAATCCAGGCAGACCTGCGATCGCCGGATCAGCCCCTACCCCATGATCAGCCCCTACCCCATGATCAGCCCCTCTCCCCTCCGTCGTTGTGTGGTGCTGCTCTGCTACGCCGCCGCCATCGGCCTGGCCAGCGGGGCCTGGCATGATTATCGCCATGGCCATCAGACCCAGTCGTCCCATCGCTTCGAGACAGTCCACCTGAGACACCTGACCACCCTGGTGAGCCAGGCCCCCACCGCCCTTACCTGGGCTAACACCCGGGTTGAGATCGACCTGGATCAACGGCAACTGACCCTTTATCAGAATCAACAGGTGATCATGAAGGCGCCGGTGTCCATTGGCCAGGCGGAATGGCGCACCCCCACCGGAGATTTTGCCGTGCAAAGCCTGCGGGTCAACCCCGCCTGGCAGCACCCGATCACTCAAAAAGCCATTCCCGCCGGCCCCGACAACCCCCTGGGCAGCCGATGGATTGGCTTTCTAGAGAAGGATGGCTACCATATCGGTATTCACGGCACCAACCAGGAAAAAACCATTGGCGCCGCCGTCTCCCACGGCTGTGTCAGGATGCGCAACCAGGACGTCCAGCGGCTATACCGCTACCTCAAAATAGGTACATCGGTCATCGTAAAACCCTAGGATTAGCCTGGCCAGCTTGGTTCTGTATACCCCATTCACTGCACGGGCAAATTGGTCAGCTCTAACTGGTAAAACCGCCAGGTTGCTTTAATCGGTCTACTTTCACCTTGGGTCAACCGTTTAATAGTTCTATTCTGTTCTGTTTCCCTGCACGGTTTCCGCAACCCATCATGGACTTCATCGGTCAAGCCATCTTCCAGCTGAGCTCCTGACCTGCCCCCAGGGGTACCAGGGGAGCGTCGGCAAATGC
>JAYKIM010000131.1:0-3627 GCA_035286245.1 Cyanobacteriota bacterium | reverse complement strand
AGCAGAAGGGGGACCTGCAGGAAATTGAAGGCCTGCTGGTGGCCTGGCTGGAGGAAATCAAACTCAACTACGTGCGTCGGTTGGCAGCGGCGGACCTGGATCGCCTGGTGGAGGAACGCTACCAAATTTATAATGCTACCCAAACCCGTCGCCGGTCCTAGCCCTGCCCCCAGGCCAGTCCTGATTGCAGCATAGGGACTTGAGCCTCAGGACCTGCCGGTTTTATAGGGGGCAAGGATTTAGGTCCTTTGGGTAATGTGTCAGAATACAAGACGGTAGCCCTTTAAGACTCTCCCTACGGCTGTGTCTAGCTCTAAAAGCCACACGATTGACCAAGGTGCCGATTATCCTTGCCCCTGTCGGCGGCGCAGTGGGCAGCTTAAGCCGATCGCCCTCACCGAGGCCTTTGGTTGCAATCTTTGCCAACAAATCTTTGTGATTAATGAGGATGGCTGTACCCTGGAGCCGGTTTCCACCTACTATCCCTACCGACGGGCCTGGCGATGGACCGGATCCGACTGGCAGGTTCAATCCTCCAGGCTGGGTCCAGGGGCGACGGTTTCCTTGCTATTGGTCGGGGTGGTCAGCCTCAGTCTACTGATCTTGCTAGCCCTGGCCGCCCGTTTGGGTCCCTCGGGCCTGGGGATGATGATTGGCCTGCTGGCGATCGCCCTGATCTGGTTGGTGACCCGTCGCTTCTAGACCCTAACCCTATGACCATGCTCACCTCCCAGGCCGATTTCAGCCTTGTTGTTAAATCCGTCGCCCAAGCTGGCCAGGCCCTGCGTAGCGCTGGAGCGGAGCGGCAGAGTCAGGTGTTAGAGGCCATGGCCAGCCAACTCCAGGCGGTTACCGACGATATCCTGGAGGCCAATACCCTCGATCTGGAGGCCAGTCTGGAGATGGCCATCCCGGAAGTGGTGCTCGATTGGCTGAAACTCACCCCGGAGCGGCTGCAAAACACCCTGAGGATGCTGAAGCGCCTGGCCGCCCTGGGGGATCCGCGACTGCTGAAGATGCAGCCCGGTGGCCGCCTCAGTCAGAGTTTGACCAGTTACGGTCAGGTGGTGCCCCTGGGGGTGGTGGCCCTGGTTTACGAGGGGTTGCCCGAGCTGGCGGTGATCATGGCGGGGTTTTGTATGCGTACCGGCAATGGCCTGGTGATCAAGGGGGGCAATGAGGCCAGTCAAACCCACCAGGTGATCATGGCGGCCCTGGAGCGGGCGCTTCAGCAAACGGACCTGCCGGCGAATTGTCTGCTGTCCCTGACGGAAGCCGAAGGGGAGGCCGCCCGGACCTGGTTATTGCAGGAACCCGGTATTGATTTGATTATTCCCTACGGCCGACCTGGCCTGGTGCAGCAGGTGGTCCGCCAGGCCGCTGTCCCGGTCCTCCCCACGGCGATCGGCAATGGCTCCCTCTATTGGGCCGCCTCGGGCAAACTGGCCACCGTTATCCAGATGGTGGTGGATAGCCACCGGGGAGAGCCGGATGCGGTTAACGCCCTGGAAAAGATTCTGGTGGACGCGGCCTGTAGCTCTTCCCTGCTGACTCAATGTTGCAATGCCCTTTGGGAGCATGGATTTGAGGTGCTCGGGGACGAGGCCCTGGTGGCGGAGGTGACGGGCCTGAAGCTGGCTAAACCCGCTGATTGGAGTCAGCCCTTTTTGACCAAAACGGTAGCCTTTCGCCGGGTTGAGCACCTGGAGGCCGCCGCTAATTGGATTAACCAGTACGGCAGTGGTCACGTTAGTGCGCTGGCCAGTGATGTTCACCATGAAGTGTGCCGATTTACCCAGCGGGTTAATAGCGCGGTGCTCTACCTCAATGCCTCACCCCGCTTCCTGCGCAACCCTCCCCAGGCGGCCAACATGGCCCTGGGCATGACCGCCCAGCGGGGGCGTTGCTATGGCTTTGTCGGCCTAGAGGCCCTGCTCACCACCCAGCAGATTCTGCAGGGTTTGGGCTAGTATGCCCCGGCATAAACAGGCCTGATTTTCCTGATTATTGACTCCTAACTCCCCCCTTGAAAGGTGGCCTAAGGTAGGCCACCTTTCAAGGGGGCTCAGGGGGGTAGCGGTTTGACCTGCCTTTAGGATCGCGATGCGCTCCCGGACCTAACCACCACATGGTCAGGATCGGCCCAGAGAATCAACTTAGGATCGTAGGCACTGTTCAGGTAGCGGTGTTTGGGCAAAATCCGCAGGGAAAAGCCCTGCAGCCCACTGCTGGAGTACTCCACCTCGGCCCCATAGAAACTCTGGCCCTGGTCATCCTGGCCCTGGTAGGCCATGGGTATGGCCACACCGGTGTGGATTTCCCCATCGATCGCCACCTTGCCGCGGTACAGTTCCACCTGGATATCCTCCGCAGTGATCGCCCCTAGTTGCAGGCGGGCCCGCACCTTAAAGGGCTGGTTAACCTGTAGATCAACGGCATCGGAGATGGTAATTTCCTCGATGCGGATCTCGTACCAGCGCTGGGTGACGTGGGATTGCCAGATCGCCAGTTCCTTACCCGGGCCATAGTTTTGAGAGACCAGGGTATGGGCCCGATCACTGGCGGCGAAGTAACCCTGGTTGGCATAATCTTTGACCATGCGAGCGGTATTGAACATGGGGGTGTTCAGGTAGATAGCCTCCTTCATCTTGGCCACCCAACCCCGGGGCACCTCCTCCCGGTCGCGCTCGTAGAAGAGGGGCACCACCTCCTTCTCCAGGATTTCATAGAGGGCGTTGGCCTCCACATCATCCTGGTATTCCGGATCTTCGTAGTCTTCCCCGTGCCCAATCGGCCAGCCGGTGCGGGTATAGTCGGCCTCATCCCACCAGCCATCCAGCACACTCAGGTTGGGTAGCCCATTCATGGCTGCCTTCATGCCACTGGTGCCGGAAGCCTCCCGGGGGCGGCGGGGGTTATTGAGCCAGACATCACAGCCCGCCACCATATCCCGAGACAGGTGAATGTCGTAATTAGGGACAAACACGATGGATTGCCCCAGCCCTTCGTCCCGGGTGAAGTGGATAATGCTGCGGATCAACTCCTTGCCGGGGATATCCTTGGGGTGGGCCTTGCCGGCAATGACAAACTGCACCCGGCGGCCATGGCCCTCGCCGTTAATAATTTTGCGGATGCGCTGCAGGTCATGTAAAAACAGGGTAGCCCGTTTGTAGGTGGCAAAGCGACGGGCAAAGCCAATAGTTAGCACGAAGGGATCCAGGCATTCCTGGGCCTGGGTTAGCTCCCGAGCTGAGGCGCCCCGTTCCGCCAGGCTGCGGGTTAACCGGTCTCGCACGGTCATCACCAGGTGGGACCGGCATTGCTCGTGGTTACGCCAGAGTTCCTCGTCGGGGATGGTGTGGACCCGTTTCCAGAGGGAGGCGCCAGGACCGGCCTCCGACCAGGTGGGCCCTAGGTAGCGATCGTAGAGGGCCTGGGTGGATTTGGCCACGCAACTGCGGGCATGCACTCCGTTGGTAATGGCCTCCACCGGCACCTCACTCTGGGGTAACCCCGCCCAGAGTTCGCCAAACATATCCCGGGAGACGACGGCATGGAGCTTGCTCACCCCGTTGATGAAGGTGGCGGTCTTAATGGCCAGCACCGCCATGCTAAAGGGAGCGGAGA
>JAYKIM010000130.1:0-6094 GCA_035286245.1 Cyanobacteriota bacterium | reverse complement strand
CACGGCTTACCACTACGCTTTCCAGGTTCAATTGTAATGATGTGTTGGTAGTCCATAAAGGTGGCAGGAAAGAGAATATATGCTTACATTATATCGAGAACTCTTGCAGCTATATAGCGGATTTCGTTTGAATGAAGTACAGGGCGAGCCCCCCAACCCCCCAAATTTGGGGGGCTAAAGGGTGGATCTGAGCAGACAAAAGTCTAGGGGGCCGAAGTTGAGAAAAACTGTATCTCACTGAACCGAGAACCGCTATAGACAAAGATGCCCCTAGGCTTTACCTGCAATATAAGGACAGGTGCTAGCCGCCCTGGTGGCACACCTGGGTCAACCCCTGGATAGTAGGAAGCTTCTGCTCAAGCAACCAGGGTCTCGCAAAGCGAAGAACTATAAACCGATCAATCCCTGCTATCCCCCCAGTTCCTTTAAAACCAGCTATGATTTCAACCATCTACTCAAGGCAAGAAACGACTATGGTTGCCACAGCCTCTCGCCTTATCACCCTGGAAGAGTTTCTCAAACTCCCTGAAACAAAACCAGCCAGTGAATATATTGACGGTGCAATCATCCAAAAACCAATGCCCAAGGCTAGCTAATCAGCCAGGGACTACAAGCTAAAAGCAAAGCCAAGCGAGATCGGCCACCCACCCTTTAACCCCTTCCGCGAGGGGGACCGGGGGAAACTGCCATTCCCCCGGCAAAAGAAATTGAGGGTATCAACTTAACCCGAGACAAGTTGGGTCAGTAATGGGCTATCTGCTTCGCAGAGGCTAGGCCAACGACAAGCTCAGCCCGAACGCGCTGAAAACCGCTCGCCCTGAGCCTTTCGTTCGCGAAGCACCCCGAAGGGGATAGGACATCACCTTAGATTCTGACAAGAGGCAACCAGTATAAATACTTTTCGTCTTACGTTGATACCCGAAATTGACCAGTCAGTCATTAGTAATCAAGGGTCAATAATGTTGATGGGCACCGTCTAAGGCCCTTTCGCCCATCCTACCTGCCTCTACAGACAAAGCCAACTAGAACCAGCGGTGGTGCGGTTATTTCAAGAACGGGGCATTCAGGTGAAGGCAACCGCTCGACGGATGACATCTAATCGTCTTGAGGCCCCCATGGAAATTGACATCTGGGCCGTGGATGGAGACGTGGCGGTGGCCATCGAGGTTAAGTCCCGCCTCAGCCGCGGAGATGTGGATGGGTTTTTAGACACCCTTAGCCGGTTTCGCCTGGCCTTTCCCCACTACGGCGATTACCGTATCTACGGGACCGTCGCCGCCATTGAAATCGATCGCGGCGTCGATCGCTACGCCTACCAGCGGGGGCTCTGGGTGATTAAACAAACCGGTGACACCGTTACCCTGGCCAATGACCTAGACTTTTAACTGCGATCGTGGTGAGCCAGCGGAGGAACGGGGGAGATCGCCCCACCTGGGACGCTTGCCCTGATTCCCTCATCGGCCAAAGTCGAAAACTATTCCCAACTGTTGCTGAGGGTGACCCATTGCTCTACGCTCAGGTCCTCGGCTCGCACCGTGGGGGCCAGGCCCAGCTGGCCCAGGAGGGTGGTCAGCGCCTCGACGGCCATTAGCCCCTTCAGGTTATTGCGTAGCATCTTACGTTTACTGGCAAACCCCAGCTTGACCAGTTGCTCCAGGCGTTGGGGGGATTGGGCGGTTACCGGCAGGGGGCGAGGGGTGAGGCGCACCACCGCCGAGTCTACCTTGGGGACGGGGGTAAAGGCCCTGGCGGGCACCGGACAGATTAACTCACAGGCGGCCAGGTACTGCACCCGCACCGATAGGGCGCCAAAGGCCCGACTACCGGGTCGGGCACAGAGGCGATCGGCCACCTCCCGTTGCACCATCAACACAATGGCCTGGTAGGGCTGGGGGTTGGGTGCGGCGATGGTGCCCAGCAGTTTTTCTAAAATCGGTCCGGTAATGTAGTAGGGAATATTGGCCACCACCCTATTCAGGGGCCGGTCCCCCAGGGGTGAGATCATCGCCGATAAATCCAGGTCTAGGATATCCCCTTCCACCAGGGTGAAGTTGGGCTGGTGGGCGAAGTGATGACGCAGTTGACGGCTGCGGTCCCGATCAATTTCCACCGCCACCACCCCACCGGCCCTCTCCACCAGGGCGGCGGTCAACACCCCCGTGCCAGGACCAATTTCCAAAACCGAGTCTTCAGCGGTTAGGGCCGCTGCGGTCACAATGGACTGGATCACCGACTGGCTGGTGAGCCAGTGTTGACCAAACCGTTTACGGGCCAGTTGGGAACCCATGGTCAGGACCACCGAAACTGAGAGACTGAACAAGGACTTTCATCTATATCTATATCTGGTGTTTGATCAATTGTATGAAAGCATCCCTATTTTGTAAGTTTGCCCCCATCCCCTAACCCCTGCACCATGACCTGCCCCTCCCCCCAGCTGGAAGACGTCTTGGAACCCAGGCCTACTTCCCACTCCAGTGGATTAGCCGCTTTTCCACCGCCAGAAACAGCATGTTCAGGCTGTAGCCCAGCAGGCCCGTCAGCAGAATGGAGGCGTACATGTCCTGGACGTTGAGGATCTGCTGGGCGTCAATAATCCGTTTACCCAGGCCCTGCTCGGTGCCGATGAACATCTCCGCCACAATCACGATCACCAGGGCGATGCTAATGCCACTGCGTAGACCAATGAAGGTCTGGGGCAGGCTTTCCAACAGCAACACATCTTTAAAGATTTGCCACCGGTTAGCCCCCATGGCCTGGGCCGCTAAAATCCGCGACTGCTTGGCATGGATGACCCCGTAGGCGCTGTTAAACACAATCAGCAGCAGGGCACTAAAGGCGGCGATCACCACCTTAGACAGGTTATTCACCCCAAAAAACAACACAAACATGGGGATCAGGGCGCTGGCGGGGGTGGATCGGAAAAAGTCAATCAAAAACTCGACGCTGCGGTAAAGCTTTTCTGAACTGCCCAGGGCCACCCCCAGGGGTACCCCCACCAGGGCGGCCAGGCTGAAGGCGGCAAAGGTGCGTAGTACGGTGGTGCCAAAGTCGGTCACCATGGTGCCGGCGATCACCCCCTTGACCAGGGCCACCAGGGTGGTGAGGGGGGTCGGTAACAGTACCGGGTTGACCAGGCCAGAGATGGCAATTAGCCACCACAGGCCAAACAACACCAGCAGGCCGATCAGGGGCAGCCAGCGATCGCCCCCCGCCCCTGTAGACCGGGACCGAGGGCGGGACCGACGGATAGTAAAACGGGGAGTGGTGGTCATTTGCCCATCTCTTGACGAAAGATCTCCAAACAGTGGTGGCTGACCTGAATAAACTCCGGGGAGCTCAGGGTATCGGGGGTGCGGGGCCGGGGCAGGTCAAAGGGCACCCGTTCCACCAGGCGGGTGGGGCGTTTACTCAGCAGCAACACCTGGTCCGCCAGGTACACCGCCTCCTCCAGGTTGTGGACCACCATCAGCATGGGGATACCGGTGGTGATAAAGATCTCCTGGAGCTTATCCCGCACAAATAGGGTGGTCTCAAAGTCCAGGGCGGAAAAGGGCTCATCCAGAAACAGCACCTCCGGGTCTCCCACCAGGGCCCGCAAAATCGACACCAGCTGTTGCTGGCCCCCGGAAAAGCTATAGGGGTAGCGCTCCAGGTCTAGCCGAATATTGAAGGTTTCCACCAGGGTGCGGATGCGGTGGTGGCACTCCCCCGGCGAGACCCCCCGGACCCGCAGGGGATAGGCGATGTTGTCGTAGGCGGTTAACCAGGGGAACAGGGCATCTCGATAATTTTGAAAGACATAGCCAATCCGGGCCTGGCGAATGGGTTTGCCGTGGATGGTGATCTGCCCGTGGTCGTAGGGGAGGAGGCCGCTGATCATATTGATCAGGGTGGATTTACCACAGCCGTTGGGGCCAAAGATGGAAATCAATTGGTTGGTGGGTAGGCTGAGGTTAAAGTCCTCGTAGAGGGGCTGGCCTAAAAAGGATTTATACAGCCCCTCTACGGTAATGAAGGCATCGGCGGGAGGGTCTACCATCATGCGGGCTGTTTATAGATCAGGCTGGCCACATCCACGGGTTTGGAGAACACCCCTTTCTCCGCCATGAAGTCAAAGAACTTCTGGAAATGGCCCAGATCCTCCGGGGTAAACTCGTCGTACATGGTGTAGCCCACCAGGGGCACCTTTTGCACCAGGTCCCCCTCGATGGCGGTGTAGCCCACCAGGTACTGGCGGGTATCATCGGGGGTTTGGCGGATGTCCTCCACCGCCCGGCGGTAGGCTTCGATATAGGCCTGGGTGGTGGCGGGGTACTTATCAATAAAGCTGGTGCTGAGCACCGCCGAGCCCCCAAACCAGGGGGCCTTACCATCCCCCAGGATGTATTTAGACACCACCCCGTTTTCTAAAACCCGGGTAATCCCCTTCAGGCTACCCACGGTGCCGGTGGGTTCCAGGGTATAGGCGGCGTCAATTTGCTTGGCGGCGATCGCCGCCACATGCTGCTTAATCTCCAACTGCTGCACCTGGGGGTTAGGCACCCCCGCCGCCGTCAAAATCGCCTGGGCAATGGCCAGGTTTTGGGCCCCTGGCCCAGCGGCAAACCTTTTGTCCTTCAGGTCGCTAACGGACTGAATTGGACTATCCTGGGCGACGATCACCTGATCTAGCACCAAATCCACATTGCTGGGGTTGGCGGTGATAATCTTAAACAGACCCGGGGAGGTAATCTCCGCCAGCCCCAAAACTCCGCTAGCCACCCCGTTGCCAGTCCCCTGCAGACGACCCGCGATCAGGGCCTCCGCCACCTGGTTAGGGGAGGCAAACTTCACCACCTCCACCTCCAGGCCGGCTTCCTTAAAGTAGCCCTTCTTCTCCGCCACAAATAGGGGCAGGCCAGAGGCGACGGGCCAGAAGCCAATGGCGATCTTACCGGCGTTTTCCGCCGCCGCTGAGGCCTTCGTGGCCTCCGGGCTGTTGGACTTTTGGGCACAGCCATGGGCAGCGATCGCCAGGGCCGCCCCGGCGGACAATTGAAGAAAATATCGTCTGGCTACGGACATGGTTCCACTCCTAGATGATATCGACTACGGCAGCCCCGCAGGCCTGATTCCAGGCATTGGGGCTAGGACTACCGGTAGCTTAGTCAACCCGGGTGGAATTTCCGGAGGGGATTCTGTGCAGAAATCGGGTAGATTGGCCTAGCCCTAGCCCCGCAGCCGATAACCTAGGCCGTGGACGGTTTCAATCAAATCACCGGGGGCACCAGCCGCCCTTAACTTGGCCCGCAGATTTTTGACGTAGGTTTTGATGGTGACCTCCTCCACCAGGTCTTGGTCATGCCAAACCTGATCGATCAGTGCCGCCCGGCTCAACACCCGTTTGCCGCAGCGCAGCAGGGCCTCCATCAAGGCAAATTCCTTAGGGGTGAGGCGCAGGCTGGTGCGGCCGTAGAAGACTTCATAGCAGTCTGGGTTGAGGCTGAGCTCGCCCCACCGTAGGGTGAAGCACCCCCGCCCCTGGCCCCGGCGCAGCAGGGCCCGAATCTGGGCTAACAGCTCAGCCAGGTCAAAGGGCTTCACCATATAGGCATCGGCCCCGGCATCCAAGCCCCTCACCTTGTCCAGGGTGGTGTCGCGGGCGGTCAGCATCAAAACCGGCCAGTGGTAACCGTAGTCCCGCAATTGCTGACAGAGGGACAGGCCATCCCGTTTGGGCAGGGTTACATCCATCAACACCAGGTCATAGTCAAAAACCTGGGCCTGACTCCAGGCGCTCTCGCCGTCCTTCACCGCATCAACGGTGTAACGCTGGGCCACCAGCACCTCCCGCAGGGAAAGGGATAGCTGCAGGTCATCCTCTACTAATAGAATGCGCATCGCCTCAACCAAGATGGCGTTAACAGCATGGCTGACGTGGGCTCGAGATCACCAGAGACTGATCGGGAGTTAGCCCTGCCCTAGGGACCGGGTGCATCCCAGTTTTGCAGCCCTCACCCTAAATCCCTCTCCCAGAGCGGGAGAGGGACTTTGAATCCGGTTCCCCTTCTCCCTTTTTGGGAGAAGGGGTTAGGGGATGAGGGCAAACTTGCAA
>JAYKIM010000129.1:0-4578 GCA_035286245.1 Cyanobacteriota bacterium | reverse complement strand
GCTCACTAGCCTGTCAAATAAACCCCGCTCTTTCAACAGCTCTGGCTCTCTTAGCTCTCTCAGATGGCATTACCATACCCCTATTCCTGGCCGTTGAATAGCTTTTTGCCAAAATGAGAATTGCTGGCTAGGAGATCAGGAGTCAGCGGGGGAAAGGGAGGGATAGAACTAGAACTATGGCTAAAAAAAATAATCGCTACCCTTAAGGCGGTTTTTAGCTGGACAGAAGGCCATGCTGCTGGAGGGCGGACCGTAGGTTAGATTTACGAACCGGTTGTCCCAAAACCCGTGAGAGAATCTGCCAGAGCTCAGCCGCTACGGTTTTGATATGGCCCTCCGATTGGTGGTGTTGATGGGCAATTTCGCGGTACCGATACCCCCTAAGGACACCGCTTAGAACCCTCACCTCGGTGTCGGTAAGGGACTGACCGGCATGGCATAGCACCAGCTTATTAATCTGGTTCACGGTCAGGTCTAGCAAGCCATGGCTAGGATCTAGGTTCGAGGAGGGCGAAGGTTGCAGATAGTTGAGAGAATGATGGGTGACCAATCGCCAGGCCAGGGCAGTGATTAAGTATTGGTTATATGGAGACTCGGGGGACTGGTGAGGGTTTGATAACAGTGAGGTCTGCAGGGCCATGGTGAGATGGTAAAGCACCTGATCATTGCTATGCCGCTTGGGTAAGAGTATAGGTTTACTAACCTTGAGTCGTTTCTCCGCTATCCGATCTAGGAAGGAACGGCTGAGATGGAAGGTGGTTAGGCTAATAGACTGGTGCCACAGGGCGTGGTGACTAACGCCAGCAGGAATCAAGGTGACACTACCATAACCCTTAAGTTGAGGGTGATAGCGGGTGTCACCGATGCTTTCTTCAAAGATAGCCCCAGTACTCAAATCAATAACCGCCAGGATATGGTGATCCTCCATGCACATCCCTGGCAACTCCCCTGGAGGCAAGGCTTCATAGCGAAACATAGTCAGGTTGTTGCCTATGGCTATGGGGGTAGGTGGGGTAGGGTCTGCTCCACAGGTTGTCATCGGTTACCTCTGTCCAAAGCTAAGTCTAGGATTACTATTTATTTGAGGCTATTGCCCTCAGCCCCAAGCAGCAGGCTCTGTTACGGGACTGATGGAGGCCCAGAGGCCGACGGCTGTATTCATGACATAAGTGATAGGCATTCGATGAAAAACCTTTAGATCATTCCTATTCAGATATGGCTTTTATTGCGATCGCCCCACGCAACCACCTGAGATCGAAACCTAAAAGCAGACGAATACCCTCAGGACCTATGGCTGTAAACCAGCTAGGCTTAAACTATCTTATAGTCGATAGGAGTGCATTAATCCTTACCGCACTCTTACCTATTCTTACGAAATTCTTGTTGACATGGTGGTTTCTTTCTTGGCCCAATCTCCACCCCAGCAGTCCTTTGATTTTGGTCCCTTTCACCTGCAGGCGGATGGCCAGCTATTGAAACAAGGTCAGGCTATTCCCCTCAGCCCCAAGCAGCAGGCGGTCCTCAGGTTACTGGTAGAAGCCCAGGGGCAGGTGGTGTCGAAGGATGAAATCCTGCAACGGGTCTGGCAAGATGAAGAAATCTCTGATAGTAGCTTGACCCGTTGCATTCACGACCTACGGCAGCGACTGAAGGACGATCGCCCAACTACCCACTATATTCACACCCTCTACGGACGTGGCTACCGGCTCAATGCCCAGGTCAGGGTCGCTGATCGGTCTCCCTCGGACCTGAAGATGCCTCCCAATCCTCGCCTCTGGCAGATCGCCCAGACCCAACCTCGAGTGTATGAAGCCTACCTGGAGGCTCGTCATCTGTTTCGACAACGGGATGCTAGCCGGCTGCAACGGGCCATCGCTCTCTACCAGCAAGCCCTGGCCTGGGATCCTGGCTTTGCCTCCGCCTACGTGGGTCTGGCGGACTGCTATGGCTGTCTAGTCAGTTGGTCGGCCCTGTCTCTTCGGCAGGGTCGGCCCTTGATAGCCGCCGCCCTGGCCCAGGCGGCGGCCCTTGATCCTCAAACCCCGGGGTTAGCGGTAATGCAGGCCGCCATTCTCAGTGCCCTGGACTGGCAGTTTACCCAGGCCGAAGCCCTATTTCAAGCCGCGCTACCTAATCAGCCCAATGACCCAGAGAGTTTACTATTCTATGCTCGCCATTTGGTAGCCTCGGGTCGGGCCAGGGCGGCGGTCAAGGTGATGGAAACGGTGGTTAGCTTCGATCCCCTCTCTCCTTTAACCCACGGGTTCTACGGCTTTGTTTTGTACATTGCAGGTCAGAGAACTGCCAGTTTGGCGGCGGTTTATCGGGCTCTGGAGCTCGAACCCCAAGGGGTGGCGGCCCTGGGCTATTTCTCTCTGATCGCTGCAACCGAAGGGGACTTGGTCGCAGCTCTGGAGGCGGCTGAAAAGACGATAGAACTGGCCCCTGGCCTACCACTGGCCCAGGCGATCTACGCCTATGTCCAGGCTCGCGCAGGCCGAATCAGGGAGGTTGAGCCGATCCTGCAACGGGCTCTAGCGCCAGAGAAGTTGCCCTGTCGCAGTTTTGTCGCTCCTGTGGCGGCGGCCCTGGGGGATGGGAAGACCACGGCGGCTATCTTGCGCCAGAGTTGGCGCGATTGCTGCCTCTGGTTGCCAATCATTTGCCAAGATCCTCGCCTTGACCCGGTGCGAGACCACCCCATGGTGAGGGAATGCCTTGGCTCCTTAGCAATGATCTGGCAAAACCATACCGCCTCACCAGAGTTTAGCCATTTGCTACCGGCCTAAACCCAATCTCGTTGATGGGGTAGGCGGTAGCCCTGGGTCGTACCTTCAACCCAGGCCCTATTTCCCTACCTAACTACCGGAGGAGGATAGGGTGCCGGTGGAAACATTTTTCAGTTCCTCCTGCAAAAGGTCTTGATAAAGCCGGGGCAGACGGGCGGTCATGGTGTTGGACTCAATGCCGTAACCGAGACTGGTCCAGGTGCCGGAGAGACGTTTGAGCACCACGTCCAACTTGCCCTGCCGGAGAGTGGCTCCAATATCCAAATTCCAGGCGCTGGGGTCCTTCAGCCATTGGTAAACCACCCAGTCTTGGGACTCGGGATCAAAACTATAATCACCCCACATCTGATACCAGGAGGGTGGGTGAGGGTGGTATTGCTGAGCCTTTTCCTGCCAGGTTTCCCGTAGGAATTGATAGCGACCGGCGGCGGTGGTGCATTGACCCACATTAGGTCCGGTCAGAATATCAACACAGATGTTGGGATGCTGGCGCAGGGACTGGAAAGAGCCACCGCCATAGAGAACTTGATAGGGCTCCCTGGTGTTAGATTCGGCGGCGGAAATGGTGCGCATCAGGGCCCGAATGTAGGGATCACCCCCCTGCATCACCAGGGGCTGGGGGTGGCCAATCCAAATGGCTTGCTGCAGCCTATGGAGGGAACGATCGGGCAGCGATCGCAGCAATAAGCCACTGCAGAGCAATAGCACCGCCAGGGTAAGGTGGCGCCAACGTCGGCGATCCCGTCGGCGACGTTTAGCCAGTTGGGTGGGCAGAGGAGACGGGATAGAGGTCACGGCAGCGGTCAGGCATAGGCACCTTATTGTAGCCCATCATATTTTAATGACAGTCGGTATATCACCCCTATGGACAAATCCAGGAAAGTGTATCCCACGTAGCAGAATCCTCCGGAGTGTCCTTTATATAGGTGAGTTCGTTATATTTTGCAATCCTGGTAACCGGGGATGCTGATGATTTTCTTAAGAGATGGCTAACTCCCTAATTGATCCCTCGAAAATGCCTATACCCAGGGGACTGTTCCGCAGCTAGGGAGTCTCCCTGTGGCTAGTACCTCGGCCGCCATGGACCTAACCCCAGGGTTGCTGTGATTGTCTTTACCGTCGTTGTTGTTGACCATTGAGCCCATGCCCCTAACCCATCCGCCCCAAGCCCAAGGTCTTTACCATCCCCAGTTTGAGCACGATGCCTGTGGGGTGGGATTTATTGTTCATATGAAGGGCACCCAATCCCATGCCATTGTGGAGCAGGGGCTGACGATCCTGGTGAACCTGTCCCACCGGGGAGCGGTGGGGGCGGAGGCCAACACCGGGGATGGGGCCGGGATTCTCCTGCAGCTTCCCCATCGATTTATGGCCAAGGCCGCCGCTGCCCTTGGCCTGACCCTGCCCTCCCCCGGTTACTATGGCGTGGGGTTATTCTTCGCCTCCCCTGACCCGGAGGCGCGGCAACGGGGCCGGGAGATTTTTGAGCAGATTGTGGCGGAGGAGGGGCAGCGGGTGCTGGGCTGGCGGGATGTGCCCACGGATAATAGCGCCCTGGGGGCCACCGCTCGAGCCAGTGAACCCTTTATGGAGCAGGTGTTTATCCAGCGGGGGGAGGGCCTCGAGGATGAGCTGGACTTTGAACGGAAGCTCTACGTGATTCGTAAGCGATCGCACTCCGCCATTCGCCCCGCCGGCATCGATCCCTATTGGTACACCACCAGCCTCTCCTGCCGCACCATCGTCTACAAGGGCATGCTCACCCCTGAGCAGGTGGGCCCCTACTTCC
>JAYKIM010000128.1:0-6091 GCA_035286245.1 Cyanobacteriota bacterium | reverse complement strand
ATGGCGGTATTTCTGCCACCAAGTTTGGCGGTGGCCAGCCCAGCCTGCGTACGGCCCATGCCTATGTGGGCACGGTGGCGGTGGCCCTGATGGTAATCCACGCGGTCCTGGGTTTGCGGTTGGGGCTGGCGATTTAGTTAGGGTTATCCATGGCTAACACCATGGACAAGTTATGGCGAGCCACCTTCCTGATCACGATAAAATCAGACCAACCCCGAGGAGTTAACCAACCATGACCTGGCAAGGAGAGCGGTTCCAAGGCGAGATCGGATTTACGCAAGCTGATTCCCAGCCATCCTGGCGCACGGCACCGAGACCACCGCAGGGCTCCCCCAACGTCCTCATGATCGTGCTCGATGATGTGGGCTTTGGTCATCTGGGTTGTTACGGCTCGCCGATCGATACCCCCAACATCGACAAACTGGCCGCCCATGGCCTGCGCTACAACAATTTTCATACCACCGCCCTGTGTTCCCCTACCCGTTCCTGCCTGCTCACCGGCCGCAACCACCACACCAACGGGCTAGGCATGATCTCAGAACTCTCCCAGGGCTTCCCGGGCTACGATGGGGTGATCCTGCCCTCCCGGGGGTTTCTCTCGGAGGTCCTGCATGAGCGGGGCTATGTCAACTTCGCCCTGGGCAAGTGGCACCTGGTGCCCATTGAGGAAACCACCATGGCTGGCCCCTGGGACCGGTGGCCCCTGGGCCGGGGCTTCGATCGCTACTACGGCTTCCTGGGGGCCGAGACCGATCAGTTTGACCCCGATCTGGTCTACGACAACCATTCGATCGCCCCGGAGAAGGTTGCCGGTCAGCCCTACCACTTGACCGAAGATCTGACGGACAGGGCGATTTCCTTCATCCGTGACCTGCGGGTGGTGGACAGCACCAAGCCCTACTTCCTATACTTCTGCCCCGGCGCCACCCATGCCCCCCACCAGGCACCGCCGGAGTGGATAGAGCAGTACCGGGGCCGGTTCGATGGCGGTTGGGACGTCTACCGCGATCAGGTCTTCCAGCGCCAGCTGGAGCTGGGCATTCTCCCCGCCGACACCGAGTTGTCTGCCCGGCCTGACTGGGTGAAGCCCTGGGCGGAGTTGAGCGCCGACGAGCAGAGGCTGTTCAGCCGACAGATGGAGGTGTTCGCAGCCTTCCTCAGCCACACGGACCACCACCTTGGTCGCCTGCTTGAGGCGGTGGCGGAGTGGGGTGATCTGGACAATACCCTGGTGATCCTGGTCTCGGATAACGGGGCCTCCGGGGAAGGGGGGGTCATTGGCTCCTTCAACGAAAACATTTTCTTTAACGGCATCCCCGACTCCCTGGCGGACAACCTGGCCCACTACGAGGCCTGGGGTTCCCAGGATACCTATCCCCACTATGCAACCGGCTGGACCATGGCGGGCAACACCCCCTTCAAGCGCTGGAAGCGCAACGTCTTCAACGGCGGCATCGCCGACCCGATGATCGTCTCCTGGCCACAGGGCATTCAGGCCCGCGGTGAGATCCGCTCCCAGTACGCCCATGCCATTGATGTGATGCCCACAGTGTTGGAGGTCCTCGGTGTGGAGATGCCGACCATGCTGAAGGGGGTGCCCCAGGAGGAGATCGCCGGGGTGAGCCTGGCCTCCACCTTCGATCAGGCCCAGGGGGCGGAGGTCCGCCACTGCCAGTACTACGAAATGTATGGCTCCCGGGCCATCTACCACAGGGGCTGGAAGGCGGTCACCTTCCATGCCATCCCCGGGATTCCGGCGGATGGCCCCGGCGACCCGAACCTGCCCTTCATTCAGGACCGGTGGGAGCTGTACGACCTGACGCGCGACTTTTCTGAGGTGCATGACCTGGCGGACCAGTATCCCGACCGGCTGCAGGAGATGATCGGCCTGTGGTTTGCCCAGGCCGGCAAGTACGATGTCTTTCCGCTACACACCGAGCAGAAGAAGGGCCTGCGTCCCCGGCCCTTCCCGGCCCGCCCCAGCTACATCTACTACCCGGGGGCCAGCCGGATCGACAATGAGGCGGCGGTGAACCTGCGCATGCGGCCCTTCAATGTGGTGGCCACGGCGGTGCTGCCGGAGGGCGGCGCGGAAGGGGTGCTGATCGCCCAGGGGGGTCGCTTCGCCGGCTGGTCCTTCTTTATCCAGGGGGGCAAACTGATCTATGAGCATAACTTCCTCGGCATCGAGCGTTACCGCGTGGTGTCAGAGGTGGCGGTGCCCACCGGCCCGGTCACCCTGGGGTTAGAGTTCCAGGTCACCAGCCAGTACGAGATTACCCCCGAGATGACAGCCTACGGCACCCAGGGGGTCGGGGGGGTGGCCACCCTCTACGTTAATGACCAATCGGTTGGCAGCGGCGAGGTGCCCCGGACGGTGCCCTTTGGTTGGTCTCTGTCTGGGGAAGGGTTGTGCTGTGGTTTCGACAGCGAGACCCCGGTGAGTGACCTCTACGAGTCGCCCTTTCGCTTTACGGGGGATCTTAAGCACGTGGTGGTCAACGTCAATGGAGAGCCCTACGAGAATGCGGTGCTGCAGGTGCGTCAAGCCTTCATGGTGCAGTAGGGAAGACCTCTGGTGGTGGATGTGTTGGCTAATAAGTGGTCAATTTTGGTGCTGCGGGAGTTATTTGGGGGAGATCGCCGCACCCACGAGTTACTTGCCGCCCTACCCGGAATTAGCACCAAAACCCTTACCCAGCGCCTGCGTGCACTGGAAGCCCAAGGGCTAGCATGGCCATCGAGATATGCAGGAAACATTAATTTTTTTTGAATTAATTGCTGTTTCTGTGAAATGCTAAAATTAAAGAGTGGAAAAGATCAATAGCCTTCGACCAAAAATCTTTGATAGCAAGGCTTTCTGGGTGTAGGGGTGGATATCATTTATCTTTTCCCAAATTCAGATGATTAACCCAAAAACTTACTAATAATAGTAAGGAGGTGGATCACATGTTACGCGCCAAACTGACGAAAATTTGTCTGGCCACCACATTGGCGGCGGCGGCCCTTGTGGGCTTTGCCATACCAGGGTGGGGGGACGTCATGATCAATGGCCTGACATTAAATGGCCTGACATTAAATGGCCTGACATTAAATGGTAGAGAGGCCGCAGGGCTGACGGTGGTGGAACCCGACACTCCCTCTGTTTGGGTAGAAGGGGGGCAGTTGGTGATTCAGCCGGCTAACTGAGCCGATGCTGTGGCCCCCTGGTTTCAGCGCCAGGGGGCCAATCCTGACCACTGAGGTATCAACCATGCAACAACGTCCCTTAGGATGGCTGGTGATGGCAGGATTGGTGGGCCTGGGCCTGGCCGGTGGGGTCTTTTACTGGAGGCACCCGCCCCAATCAAGCCCTAGCGCAGTGTCTACCACCCCTCCACTGACTTTGAAGGGATCGGCTGTGGAAGGATCGCTGCTGTCTGCCGCCGATAGTCAAGGCCATAGCTTCAACCTTAAGCTAGAGACCGCTGAAGTTGACCCCAAGGACGGAGCAGGGGAGGTTTACCTCTACACAGTGCTGTACCAACCTACCCCCCACCTGCCCTGGCAAAACCTCTGCGCACCCGATGCGGAGGGCGTGGCAAAGGCCTTACCCCTGACTGGGCAGTGGGATGCCAAGGGCAATTACACCCCCCAGGGCATCACGCTGGCCTGTACCAATGGAGCCTTAGCCAAGTGCGTCCGTTGGGGATATAAACCCTGGAAGACCGATCAAGATATTCCATGGCGGGATCTGCATCAGGCCTGCACCCGCATGGTCAGGGCCGACTACTGTGGTGACGGTGTATCTCACACCCAACAGGGGGTTAACATAGACATCTACGATGACTTTGGCATTCAACGGCGCACCCCCCAGAGTGGCATGGTGTTTGAAGCCGCCTGGGGTCCGCAGGGGGCGGTGGCGGTTAATCGTACTCGCATCCCCGCATCTATGGCCCAGGTGAGGCAACAATGTCCAGACAGGCTCAAACCTCTGCCACCAGATGTTGAGAGGGATTTAAACCTCCCGAGCCTGCAGAGCTATAGCTCTGGTGCCTTAATTTTCAACGATTCCTTCATCAAGCCCAAGATCGGTTCCAGTCCCTAAGGAGGTGAAACGATTATGTTACTGATTACCCTGATCGCTCAACAGGTGGTTAACCGGTCCAATTGTCCCGTGGTCATTAAGGCTCAAACCCCTGAACCGAAGCTCAATCGCCTGGCTTTAGAGAGCCATTTGACCCAGGTGAATAACTTGAGGAATAAGCTCTGGTATCTGGAGTGGCATCCCTGTTAAAAGTGATGGCCCTGGCTGCCCGCAGGGGAGCAGTAATCTGGTTTACCCTGGCCAGGCCCCTCAAACCACTTCAGCAATATGGGCCGTTTGCAGAAACTCATCGGGAATGACTAAAGCCATGACTTTAATTTACTGCCACAGAAAATAATCTAGATCTGGGACTGACTACACCGTTGACAAAGGCAAATCGAGGGTTTGAAGATTAACAGCATCCACATTTTTGGAGTATAGCGGTTTTCCATAGAGTGAGACACCCCATTGCTCAGTCCTACCCCCCAGCGCCTGGCTGTAGGAGTTTCACGCTGTACCCCCCCTTGGCAAGGGGGGGCAGGGGGGGTGTTCGCATCGCACTTCACCCGAGTGAAATCTGCTATAGTGATCAATGGTAATAGCGACAATCTTGCCCTGCTCACCATAATCCAAGATTAGATCATCTGTGATGGCATCGGTGGATGCAACAGACTTACTGGTTAGCTCGATCGCTAATGTGTCCGTTTCAGAAAAATATTGAATCTTCATTAGGGTTCTTCGATTTAAAGTTTTAAGTTAAGATTCATCCTTTCAAGATCTGAATTATTTTTGCAATGACCTGATTAATTTTACTAGAAGTTAAGGTTCCTACTTTATAGGCAATAAGTTGATCATTCGCCGTGAACAATCGATTAGCTTTAATATGGCTATCACGATTAAGGCTACCAGTTACAAAGTCATTGTTTGAAACCGCAATGGTATATGGATCGCTAATCAACTGACTGGTAATCAGGCAGAGAATGAGATCATTTCGAGTCAGCGTTGCGACGACTAAGGCAGGTCGTCTTTTAGCGTTTGTTAGATCCGAGAAGGGAAAAGGCACAACGACAACGTCTCCTTTTATAAATGTTGCCATGCTTCATCCTCTTCAGGGGTTAACCAATCCTCTGCTAGCAGAGGTTCACTTAGTAGACTGATTTCTAGTTGCTCTTGCTGAGCTTCCTTGGCTTTAATAAACAACAAAAAATCTAAGACTTCTTTGAGAGTTGAATCTGAAGTCGTGTTAATTTCATTTAATAATTTTTCTTTGATATTTATCTTCATTGTGTCATCTCTTTTTGAGAATTCCGTTCAATGGGCATAGGAGGAGGGGCAGTGCACCACACCAAATCGATACTCATCCTCTTATCTTGAGGTGGGAAAATCATAAAAAATTTCATTTATTTTACGTTTCCACTCGTCTTCAAAAATAATCTTAAACTCAATCCGAGAGCCGAAGAATTCTTGTTTCAACTCTTGCCACTGCATCTGCTGACCGAGTTCATTACAAATTTCGAAAATGGTCTGCTTGTATTGGGTATCCTCATTTTTTAAGTGTAAGCCTTTGCTTTCCACAACGTAAACAGTCGCACAATCATCAGGGTTTTGCAGATCGACTTCAGGTAGGATAAAATCAGGATAGATCTTTCCTCTCTTCCAGCCCTGAATACAGTAGTCCTTTCTAGAAACGTTTCTATACCAGAAGAGGAGTCTCTCCTGCTCATCTAAGTAAATTGCGATCGCCTTCTCCATATCATTGAAGTCTTCCTCGGGAACGTAATCAAATAGACTGCGTTGAATTGGGTCGTTATTATCTCTGGTAAGCTTGGGCGCATGCTTGTGAACGTTAATTCGTTTAGGGATATCTGGACTGCGATCAACTACCAGAAAGAAGCAAAGCTGATGGTTTTCTAGCAGATCTCGAAAGACCTGCTCTGCTAAACGATCACACTCTTTAGCTAAGAGTTTACGTAATTCCTCAATGATAAAAACCATATTACTTGCAATGACATCTTTTGTATTACC
>JAYKIM010000127.1:0-18871 GCA_035286245.1 Cyanobacteriota bacterium | reverse complement strand
GCGATGGCCATCGGCCTCTGCTCTCGCCCCTTATCTACCCAGGAAATCCTTTGCATGTCAGGGTTTAGATGCATCTCCTCTTAACAGACCAGTGCCGGGCTGCTGGGTGCAGACATTTTTGATTGGGGCCCAAAATGCCCCGTTTGGCTATCCTAGTCCGCTAATATTGATCTGGCTCGCCATTATCTTAAAAAGATAAGCCCGGTAACTGCCGTAGTTACCGGGCCTATTTTAGGACGAGAATTAAGAATGCAATAAAACTAGTTTACCAGAGACAAAACCTTAGGGTAATTGAGGAATCTCTTCAACTTAGCTTTGCTTTTTAGGGATGCTTCAAAACATTGACCAGAAAAACCTATAAGCCTGGCCTTATTAAAGACAGAGCCCTCACTGTAAAATGGAAGAAATATCAACAACCGATGGTTAATGCTGCTGGTATTTGCAATGCGAGTATAGACCTTGCCGAGATGATAACCTCCTCTCTAATGAAGATTAAACCACTTGGATCGGAAGCTTGAGGTGACCTGACTGCTCTGAGTCCGTTGCTTTGTTTGTTAACCTCATGCCATTTAGCATAACCTCTTTTTAATTACCTGTCTGGGTATGATACTAAAGTTTATCTTTGAGTTAAGGGCACTCTTACTTTGGGTAATCGCTAAATCAGTATCCGTAATAGATGTAGCAGTTGTGGTTGTCATTGGCATAAGGTAGGTTTGGATGGTCAGCGCTATGCCTGGCCAAAATTCCTCCGGCTTTTTTTAAGGGGGGCAAAGCATAGGTTTTGGATCGCCCGAGACTGGGGAAATTTGAAGCGAATCAAGTCTGTACCTGACTGCCTCGAGAAACGCCATAGCGGAGTGATAGTCATAAAATGGTTAAGATAGGCAACCAAACCCTAGAACCGCAAACAGTGCTAATTAGCGGGGCTAGTAGCGGTATTGGGGCGGCCTGCGCCGAGCATCTGGCGGCCCAGGGGGCCCGCCTGTTACTGGCAGCCCGTCGTCAAGATCGGCTGGAGGTTTTGGCCAGGAATCTGCAGGACCGTTACGGTATAGAGACCTGCTGTCTGGGCCTTGATGTACGCCAGCCCCAGGCCGTCGCACAGGCCCTGGAGGGGTTACCGACAGCCTGGCAGATGATTGATGTGCTGATTAACAATGCCGGCCTCAGCCGGGGTCTGGATAGGCAGTACGAAGCACCCCAATCGGATTGGGAGGAAATGGTCGACACCAACATCAAAGGGCTAATCTACCTCACCCAGGCGGTGGTGCCCGGCATGGTGGCCCGGGGTCGGGGCCACGTGGTGAATGTGGGGTCTATTGCCGGCCGCCAAACCTACCCTGGGGGCAGTCTGTATTGCGCCACCAAAGCCGCCGTCAAGGTGCTCTCCGAGGGGCTTAAGATTGACCTGCTAGGCACACCGGTGCGGGTGACCAACATTGAACCTGGTCTGGTGGAAACGGAGTTTAGCGAAGTGCGGTTCCATGGCGATCGCGATCGGGCCCAGGCGGTTTACCAGGGCACCACCCCCCTCACCGCCGTCGATGTGGCAGAGGTGATTGGCTTCGCCATCAGTCGGCCCGCCCATGTGAACCTTAGCGAAATTCTGCTGATGCCCACGGATCAAGCCTCGGTGTTCCATGTGCATCGTCATTAAAAAAAGGTGAGTCAGAATTCAGTAGCGATTAGAACGCCCTGAGTTGAGAGCCGTGATTCACCTTCAGGTCAAACCCAGAACTATGGGTGGAAGCAACCTTTAACCCCTGGGCAATGGCCTGGAACTTCACCACGCTGGAGCAACCCACAGAAATGCCTAGGGAGAAGACTGGAGGTTAAACAAAATAGAAATTCAGATCTACGGAAACCTGATCAGTCCAAAATTTAAGTAATATTAATCTCAACTGGGGTGCTAGGATTCGAACCTAGGAATGGCGGGACCAAAACCCGCTGCCTTACCGCTTGGCGACACCCCATTGATGTTGCTTTCGTAATATAACAGGTGTAGCCGGGGCCCTGTCAAGATCGTGACTGCCCGGAGAAAGGCTGTTAGGGAGGCCTAAACCTCAGAGTCAGGACCGTCGCTGGCCAGGAAGGAGCCAAACAGGTTGTGCTCCAGTTCCATGCGTTGTTCCATCTGGCGAAGGAAATAACCGGTCATCATGGCGGAGGCCAGCAGCCCAGCCAGGTTATCCCGATCAGTGGTGACTTGAACGTTAAAGCTATCGCCGGGTAAAACCCCGACCAGCCCCTGAACGTTGTGGGAGATAATCTGCTTAATTTCGCTGCTCACCGACTGAGCCACCCGGCTAAGCACCTCTGGGGACTGATGCTGGAGATACTTCAACAACTCATTGGAGTGGTCCGTATCCATTGATAGGGTAATGAATTCACCGTCTTCAGGGTTAAATGCCATAGAAACTTAGAAACCTCTGGTGAGAATCCAGGTCTAGGTTAAGCATAAGGCTACCGATGAGTTTAATCATCTCGCTGTAGCAAATACTGCCCTTTCCCTGATGGGTATCTATCCGTATAGTCGATAATAGCGTAACAATTTATAAAATAGGGGTTAGGTCTCACCCCCATTCTCCGTCTGGCCCCCCTCCTCCTCCTCCTCCCCGTCACTGGGTGGGGCTGGGGAAGTGGCTTTAGGCCGTAACTTCGGTAGTTGATCAATTTCAAAGTGTTGGTAAAACTTATCCGTCACCTGGACCATGGGCGATCGCCCCTCTGCCGGGCGGCGCTTACGCACAAACCCCTGACTAATTAACTCCTGTACGTGCTGGTAGGCTCCGGAACCGCGCAGGTCCACCAGATCGGTCTGGCTGAGGGGCCCCTTCAGGGCGATCGCCGCCAGGGTACGCAGGGCCCCCACCCCCAGATCCAGGGGAATCAGCATATCCACCAGAAAACGATAGCGTTCCTTCAGTTGTAGGGAGTAGCCCTCCAGGGTTTCGACGATTTCCAGAGCACCATCGCGGTGGGCATAGTCATCCATCAACTCGATTAGACCCGCCTCGATGGTGGGGCGATCGCTGCGGGCCAATTCCGCCAGTTTGGCAAGGGTGAGGGGCTGTCCCTTCAGGTACAGGATGGCCTCGATGGTGGTGGCTAAGCTGGACATGGGCACTTCTACGATAAACCCTGTCCCAGGGTAGCGGAGATTTTGATTTCTAGGGCAGAGGGAGAGGGGGAGAAACTGAGTTCTGTCCCCTGCCTTCTAACTCCTTATCCCTGCCCTCCGCAGTACTAGTCCAAATTGCGACCGGTTAACTCCACAAAAATATCCTCCAAGTTAGAGGGCCGCACCATCATGCCGGTTTTATCCGGTTGGGCCTCCAGGTAGTGGTTGGCCTCCGCCAGGGTGGGGAAGAACTGGTAGTCCCAGCGATCGCCCCGTTGGCTCATGACGATGCCTTCGCCGTGGCGCTGGCGCAATTGATCAAGGGTGCCCATTTCAATCAGCTTACCCTGGTCCAGGATGCCAATGCGGTGGCAGAGGTACTCCACCTCCTCCATGTAGTGGGTGGTCAGCAGCATGGTCATGCCCTGCTGGTTGAGTCGCTGGATGATTTCCCAAAGCCGTCGCCGCGTTTGGGGGTCAAGGCCCACGGTGGGTTCATCTAAAAAGAGAATTTGGGGGTTATGGAGCAGGGCCCGGGCAATCTGCAGCCGGCGCTTCATGCCGCCGGAGAGGGTCTTAACCTTGTCTTCCCGGCGATCGGCCAGCTCCACGTAGTCCAGCCAGGTGTCGATCTCCTGACGCCGCTCCCCCGCCGAGAGATGATGCATGCGGCCATGGAACTCCATATTTTCCCAGACGGTCAGGTCACCATCGACGCTGGTTTGTTGCAACACCACCCCGATCTGACGCCGCACCTCCAGTTGTTGGCGGTTGACATCGTAACCGGCCACCACAATATTTCCCTGGCTGGGCTGGGTGAGGGTGGTGAGCATGCGAATGGTGGTGGATTTCCCCGCACCATTGGGCCCCAGCAGGCCAAACACCTCCCCCGCCTCAATCGACAGGGAGAGGTCGTTCACCACCAGGGCGCCATTATAGACCTTATGGACATTTTGCAAACAAACCGCGCTAACCATAGCCACCGGTAGAGATAGACTGGGAAACACCCCCTGCCGATCATATAGCATTGGCCGCCCTCCTTCCCCTGATCAGAGCTCAGTCCATGCGTGCCAGAATTGACCACGATATCCTCTACCTGCACCAGGCGGATGTACCCCACTATAAAAAGTCCGGTTCCGTGGTGCGCAACAATTATTTTTGGGCCCTGCGCTCCATTGCTGACCGAGCCCACCTCAACCAGGACTGGGAATTTGCAGCGATCGTATGGCCCGCCCTGGAACGGATGTTGCTCCGCTTTGCCGAGGCTGGCTACCTGGGGTACCACGAAACCCTACTGGAATTTCCCCACTCCCAGACCATTCCGGAGACCCTACGGGGAGCGGCTACCTGGGCGGACCCAGAAGAAGAGAATTCATCCCTGGGGGCATAAACCTCAGTGGTCAGAAGCCAGGAGACGTAAGTTAGTTGTTCCCCTGCGCCCGTTGCCTCGTGCCTGTCGCCTTGCGCCCGTTGCCCTGCGCCTACCCTCGATAAACCTCCCGGATCACCTGCCCCTGGGCCGTCACCAGTTGCACCTGCAGGGGCATTTGACCGGCGGCGTGGGTGGAGCAGGAGAGACAGGGGTCGTAACAGCGAATCCCCGCCTCTACCCGGTTAAGGAAGCCTTCGGGAATCTCCTCCCCGTGGATGTAGTGTTTGGCAATCTGGGTGATGGTCTTGTTCATGGCCAGGTTGTTTTGGCCGGTGGCAATAATCAAGTTTACCTTCTGCACCAGGCCGTTATCATCCACCCGGTAGTGGTGGAACAGGGTACCCCGGGGGGCTTCGCTCACCCCCACCGCCTCCAGGGCGTTCACCCCCGCCTGGGCCCTGACCCGGGGGGACAGGATTTCCGGATCCTCCAGAAGTAATTGGATGTGCTCCAGGCAGGCGAGGATTTCCACCAGGCGGGCGTAGTGGTAGAGGAAGGAGGAGGTGGGCACCCCACCGGCATAGTCCCGCAGGGCCTGGAGCTCGGCATCCGCCGCTGGGGTGCCGATGCGATCGCAGACGTTCAGCCGGGCCAGGGGCCCCACCCGGTAAATACCGGCGGGGTAGCCCAGGGGTTTGTAGTAGGGAAACTTCAGGTAGGACCAGGGTTCCACCGCCTCACCGAGAAAGCTTTGGTAATCATCCTCCCGGAGGCGATCGGCAACGATGTTGCCCTGGCTGTCGGAGAAGCGCAGGTGACCATCGTAGTGCTCCCACAGACCATCAGGGCTGACCAGCCCCATGAACAGGGAGGGGAACTCGCCAAAGATCCCCACCTCCTCCCGCATCGGGCCCCCGATCAGCCCCTTGAAGATATCCAGGGCCCGGCGGATGGTGCCAAAGCACTCCGGCAGGCGCTCCACCATCCAGGCTCGCCCCGCCTCACTGAGGGGCTCGCGGACGCCGCCGGGTACGGTCCAGGCGGCATGGATCTTGCGACCGCCGAGGATTTCGATCACCCGCTGACCAAACTGGCGCAGGCGAATACCGGCCCGGGCCAGGTCTGGGTCGGCGGCAATCAGGCCAAAGACATTGCGCTTGGCCGGGTCACTATCCCAACCCAGGAGAAAGTCGGGGCTACTCAGGTGGAAGAAGGAGAGGGCGTGGGACTGGGTTAACTGGCCCAGGTTCATCAGCCGCCGTAGCTTGGCGGCGGCGGCGGGGATGTTAACCGCCAGAATTTTATCGCCAGTCTTGGCGGAGCAGATCAGGTGACTGACCGGGCAAATGCCGCAGATGCGAGCGGTGATGCCCGCCATCTCGGTGTAGGGCCGGCCCTCACAGAACTTTTCAAACCCCCGGTACTCCACCACGTGGAAGCGAGCATCTCTCACCTCCCCGGCATCGTCGAGAAACAGGGAAATTTTGGCGTGCCCCTCGATGCGGGTCACCGGGTCGATCACTACGGTTTTAGCCATGGTTGCGCTCCAGGGAGGTGGGAGTGGGGGACTAGGAGATCTGTGAGATCTTGGGTCACCCCGTCACCCCGTCTCCAAGTTAGGTGTCGTACACCAGGCCTTCGATCGCCTCGGGGTTGTTTTCCAGGTACCGATCAAAGTCCGTTTTCTTCGGTCCCTGGTGTTGGTGGGAGACTTCCGCCCGCATTTCCTCCACCACATCCCAGGCGGCGGCTGCTTCGGGGGAGGTTTCCCCCTTTTCGGCGGTGACCTGGTGGGCGTAGTCGATCGCCGCTTGCAGTTCCTCGTTAAACTTTGTGCTGTCTACACTCATAGGTAAGTTCCTCCTCAGGTAAGTTAACCAGTAACCTAGTCTACGTGAACCCCTGCTCATTAACCAAACTTAATCATGGCGCGACCGGCCATGGTGGGGGTTTGCCCCTGCAGCAGGGGTTCCAGGGTGGCCCGGATGCGATCAGCAGAGGGGGGGCAACCGGGCATGAAAATATCCACCGGTACCACTTCATGCACCGGGGTCACCCGCTCCAATAGGTCGGGCACAATGCCGGGGGCATGGGGGAGTTGGGGATGTTCGTCAGCTAACTCCAGATAGCCCCGCTCTAGAACGCCCTCGGCGCTGTTACCCAGCATATTACGCATGGCCGGCACATTGGCGGTGACGGCACAGTCGCCAAAGGAAATCAGCAACTTGGTGTGGCGCCGCACCTGGTAAATCAGTTCCAGGTTATCCTCGTTGGCGATCGCCCCCTCCACCAGGCACACATCCACCTGTTCGGGGTAATGCTTCAAATCGCAGGCCACCGGGCTATAGACCACCTCCACCAAATCGGCCAGGTCAATCAAAAACTCATCCAGGTCTAGGAAGGACATGTGGCAGCCGGAGCAGCCGGCCAACCAAACCGTGGCAAATCTTATCTTGTCCATTGGTGTTTCTCCCGGGCAGTGGATAGGAAGGCTAGCTTGGCGGTATCGGCGGCCTTTTCGCCGATGGTGCTGCCCTGCTTGAAGATGGCGCCGGTGGGGCAGGCGTCAACACATTTACCGCAGGAGGTGCAGGACTCCACCTCCCCCCAGGGCTGGTTGAGCCCTGAGACAATGTAACAGTCAGGACCCCGCTGGGCCACATCCCAAACATGGGCCCCCTCGATTTCATCACAGACCCTCACACAGCGGGTACAGAGGATGCATCGGTTGTGGTCAATGCCAAACAGGGGGTGGGACAAATCCACGGGGCGATCGGGGAAGCGGTAGGGGAAACGGCTGTGATCCATACCCACCTCAACAGCCACATCCTGCAATTCGCAGTTGCCATTGGCGACGCAGACAGCGCAGACATGGTTACCCTCGGCAAAGATCAACTCCACCGTCATGCGGCGATACTCCTGCAGCCTGGCGGTTTGGGTATGGATCACCATGCCCTCCCAGACCTCGGTCACACAGGCGGGCAGCAGCTTATTCATACCCTCCACCTCCACCAGGCAGAGACGGCAGGCCCCCACGGGGGTTAACCCCTCCAGGTGGCAAAGCTGGGGAATCCGCACCCCGGCCTGCTGGGCCGCCTGGATAATGCTGGTGCCGGCCTCTACGGCGAGGGCTTGCTGATCAATGTTGAGGGTTCTAACGGACATGGTTGGGCTCCTTGGTCGCTGGACTCCAGCCCCCTGGCTGACCGGCTAACCGGCGGGGACGTCGGGACATGATCACTTCACCTCCTGGGGCAGACCTGGACCGTTAAGGTAGGCCGGTGGCACCAGCAGGGCCTCGTACTCCTCCCGGAAGTATTGGAGGGTACTGAGCACGGGGTTGGGGGCGGTTTGGCCCAGACCGCAGAGGCTGGTGTCCCGCACCAGGGCGCAGAGGGCCTCCAGCTGGGCCAGATCGGCGGCACTGGCCTGGCCCTCCAGAAGTTTGGTCAACAAAAGGTAGAGCTGCACGGTACCGGTACGACAGGGAACGCACTTGCCGCAGGTTTCCTCCCGACAAAAGTCCATGTAAAACCGGGCAATTTCCACCATGCTGGTGGTTTGATCCATCACCACCATACCGCCGGACCCCATGATTGAGCCCACCGCCCGCAGGGAGTCGTAGTCCACCGGGGTATCCAGTAGATGCTTGGGAATACAGCCGCCGGAGGGCCCCCCGGTTTGGATGGCCTTCACCTCGCCGTTGGGCACCCCGCCCCCCATCTCCTCCACGATTTCCCGCAGGGTGATCCCCATGGGAACTTCGATCAGGCCATTGTTGCGCACCTTGCCGGTGAGGGCAAAGATTTTGGTGCCCTTACTGGTGGCGGTGCCGATGCTGGCATACCAGTCGGCCCCCCGACGCAGAATGGCGGTGATATTGGCCAGGGTTTCGACGTTGTTGATCAGGGTGGGGCATCGGTACAACCCCCGTTCCGCCGGGTAGGGGGGGCGCGGCACCGGGTTACCCCGGCCTCCCTCAATGGACTGGATCAGGGCAGTCTCTTCGCCGCAGACAAAGGCCCCCGCCCCAATCCGAATGTCGATCTTGAAGTCAAAGGGGGAGTCGAAGATTTGACTACCCAGTAGACCGTACTTCTTGGCCTGTTGCATCCCTTTCTGTAGGCGATCAATGGCCAGGGGGTACTCCGCCCGCACGTAGATATAGCCGTGGTTGGCCCCCACCGCATAACCAGCGATCGCCATCCCCTCCAGCACCTGGTGGGGGTCACTCTCTAAAATACTGCGGTCCATAAAGGCGCCGGGGTCCCCCTCATCGCCGTTGCAGATAATATACTTTTGATCGCCGGGCATCTTGGCCACCGTGGCCCACTTCAAGCCGGTGGGGTAGCCGCCACCGCCACGCCCCCGCAGGCCACTGCGGGAAATTTCCTCCACCACCTGGGCCGGGGTCATGTCGTAGAGGGCCCGATGGAGGGCTTCGTAGCCCCCGACGGCGATATATTCCTCGATCCGCTCCGGATCGATCTTGCCGCTATACTCCCGCACCACCGGCAACTGGCGGGCAAAAAAGGGATGGTGGGTATCCCCCTGGAGGGGTTGGGCCGTACCGCCCACCATGGCCTCCACAATGCTGGCCGCTTGCTGGGGCCGCACCTCCTCGTAGAGCAACCCCTGGGGAGCCACCTCCACCAGAGGCCCCCGACCACAGAAGCCCATACAACCCACCCCCACCACCTCCACCCGGTCCTGCAGGTGGTGTTCGGTGATCGCCCCCTGCAGGTGGTCAATGATCTCCAGGGCCCCCGCTGTCCGACAGCCGGTGGAGGTGCAGCAGTGGATCCGGGTAGGCCTTTGTCGGGCCCGTTCGGTGCTGGCGATCTGGTGGAGAGTCTGGAGTTCCATGGCCGGGAAGGGAAAGGAGAAAATCAGGAGAAACCAGGGTTGTGTCCCAGGGCCTGCACCTGGGCGATCGCCGCCGCCGGCTCTAACTTGCCCAACACCGCCCCATCTAAAACGATGGCGGGGGCAATGCCGCAGGCCCCTAGACAGCGGGCCACCGTCAGGGATACCTGGCCATCGGCGGTGGTTTCCCCCGCCTCAATGCCCAGCTCCGTCCGCAAACCATCCAGGATCTGACCACTGCCCTTGACGTAGCAAGCGGTGCCCATGCACACCACGCAACTATGGGCGCCACTGGGTTTGAGGGAAAACAAATGGTAAAAGGTGGCGACGCCGTAGACCTTGCTGAGGGGCAGTTTAAGTCCATGGGCAACGTGGGTAAGCACCTCCTCCTCCAGATAGCCAAACACCTCCTGAGCCACATGGAGGACTTCGATCAGGGCATCGGGACGATACTGATGGCGTTTCATGGCCATGTCCAGCCGTTTGTGACGCGGGTCTGACTGGGGGGGCTTGGCCCTGGGGGCCTCGGAGGTGGCGGTGGTGGCCATGGGGACAGCTCTAAAAAAGAGAAACCAACTGGTAGACCAAGGACAAAGGAAGCCTGAGCAATGAAACCGTTATAGCCCATAATCTAACATGACAGCCCCTAGGCGAGAGATGGCTATGCAGGCCCATTGTTACCCGACTTGATCATCAAGGCGGAAAACAGTTGCTTCACTAACTGATCGCGCCGTTGTTGAATATCCCTGGGGGTATCCATGACTGAGTTATGGGTCAGTGCTTCCCTTTTGTATTGCCGCAGACGGCGAGCAACCTCCCCCAGGTAGCTCTCCAGGTGAAGATTATAGCGGTTTTGTTGCTTCAGCAGCGCCCGTTGGGTGCGGCGATTTTCGGGAGGGGAATGGGTGAGGTTATGGGAACTGTGGAGGCTATTGAGCAGCAGATCGATATCGATTGCCCGGGATGAACGATCAACCTTTGCCTGCGGTAGGAACAACTGGAGAACCATACCCGCTACGGCAAAAACCTTGGCCAGATCGGCAATTTCTCCGATCCGCTGGGGGTATAGATCGCGGATAGCATCGGTTTCCCGGTTGGAGAACCCTACCGGTAAGCCAGGGGTATCGGAAAAGGGGCGGGAAATGTGAAAGTGGCGGGACCCGTCTTGAGAGTCCTTGCTACTATGCACCATACCGCCCTCCTCCGCCATGGTCCAGGCCACGTGGAGTAAGCGGGAGGCATGGCTAAACTTGGCGCACCAGTCGATGGTCTCTGGGGAGGAATTATCTAGATCAAATTCCTGGTTGACATTACTACACAACATCCACAGCCCCCGAATAAAAAACAGATAGCAAGCCCGGGTGCCAAACAAATAAATTTTACGGGTTGGGTGGGGGGGGGATAATTTGGGTAGGTCCGCCGGGTCCACCGACAGCAATGCCATATCCAGCACCAGGAAGTTCTGCTCTCCCCCAGGGGGAGGAGCCTCACTGCCTCTGGTCTTCTCAAAAATAGCTGGGATTTTACTAATTTCATAAAATCCAAAGGTATCTACGGTATCGTCGGGCAAACCGCTTTTTTCCTTGATCTGGTAGTAGGCGCTACGACCAGCCTCTGCGTAGGTGATCAGGGCATGATCTCGCAATCGGCGAGCCCATTGTAAGTAGCTGTTAGGGGAAATCCGCCTGAAGTGGGTAGAATTCCTGCCTCCCCCTGACGGGGCCTCGTGATTGAGGGTGAACCCAGCAATCAGGTAGATCCAGGCCTGCATGGCGGCATAGCTGGCATAGGTTTGGCTATCACCACTGGCGGCGGCGTAGAGCCTGGCTTTTTCCGCTAAATAAAGCCGCCCCCAGTGAATAGACTCCTCCGTGCGTTGTTGGGCTGACTTAGACCTGGACTCGTCGGTAGGGAGATAACTGCCTGCCTCATCGTAGGGCACTTGATAGGGGAAGAATAACAGTAACTGGGTCCTGAGAAACAAGACCCGGCTAACAGGTAGTGGGGATGGAAGGTTCCCTGGGAGACCTCATTCAGGGCGACGTATTTACGCAGTCGTAGATCAATGTGGCGTTGGGCCTTCTCTAAAATCTGCCAGGCTTCCTGCACCAGGGTTTGACGGTTAGCATCCTGGGGACAACCGTGTAAATAGTCTTTATCCTCCGGGTCGCAGAGATAATAATAATGGGCCAGGCAGATTAGATAACGGATCACCAGGGTGCCGGAAAACACCGCCAGGGGTTCATGCTGGGAAGGCACTTCCTCTAGACCTTGCTCAACTAGGGGATCCAGTGTGGTTAGGCAACGCAGATAGTCCAGGACTCGTCGATAGGCCCCCTCATCCAACAGGGCTTCGATGATGGTGAGATAGGCTTCAAAGTAAATGTCTGGGTCGGCAGTGGCTAGCTGGGTGGGATGGTGAGGAGGGAGCAACCGACTATGAACCAGGCCAATCATTGCTAGGGATGAGAAGGGATAGCCGAGCAGACAGTTACGGGCCTTCTCCATGGCCAGGGCCCGTTCCTGCTGCTGGCAGACCTGCGTAATATAATCCTCCGGTCTGACGCCAGCTTTTCGGATGGCGTCTAATCGAGATTGTAGGGCGGCCTGGGCCTGGGACAGTAGAAAGTCAAAGCCACAGTAATCCCCCTGGCCGAGGGGGTCGGCAAAGGAGAACTCCTCGTACTCCTTAAAGCCTTCCCGTTGAAAAGCCTTCAGGGCTTCCCCCAGGGTATCCCGACGGCAGAGCTTAACGAGATTATGGGCCCAGACGGGGGAGGCGACGTTGTCTCGAACAATGACCTGGGTGGAGGTAACGTCGTGGGCCATGGGAAAGTAGTCCGCCAGGCAGGGAATATCGTGGAGCAGGGCTCGATTGATGACCTTAATCACATGGGACAAGGCACCACCGATGCCAGTGCTGCTAACGGTAAAATCAATCCGTCTCCGGTCTTCGCTACTCAAATAGTCGAAGCCAATGATCGGTTCGTAGCCCTCGGGGACCTTGAGGTAAAACTCTAAGATTACCCGGGTGGCTTCCTGGGAGGCTAATTCGTAGTCCATCGGTCCAGGCTCCTCCTGGAAAGCCAGTTGTTTCTGACCCGCTGGTTTTTTGGGGAGACGGTGCAGATCCAAGTTCAGGAGGGGCGGGTAGGGTCCTTCATCCTGCCTGTCGTTATCCAAGGGTTGATCGAGAAACTGTTTATCGGCAAAGGGTAAGGGACCGACTGGAAGTAGGGTAATTCGTTTAAGGTAGATGGGAAATTGGTCAGTCAACTGTTCGTTGGTAACCAGGGTTTGGGTCAGCTTCCTGACAAAGGTGGGTTGCAGGTAATATTTAATGTAGGCATTAACCATGGCTAGACCATCACCGCTACCAACCAGTTGCTGGTTGCCGCTGCGGGCCAGTAGTCGACGAATCTCACGCTGAGCCTTACGGGTCAGCACCTGGATTCGGGTTGGCTGGGTTTGGTTATACCCGTTGAGTCTAGGTTTAGATTTATTTTTAGTTTTAGAGGTGTCTAGCATGGGTAAGGCGTCCCGCACCACCTCTGCAATCAGGCTATCGACATCCTTGAGGTTTTCTAGGGGGACTTCAGCCCGGCCAAAGTCTAGACCGATCGCCGCCTTGTAAATTTTCAACAGCATCTCATAGTTGTCCAGCCCACCGGTAGTTTGTAATACCACCAGCGATCGCTGGAGCAGGGTAACACCATCTCCAGCTGTTAGACCCAGGGCACTCCGCTCCTCTGGAGCCAACTCCACCAGTTTGCCCAGAGCGGTGATCACATCCTCAGGAGTCAGCACCCGCAGGGGCGCCTCGTCATCGTTGGCAGCGGCGCTGGGGTTCTGTCGCAGGTAGGTGAGCATCTTGACCAGTTCGCCGGTGGTGATTCGCTTGGGCAAGTCTGCCTCTTTCCCCGGCGTCCCGGGCGGCGAAAAAAGGGCGCCAACTATTTTCCGAAGGTTTTCATTCCCTAAATTTTCGGCCGTCTGTTTATCATTAAGGGCACCATTACCCTTGTAGGCGAGGGCAAACTGGGTACACAGATAGTAGTAAAGGTGGTAACTGCGCCAGCTGTCCTTTTCTCCAGTTTCCTTAGCCCTGGTCATAGCGGCAACCCACAGACTTTTTCTTTTTTGGGTAGAACTGAGGATTGCCCCCCCTTCACCCTGGGTCAACCATCCCAAAAATTCTAGGGATTACCTGTATAGGTAACTACGAAAAAGTTGACGAACCTCTGATTGGCCTAATCTTATCGGTTCATAAGTGCTCAGAAACTGGGCTTTTTCTGCCAGAAACCTCAGCGGCCCCACCTCGACCCAAGCCACAGGAAGATTTCCCAAGATAGCATTAACAGCTAACAATAAAAATAGGCGTATCAGGGAATCAGCCGGCAAGCAGAGTTCCCTGGACGCCCATCATCAGACATGTCGTTCTAATGACACCTATGAGAATACTGCAAAATTCCGCAGTTGATGGGTAGGGGAATCACTCCTTCACAGCCTATTCTCACAAGTATTAAGCAACGCCATGGCCTGGTTCTCGACTCACTAACCAAGAACCATCAAGGAGACCACCATGCAAATTCTATATCCCCAGGATGATCCCCATCGTCTAGAGTGCCCCCACTGCGGCCTTCGGACTGTGGTAACCCGAACGCAGCACCATTATATTTGCCTGAATTGCCGATGGGAGCGCAATGTCTCCCGGGGAGGACCTCCCACCATGGGGGACTTCCTGCTCTTCATTGTTACCCTATTCTTGGTGGTATGGATCCTTGGCTAGGCCATAGGTGGGCAGGGCAAACCTCCAGTAGCCCGGTCATCCCAAAATGCCCGGGCGATTGCCGTAAATTACTCACCCGCCTCCGCCAGGGGAACTGGTTTCAGGTTCTCTAAGCAGCCTGGGACCTGGGTACCCAAACCAATTGCCAGGGTAACCATATAGCCCAATAGAGAAAGCCACAATAAATGGTTGCTGTGCAGATAGGTGGCGGCCACAGCCAGGGGGAGAAAACCCAGGGCAAAGGCTATCAACACCATGTTACGAAGGATGGTACCCTCCTTCATGCCGATAAAGTAGCCTTCTAGCATAAATGCCACCGCCGTTAGTTGCAGGAGGGGAACTAGCCAAAAACTATAGTCCGTAATTTGGGCGCTCACCTCGCCATGGCTGGTGAGCAGACCAAAGACCGTCTGGGGAAACAGCACCGTTACCCCGGCAAAGCCCAGGGCAATGGGTAGGGTGGTGGCCAGGGAAACGGATAGGAGGGGCAACATTAACCCCACTTCCCCTTTGGCCTTGAAGTTGCCGGTCAGGGTTTGGGTGGTCAGGCCCACCCCTTGAATAGTGAACTGACTCAGCAGAGCAATCTGCAAAAGTAACCCATTCTGGGCCAGGGTGATGGTGCCCAGGCTGGAGCTCAGGTTAGTAAAGATGGCATAGGTGGAGATCAGGACCAAAAACCTCACCAGTAAATTGCCCTTGAGGGCCACCGCCTCCCGAAGGGCCGCCCTGTCCCTCAACTGGGGTAGGGCTAACCAGAGGTCTGGCCAGGAAATGGTCAGGGCCGCGATCAGTAAGCCTGTGACCATGGCCAGGTACTGGCTGAGGGCCGTGGCCAACCCAGCCCCAGCACTGGCCCAGCCCCATTGAACAATCATTAGATAGTCAAGCAGCACATTGGCACCATTGCCAATCAGCGCCAGCAGCAATACCACCTGGTTCATTTCCCTGCCGAGGAACCAGCCGATTAAGACGAAATTAATCAGGACAGCCGGAGCCCCCCATATTCGTCCATAAAAATACTCCAACCCTGAGGATTCCACCTCCTGGCTGCCACTGAGGACAGCAAAGCCGAGCTGTTGGATGGGGTATTGCAGCAGAATGATGGCCAGGCCGATGGCCAGGGCAATCAACCCACTGCGTAATCCGGCTAGCAAGACAGCTTGAGCATCCTCTTCACCGTTGGCCTGGGCGGTGAGGGCGTTGGTGCTGGTGCGGAGAAACTTCAGGACCCGGTATAGGTAGTCAAACAAAATAGACGCTAAAATCACCCCAGCCAGATGGCGAATATCCGCCAGATGGCCAAGAAAAGCGGTGTCAACTAAACCCGCTAGGGGCACCATCATATTGGATAGTACGCTAGCCAGAGATAGGCGAAAGAACCGCGGTAGAAAGCTGTACTGGGAGGGAAGAACAGGCACGATTGAGGTTGGGGGTAGCGGACAGGAGAAAGGGGAGTAATTTTTCAGGGTGGAGGTTAGGGTCCAGGGCCCCAACCTTCTCACTTAGCAGCCACTGAAGCGGATCTCAAAGTTAAAGTATAGCCGTAGGCTAGGGGTCTAAAATTTTAATAGTATCTCCTTGCCTCCTCCCCATGTCCTATCCCTGGTCCACGATTATTGATGCCTTTGTCACCGCCCTCGGTGCCGATCGGGTGATTCGCCGTAAGGAGGAGTTGCTAGTCTACGAGTGCGATGGCCTGACCAGCTATCGGCAGCGGCCAGCGGTGGTAGTGTTACCCAACTCCACCGAGCAAGTGGCGGCGGCGGTGCGGATCTGCGATCGCTTCGGCGTCCCCTTTGTGGCCCGGGGAGCGGGTACCGGCCTATCGGGGGGAGCCCTGCCCCTAGAAAACTCGGTGCTGATCGTCACCGCCACCATGCGACAGATTTTGGCCATCGACCTGGACAACCAGCAGGTGGTGGTGCAGCCCGGGGTGATTAATAACTGGGTCACCCAGGCGGTCAGTGGGGCGGGCTTCTACTACGCCCCCGACCCCTCCAGCCAGTCGGTGTGCTCGGTGGGGGGCAACGTGGCGGAAAACTCCGGCGGCGTCCACTGCCTGAAATATGGTGTCACCACCAATCACGTCCTGGGCCTCACCCTGGTCACCCCCCAGGGAGAGATCGTGGAACTGGGGGGCGCGGTGCCGGAGATGCCGGGCTACGACCTTTGCGGCCTATTTGTGGGATCGGAGGGCACCCTGGGGATCGCTACGGAAATTACCCTACGGCTGCTGAAAACCCCGGCGGCGGTGCAGGTGCTGCTGGCGGACTTTACCTCGGTGGAGGCGGCGGGGGCGGCGGTGGCGGCCATCACCGGTGCCGGCATTATCCCAGCGGGGCTGGAGATGATGGATAACTTTAGCATCAACGCGGTGGAGGACGTGGTGGCCACCGCCTGCTACCCCCGCGATGCCACCGCCATTTTACTGATTGAAATTGATGGTTTACCCGAAGAAGTGGCGGCCACCGGTGAGCAGATCCAACAGCTTTGCCGCCAGCATGGAGCCCGCAGCATCACCGTCGCCACCGATGCCGACGATCGCCTGCGCCTCTGGAAGGGCCGCAAGGCTGCCTTTGCCGCCATGGGTAAACTCAGCCCCGACTACTACGTCCAGGACGGGGTGATTCCCCGCACCCAGCTACCCTACGTGCTACAGGAAATTGCCACCCTGGGGGAACGCTACGGCTACCGGGTGGCCAATGTCTTCCACGCCGGGGACGGCAACCTCCATCCCCTGATTCTCTATAACAAGGCTATTCCCGGCCAACTGGAAGCGGTGGAAGCCCTGGGGGGCGACATCCTCAAGCTTTGTGTGCAGGTGGGGGGCAGCATCTCTGGTGAGCATGGCATCGGTGCTGATAAACGCTGCTACATGCCCGCCATGTTCAGCGCCGCCGACCTGGAGACCATGGCCTGGGTACGCCAGGCCTTTGACCCCCAGGGGCTAGCTAACCCCACCAAGCTGTTACCCAGCCCCCGGAGCTGCGGTGAAGCGGCTAACTCCGGTCAGACCTGGGCAGAGGTGGAGCGGTTCTAGCAAGGAGAGGGATCAGCAGTCAGAACTCAGAAGCCAGCAGCGGTTGGTAAGCCGGCGCCGGGGTAGAGGGCCGTGGCCACGGTCCAGATATCCACCAGCAACAATAGCAGGGTGAGCAGCAGCAGTACGCCGTACATCCAGGGCTGGGCCAGGGGTTTGATGTCCTGGGTGTCGAGCTCGGTATGGGTTTCTACCCACTGCAACAGCCGACTAAACCCGGCCACCCGCATCGGCAGCAGGTAGGCTTGCTGATTTGGGCCTATAAAGTAATAGACAATGCCCCCCTGGCCGGTTGATCGGGGCTTGAGGGCCTGTACCTCTGACCAGGACAGGTGCCAGCGGGATCGGAATAGCCCGCTAATCCAGGGGGGATAGCCAACGCTAATGCCCTCCCCATCCACCTCCACCCGCTGGGCCAAGGCTCCGTACAGCAGTACTCCCCCCAGGCCTATGGCCACCGCCAGCAGGGTGGGGGATAGGGCTAGATCGGTACCCCGGGCCTTGATCACTCCGGCCATCACCGGTAGGGGTACCATCAGAGCCGTGTACAGCAGCAACAGACTGCCCCGAATCAATGGTGAGATACGAAACACCTGGAGATCGCCAGCCTGAATAATCAGTTTTTCCATTTCCCTCGTCCTTAGTCTCACCCCCTCCTGACCCCTGCCCCCCACCAAAACTAAGGTAGGTATTTTTGCACAACCTGCCAGCCAGACCAGCCTACCCCCGCCAACATTAGCCCCAGGGCGCCATTGAGGGCAAGATGCAGTGATCGGGCCCAGGGTCGCTCCACACTAATCTGGCTGGCACTCCAGGCGGAGGTCAACACCAGGGCAACCACCGCCAACCCCAGGGGCAGGTGGATGGAGTGGCCAAGGTGACCGTATTCCCCCAGGGTACCCACGATGCCAATCCCCAACAGGAGCAGCACCAAGAGCACCAGGGCTAGGCCCAGACAGAAATGGAGCGATCGCAGCCATCCTCCAGAGTAACCCAGGTGCTTGCGCCAGTAGACATGCCCCAAGCCCGTTACAGCCAGGAGCAGATAACCGGTTACCGTGAACCCCATTGACCAGGCGGCAATCCGCCACAACCATAGAAAGGACGGTAGGTCCAAATCCCTTTACCCCCTCATCTCCGTTTCAACCGCGAACTCCACCATCAAGCCTTCAGGAAGAGGTTACAGTGGTAACCCCATCCAGTGGGATATGGGCAAGCCAGAAGCTTCAGCAACCTCAATGCCCATGACTCAGTCAATGCCAAGGGCCATCGCCAAGACTATACTCTACCGCGGTGTCATCATAGAGAAGAAGGGACAAACTTGAACTCAATAGGCGGTCATCACCGCAGACCGGTCTTGGCTGCGATCCGCCCCACTCCCTGCCATCAAGCCCACCGGAAACTCCGCATCACCTTCACTAATGGCCAGGCGTTCACAGGGGATCGTGTCAGAAATAATGGCGCTCGCCATCATACCGCTATGAATCTCCAATAGGGCCTTAGGCACGGCCTCAAAAATTAACCGTTGCCCTGGAAAGACAACTCGTTCAAAATACCAGTCCGTAATATTAGTGATACGGGCCACCTGCATTTTGCTGGTGGCATTCATATAGCAACAAAGAATAGGGTCAGCATTACCAGAGGGGAGGGGATCAAGAATCTGCGCCATTTAAGTGAGGA
>JAYKIM010000126.1:0-6421 GCA_035286245.1 Cyanobacteriota bacterium | reverse complement strand
CCGCTCGACTAGGGTTATTACTACCATAGCCTAGCTTTTGTGGGATGGTGGTATGGCCATAGCAGGTCTTAACAAAACAGTGGCCGCTAGACCTAGAGGGGGCAACCCCAAAGCTTGGACTATGGCAAGATGCCAGGGTAAACTCTGATTCCTAAACAAGCAACATGGGAGACTCCGACGGATCAGCCGCATCTGCAGCGCCAGGAACTCTCCCGACTGTTGTAGGAACTGCTGAGGCAACGGCTAGGGCTGCAGCCGGTGGATCAGGGCGATCGCCAGGGGAGCTAGCCCCAGGGCGGGTAAAAAGGAGGCCAGCCGGATCTGGACCACCTCTAGCAGGGTTAGCCCCAGGGCCAAAATCATCAAGCCCCCCACCCCGGTGATGATCAAAATATAGGGATTGGTGGCGGGGTCGGCGACCACCCAACCAGAGACACTGGCCAACAGGGACAGGCTACCCTGCACCGCCAGTACCGATAGGGCGGAGAAGCCCACCCCCACCCCGTAGCTACTGGTCAAGGCAATGGAGGCTAACCCGTCCATGGTGGCCTTCAGGGTCAGCAGGGTGGAGTCCCCCGCCAGCCCATTGCTGAGGCTCCCCAAAATCGCCATGGGGCCAATACAAAACAGCAGGCTGGCGGAGACAAATCCCTGGGTAAACTGACCGCCCCCCTTCAGTCGGGCCTTGAGAGCATCGCCGAGGGCGGTGAGACGGCCCTCCAGTTGCCACCATTCCCCCATCGCTCCCCCCACCACCAGGGCCAGTAAGGCGAGGATGATACCGTCTACGGGGCCCGCCTGGGTCCGGGAGAGGCTTTGGGCCATGGTCACGCCGAGGGTCATGGTGACCAGGCCTAAGGCCTGGGTAATCAGGGTCTCGGTGGCCGGGGACAGACGTTTCCGTAGGGTCAGGCCGAGGACCGTCCCAAAAACGATGGTGAGGAGATTGATCCAGGTGCCGCTGGTTTTGGCCCACAGGCTAAGCATGGAGTTCCTTTGGGTACAGCATGGGGAGGTTAGGCGGTGGGTTCCCTACCCCCGTCCCCAAACCCATAATGGCACCCTAGACTCACCGGGTGGTCAAAAAGCTGGGGATGATCGATAGTAAGATGATTAAACGTTAATCTTTGTAACAGAGGCCCTGGCGCTCAGGGCAGGAGTCAATATGGGCCGTAAGCAGGCGATCGTCATCGGGGCAGGAATCGGCGGGCTAGCCATAGGCATTCGCCTGCAAAGTCTGGGCTTTGACACCACCCTGGTGGAAAAGCTAGACGCCCCTGGGGGGCGGGCCTACGTCCGCCATCAGGAGGGTTTCACCTTTGACATGGGGCCAACGGTGATTACGGTGCCCCACTTCATTGAGGAGCTTTTCGCCCTGGAGCAGGACTGTGCTGACCTAACCAGCCCCGACTTTCCGGCCGCCATCGTCGATGAGAGCAAGCGCATCACCAGCGGCGTATCCGGAGGGCCCCACACCAGCCGCTACGTCAAAATCGTACCGATCCTGCCCTTCTACCGTATTTATTTTGACGACGGCAGCTACTTTGACTACGATGGCGACCCCGACCACACCCGCGAACAAATTCAAGCCCTGGGGGAACCGGGGGATTTAGAGGGCTACGCCCAGTTTGAGAAGGCGGCCCGGGCGATTTTTGAGCGGGGCTTTTTAGAGCTGGGCTATACCCACTTTGGCACCATGGGCGACATGCTGAAGGTGGCTCCCGATCTGCTGCGGCTGGACGCGGTGCGCAACCTGTTTCGGTTTAGCAGTCGCTACTTTAAGAGCGACAAACTGCGCCAGGTGTTTAGCTTTGAAACCCTGCTGGTGGGGGGTAACCCCCTGTCGGTGCCGGCCATCTACGCCATGATCCACTTCGTGGAAAAGACCTGGGGCATCCACTTTGCCATGGGGGGCACAGGGGCCCTGGTGCAGGGGTTTGTCAAGAAGTTTCAAGACCTGGGGGGCACGGTGCTCTACAATGCCCCGGTCACCCAGATTAATGTCCGTCGCCAGGGTAAGCAGAAACTTGCCACCGGGGTGACCCTGGCGGATGGCACGGTGCTCGGGGCGGATCTGGTGGTGTCCAATGCTGACTGGGCCAACACCTACCGCCAGCTGATCGACCCCCAGTACCGCTTCTGGAACAGTAACCTGCGGGTCAAGTTAACCCAGCAATCTATGTCCCTGTTTGTGATCTATTTCGGCTTCAGGGCCAACGGGGAGGAGGCGGAAAAACTTCGCCACCACACCATTATTCTGGGGCCCCGCTACGAGGAATTGCTGCGGGATATCTTTGGCCGCAAAGTTTTAGCCAAGGACTTTTCCCAGTACCTGCACCTGCCCACCCTCACCGACCCCTCCCTGGCGCCGCCGGGGCACCATGCCGCCTATACCCTGCTGCCGGTGCCCCACAATGGCTCGGGGCTGGATTGGTCCCAGGTGGGCGATCGCCTGGTGGATACCGTCTTCACCTTCCTGGAGGAGCGCGGCTACCTGCCCGACCTGAAGCAGCGTCTGGTCTGCCACAGCTACATCACCCCCGATTACTTTGAAGAGCACCTCAGCTCCTACCTGGGTAACGCCTTTGGCCCCGAACCCCTGCTGGTGCAGTCGGCCTTTTTCCGGCCCCACAACCGCAGCGAAGACATTGCCAACCTCTACCTGGTGGGTGCCGGCACCCAGCCCGGGGCCGGCACCCCTAGCGTGATGATGTCCGCCAAGATGGCCGCCCGCCTGGTGGCGGAAGACTTTGCCATTGAACCGGCGATCGTCGGTGGCCAATCCAGGGGCGAGCTCAACTATCGCTAGACCATGCCCTGGCTACCCCACCCCGCCCAGGTTGGGGTGACGCCCTTCATCAACCGGTATTGCGCATGCCAGCGGCGATGCCATTGATGGTCAACAACGCCCCCCGCAGCAGTTCACTCTGGCTATAACGGGACCGGACAATCCCGGTGGCGGCCTGATCTTTGTACTGGCGGAGCCGTTTTAGCAGCGCCACCTGCAGAAACCCGAGGGGAACAATGGTGCCATTGCGCAGGTAAACCGATCGCTGCAGATCCGGCGACCCATCCAGCAGCCGTTCGTGGCCGGTGATCTGGAGAACCTTATCGCGGGTCAGGTAAAACTCCTGGGAAATGGCGTTAAACAAATGGGAAAACCGTTCCAGGTCGTCGGGGTTGGTCAACTCCCGCATGTAGTGTTCGGCGATCTGCAAATCCACCTTAGCCAGGGTCATTTCCGCCTTGGAGATCACCATTTTGAAAAAGGACCACTTGTGGTAAAAGTAGCGCAGTAGCTTCAGGTGTTGCTCCGGCTCCTCCTGCAAAAACTCCTCCAGGGCCGTGCCCACCCCATACCAGGAGGGCAGCAGGAAGCGGGCTTGGGTCCAGCTAAACACCCAGGGAATGGCCCGCAGGCTGCTCAGGTCCTTACGGCCGCCGCGGCGGGAGGGTCGGGAACTGATTTGCAGTTGGCTAATTTCCTGGATGGGGGTGACCTGATGGAAGAAGTCCACCAGGTCGGGTTGTTCATAGATCAGCTGGCGGTAGTGGCGACGGGAGCGGGCCGCCAGTTCCTCCATGGTTTCGTTCCAGGGTTGGATGTCGTCAAAGCTATTGCCTAGAATACTGGCCTGTAACACCGCAGAGGTGACGGTTTCCAGGTTGTAGAGGGCCAGGTCCGCCAGGTTGTACTTGGAGGCCAGTACCTCCCCCTGCTCGGTAATTTTAATCCGACCCTTAATGCTGCGCCCGGGTTGGGCCAGAATTGCCTCGTAGGCCGGGCCACCCCCGCGACCGACGGACCCGCCCCGACCATGGAAGATCCGCAGGGCGACGCCGAAGCGATCGGCGGTGGACTGCAGGGCCTGCTGGGCTTTGTGAATTTCCCAATTACTACTGAGAAAGCCAGAGTCCTTATTGCTGTCGGAGTAGCCCAGCATCACCTCCTGCAGGGGTATGATCCGGGCTCCGGGGCTGGTATCGGTGGCGAATTGGTTAGCCTGGCCCTTGAGAAGCTCCAGGTAGAAGGGTAGGTCAAACAGCTCCTGCATCACCGCAGGGGCCCGCTGCAGGTCTTCCACGGTCTCAAACAGGGGCACTGGCTGAATACTCGCCAGGCCGCTGACCGGGTCGTAGAGCCCCGCTTCCTTGGCCAGCAACAGCACCTCCAACAGATCGCTGAGGTGATGGCTCATGCTGATTACGTAGCTAAAGCAAATGTCCGGGCCAAATTCCTGATGTAGCTGTCGCACCATACGTAGGGTGGCCACAGTTTCCCGGGTTGTCTCTGAGAAGGGCAACTCGGCGGGAATCAGGGGACGGCGGGTTTTGAGTTCCGCCACTAACCAGGCGGTTTTCTCCGCCTCCGATAGCTGGTTATAGGGCCGGGGCAGCACCTGCAGGTACCCGGTGATCTCCTCCAGGGCGTCGGAGTGGCGTGAGCTTTCCTGGCGCAGGTCTAGCTGGGCCAGGTTAAAGCCAAAAATTTGCACCTGACAAATCAGGGTATCCAGCTCCTGGCAGTGGAGTCCTGTGGCCTCCAGGTTCCGTTGAATCAGCTGCAACTCCGCCAGGAACTCCTGGCCACCGCCGTAGACCGAAGCGGGGGGGACATCTTTAAAGCTTTCGGTGAGGGCATCGCCCTGGTAGAGTCTAAGGCTGCGATCGCGGGTATGGTGCAGGCGTTGCTTCAGGTAGGCCAGCTTTAACCGATAGGGCTCTTGGCGATAGCGGATCGCCAGCTCATCGTAGATTTCCGGCATTTTCACCTGATCCTGCTCCAGGGACTCCAGCAGCTCCGGCAGGACTTCGCTCCAGTGGAGGGAGAGACTCAGCAACTCGGTGAGGCGGTCGATGGAGTTGATGTACTTGCCCAGCACCAGGTTGCGCTGATAGCAGGCGGTTTTCCAGGTCACCTCCGGGGTTACCGAGGGGTTGCCGTCCCGATCAGCGCCCACCCAGGAGCCAAACCGGCAGAACCGATGGCGAGGCGGGTCCAGTTCTGGAAAGGTGGTGGCGATCGCCCGCTCAAAGCGTTGATAGAGTTGGGGCAAGGTATCAAATAGCACCACCTGGAAGTAGTGCAGGGTATAGTCCACCTCATCCAATACGGAGGGCTTAAATTGATGGAGCTCATCGGTCCGCCACCATAGGCGGATTTCCTCCATCAGCTGAGCCTTAAGGTCTTCAATCTCCCAGGAGGAGGCCAGCCCCAGGGTGCGAGCACTCTCTTCGGCCTGATCCATCTGACGCAGAATCTTGGCAATGCGGCGCTGCTTATCCCGAATGGTGTGGCGCACAATTTCCGTAGGATGGGCCGTAAAGACTAACCGTACATCCAACTGATCAATCAAGTTTTGGATAATCTGCGGGGGCACATTTAGCCGTTTTAGGGTAGGAAAGAGCCAATGAAAAGTACCAGCCTCCTGGCGGAGGCTACCAAAGTCCCCTACACTGCGATGCAGAAGGTTAGCCTGAAAACTTTGACCCGATTCGTTTTCGGATTGCCCCAGGGTGATTGTCAAAGGATTTGCACCGGTCATGCGACCCTGCTGAGCCAGTTCAGAGGTTTGATAGGCGGCTCGATACTGTTGTTGCTGTCCCCGCTGTTCGTAGTGCTGTTCAACAATGTTGATTAACTGAAAATAGAGGGCAAAGGCCCGGGAGGCTCGAATGGCATCCTCCAGATCCAGGGCCTCCACCACGTCTACGACGGCCTTGACCCTGGCTTCGTCGGTGGTCGGGGCCTGCCCCTCGGGGGAGCACATCTGCCGTAACAGCCGCAACAGCCGCAGTAACTCTGGACCACAGGCGTGGTCTAGCACGCTTTCCCAAACATCCTCTACCACCCGTAGACGGTGACGTAGCAATAGGTCTTGGGTCGAGGAAGCCGACAGGGGATCGGACAGATCCAGACCATCGCCATAGGCCTTAGGGAGAAGATCGCCGGAGGGGTGTAGGGTTGAACTCATGGACTTGGCAGAGAGAGAACAGCAACACTGCAATGATGTTATAGGATTACCCCCTATAGCAAGAGCAGTTTAATCAAGCTCAAGGATTAAAACTGTTCCCCCAGATCACATCCCTATGGAGGCGAGGGAAGAAATGGTCAAAGAATTAGAACTGTTGATCTGCTCAACCCTGATATTCAGGGCCGTAAGTTTGCCAACCCTTCAGGGAAAGGCAAGCGTCAGAACCCAGGAGTCAGGAGCTACCGTGGCGGTGCTGAGTCCTAAAACCTCCCAGTACCTGGCTATCTAAGCTTCACACGGCGTTGTTGCATGAATAGGATGTCACGGACGGGGTACAGGTATAGCGTAAAGTTGAAGTACCACCTAAAACCTGACGCCTATGCCGTACCGAGTCCGCAACTGGTCTGATTATAACGCTGGCCTGAAGCAGCGCGGCAGTCTCACCC
>JAYKIM010000125.1:0-4651 GCA_035286245.1 Cyanobacteriota bacterium | reverse complement strand
GGCGCCACAGGTTTTGGCCACCTCGTTGAGCAGGGCCACATCGGCGGCGGCCATGGCGTTATCCACCGCCCAGTAGAAAAAGGGAAAGGCGATCGCCCCATGGCCCAGGGCCAACAGCCACACCGTTCCCAGGGCACTTGGGATAAACTGGCCGCTGAGGGTGAGAATGCCAAAGGCGATCACCACGTAGGGCAGCACAAAGGGAATGGCGGCGGTCAACTCCAGGTGGGGACGGATTTTGGGATTGTGGATCCACTGCCAGTAAATGGCTGGGACGATCAGCAGGATATCCAACAGGGTAACCAGCAGGGCCAGCCCCAGGGTCCGCAGCATCACCGCCACCAGGCGGGGGTCCGCCAGGGCCTGTAGCCAATGGCGGGCGGTATAGCCATCGGGCAAAATGTGATTGGTCCAGCGGGTGGAGAAGGCGTAGAGCAGCACCGCTCCGATCGGCAGCAGCAGGTAGATCACCAGGGAAGCCATCAGCAGGAGGCGAGCGAAGGATGGCAAAAAGCGCCGACCTAAAACCATCGGGCGGCCCTCCCCAGCATCCAGCGGTAGGTGAGTAGGGAGATCACCGCCAGCAGCAGCAGGACAATGGCCAGTACCGCCGCCTCCCCCTGGCCAGAAATACTGCCCTGCAGGCTATCGCCGATCACCAGGGTGATCAGGGACACCTTGCGGGTGGCCCCGTTCCCCGCCAGGGCGAAGGGAATGCCGTAGAGGCCAATGGACCAGGTGAAGACCAGTAACCACCCCGCCCCCAAAAAGGGGGCCAGAATCGGTAGGCCGATCCCCCGCCAGAACCGGATTTGGGTGGCGCCACAGGTTTGGGCCGCCTCCCACCACTCCTGCCGCAGCATGGCCATGCCGGGTATGGTGAGCAGGATGAACAGGGGGATATTGGTGTAGCTGTAGGCCAGGGCCAGGCCCCAGAAGGTATTGGGGGCCGGGGGCGTCAGGGGCAACCCCAGATCCCGAAAGGCCAGGGTGACCATGCCGTAGTTGCCCAAAATCGCCACAAAGCCAAAGGCCAAACCAATGCCACTGAAATTGGTAGCGGTATTGAGTAGGGATAACCACAGGGACCGCCCCCGGGGTAGCAACTGGGAGATCCACCAGGCGATGGGCGCCCCCACCAGCAGGGCGCTGGTGGCGGACACAGTGCCCAATAGCAGGGAGGTGAGAATGGCCCGGCGATCGCCGCGACTGGTCAGCACCTCAACCCAATTGGCCAGGGTAAAGTGGCCGTCATCTCCCTGAAAGCTTTGCACCAGCAGGGCCAGTACCGGAGTCACCAGGAGCCCGTAGGCCAGCACCAGCATCGGTAGGGCGGGCAGCCAGTTTACCAGCCACCTGATGAGGGACTGGTGCCGGGAGGGCCCTCCCGGCTGGGATAGAGTTCTCCCCGGTGAGAGTACCTGCCCCATGGGCCTAACCCCCGATCACCTGATCGGTCCAGAATTTGCCCAGGGTTTCCGGATCGACCTTGCTCCAGTCCTTGACCTGCTGCACCTGGCTGTACTGGCTATCTGGCAACCAGTTGGCCTTAGCGGTTTCGGACAGCTTCAGATCCCCCAGCACATAGCGGATGGGGCGGGCCCCAAACTTGGCAAAGATCTCCTGGCCCTCGTCGCTGAGTACGTACTCCATAAATAGCTTAGCGGCATCCATTTTGTTGACGTGGTACTTATTCAGCATCAACGCCGAGGGGGCATAGATCGATACCCCGGGAATGATCACCTCTGACTTAATCCCCTTTTCCTGCACCTTAACCGCCGCCGCCTTGCAGTTGTAGTCGTACTTAATTTGAATAGGCACCTCACCCTTTTCCAGGGTTTGGGCATTGCCCTCCGCCGCAGCGAAGTTGGCGACAATTTTCTTGGCCATCTCTACCCCTGGAGCCATGTTGGACTCATCGCCACCGTTGGCGTATACCCAGGAGAGGAAGGTGGTGGCGGCTGTGCCGCTCTTGGTGGGGTCGATGGCCCCAACCTTACCCGCATATTCAGGCTTGGCCAGATCCGCCCAAGTGCGGGGCACGGTTTTAATCACATCGGTGTTGACCACAATGGCCGGCACCCCTACAAAGGTGGCCACCCAACCGCCGCTGGCGGCCTTAAAGCCGGTGGGGAGGACGGCGGCATTGTCCGGCAGATAGTTGGGCACCACCCCTTGCTGCTCCGCCAGGGGACCGTAGAGCATGCCAATATCCCCCATCATCGACTGGGGATTAGCTTTCTCGGCGTCAAACTTAGTGATTTCCTCCATGGAGGACATGTCGGTGTCCTGGTGCTGGAACTCAAAGCCATACTTTTCAGCAAACTTCTTGCGCACCTCGCCGTAGTTGGCCCAGTCATCGGGCATCCCGTAGGTGACAAACTCCTTCACCTGTTCCCTGGCCTGTTCGACATTGGCGGGCTTGGGCCAGTCCTCCAGGGTTAAGCCACCGGATTTAGAGGTCTCCCCACCGGGCTTGGAGGAGCAGGAACCCAACTGGGCCAGCAGGATACCGGAACCAAAGGCCAGGGAGTATCCCAGAAAACCACGGCGACTCGAGCTTGAATAATTCATAGAATTCCTAAATCCTGCGGAGAGAAATGGGCACTGCTTAAGAACAAAAAGTGGACTCTAGTCAGGGAAAATCGGATTTAATTTCTGACCTGCTGAACTCAAGCTCTGTCGAGTTAATAAACCTTAGAAAAACCATTAGATAAGGGGAAATGATTAATTCTTATCAAGCTATGGTTTCGGAAGGAACACTTAAGTCAAAGCATTGCTGTCAAAATTCTGTCGCCAAGCCGAAAGTGAAGTCGTTGTACACAACCCCCTGGCTACTAGCCACGGTGATAGCAATAGGCTCAGGCCGTAGATAAATCGACAACAAACTCAGACCTTACCCTAGGTCAGCGACTCCACATTATTTTTCTAGGCTCAACAACGTTCTAGACAGTAATCCACCCTGTTTATGAACTGATTAATAACAGTTGGTTGTTTATTTAAGCCTGGAATAAGGCTGTCCGGGAGAGTTTCTGCGTGGAGGTGCTATTCTAAATAGCCGTAGCTATGTAGTTCAGGGCCCTGAACCAAGCTCTGGATCTGAGCCCTTAGTTAATGCCGTGGCAGTTTTGTCCTAACCAACTGGGCTGGCCACTGCTATCGCGATAGGGTTTTATTTGTGCCGACAACCCGACTCCGTCTAACCGTTGTGGCCCTCTTTTTGGAGGGGGATGAGGTGCTGCTGTTGCATCAAGTCACGCCCCCCGAGCCCAACTGTTGGGACCTGCCGGGGGGTGGGCTAGAGGCGGAGGAACACCTGATCTCCGGGCTCCGGCGGGAGGTGGCGGAGGAAACCGGTCTCCAGGACTTTCGGGTGGAACGGCTATTGACGGTGGTGGAAGGCTTTTACCCCGAGGCCCAGGGCCAACTCCATACCGTTAATTTGGTATATCAATGTCGGCTGACCTCCAAACCCCAGACCTTTAACCCCACCGATCTGGAGGAAATTGGGCCCGGCGGTATTCGCTGGTGGAAGGTTCAAGATCTATCCGCCGCCGCCTGCTCCACCCGAGCCTGGGCCGCTCTGGGGGCCGCTGGACGTGGACCCTAGGGAACCACCAGGCGGGTGCAGGGTTACAGCAGCTGGGCTAGGCCCGCCAGCAGCCGATCCAGGTGTTGGCTCTGGTGGGTGGCCATCAGGGTGAGGCGCAGGCGACTGGTGGGAACGGTGGGGGGGCGCACCGCCGCCAGCCACAGCCCCAGGCCCTCGAGTTGCTGACTGGCGGCTAGTACCGCCGCCGCCGAGGGGTACTCCAGGCAGATAATCGGAGAGGCGGAGGGTAGCCGTTTGACCCGATTGCCCCCGGATTGGTCCAGCAGTTGATCGAGACCCTGGTTGAGGGCCGCCACGTGCTGCCACAGCCGCTGCCGCCGTTCCGGTTCCTGCCGTACCAGGGTGACCGCCGCCAGGGCTGCCCCCGTATCGGCGGGGGAGAGGGCGGTGGTGTAAATCCAGCCCGAGGCCCGGTTACGGAGAAAGTCGATCAGGGGTTGGGGGGCCGCCACGTAGCCCCCCAAACTGGCCAGGGCCTTGCTGAGGGTGCCCATCTGCACCAGGGGGTAACCGCTGTAGCCCAGGTGCTCCACCAGTCCGGCCCCCCGGGGGCCAAACACCCCCGTGCCATGGGCCTCATCCACCAGCACCATGGCGTCGTAGGCCGCCGCCAGGGGCAGCATCTCCCCCAGGGGGCAGAGGTCCCCATCCATGCTAAAGACGCTGTCACTGGTAATCAGGCAACGGCGGTGGCGGTGGCGGTGGGCTTTGAGCAGGGTCTCCAGGTGAGCCATATCGCCGTGGCGGTAGTCGTAGTGGGTGGCGCCGCTGACCCGGGCACCGGCCTTCAGGCTGGCGTGGTTATACTGATCCGCCAGTACCAGGTCGGGGCCACCCACCAGGGCCCCCAGGGTGCCCAGATTAGCCAGGTAGCCGGAGCTGAAGATCAGGGCATCGGCGGTGCCCTTCAATTCAGCGATCGCACGCTCTAGCTGGCGATGCAGGGGACGGTGGCCCGTCAACAGGGGGGAACCGGTGCTGCCGCTGCCGTAGGTCTGGACAGCGGCGATCGCCGCCGCCGCCAGTTGGGGATGGTTA
>JAYKIM010000124.1:0-8923 GCA_035286245.1 Cyanobacteriota bacterium | reverse complement strand
TTATCCTCAGGACTAACTCCCTTCTTCTGAATTCTGACCCCCTCTTCAGGGGTCTCCTGATTTACGCCACTTGGCCCTAGTGGTCTAGCAAGATTTCAGTGAGCAGTAAATCTCTCCCCGTCCCCCTATCCCCCCGTCTCCCCTGCTGGTCTCAACCCGTCACTTTAAGGTTGATAGAGTACTAGGGCTGGCAACGGGCCCGCTGTTTGACCATCGCGGCCTGAAGTTCTGGCGTCATGCCCACCTGGGCCTGGCCGTAGAGGCGGTCAAACTCCCGCTGGTAGTGGGCCGCCACCGTAGGATTACGAATCACCAGTAGGGTTTCATCATTGGTCTGGTTGGCTGCCCGACTCCAATTGTGGGAGCCCACCACCACGGTTTCGCCGTCGATCACCGCAAACTTATGGTGCAACTTGTCCGTTGGAGCCAGGGTAGGGATGCCCACCGTGGTGAGGGGTTGGGGCCAGGGTTGGTTCTGGGCCTCCATCCGGCAGTTCGGATCCGGTAGGGCTAACCCCAGCATATCCAGGGCTTCGCTGTAGCTACGGTAGGCAAAGCCCGGATCAATCAAGGCCTTGACCGACACCCCCCGCCGGCTTACCGCCCGGATTTGATTGCTGAGGCCCTGATCGGAGAAGACAAACAGGGCCAGGTTGAGGCTATGGTGAGCCCGGCTCAGGGTGCGGGCAATTAGCCCATTGACGCTATCGGCCCAGGCCAGGGTAGCCGAGGTGGGGGAAAACTGTAGGGCGATCGCCGATCCGGGCAGGGACACCGTCACCGGTGGACGGTAAGGCTTTTGCAAGCCAAACCGACTATCTGGGTTGCCCCCTGGCCCATCCCCCCACAGTAGGTCAAACTCCTGTTCCCAGGCCTGGGCCAGCACCGGACTCTCCAGCACCAGCAGGCTATTGGCATTGCCACGGCTCTGGGGCTCTAGAAAATCCCCATGGATACAACTCAGGGTCCAATTTGCCGAACCCGTGATCACCCGGTGGCCATCAATCACCATGAATTTATGGTGCATCAATCCGCTGCCCCGGCTGCCGTCGGCGGTATCGTCAAGGCGGGGTACCTGGGCCTGATCAAGGATGGTGAGGGCATCCCGCTGGGCCAGTTCATCGGCACTGAGCTGGCCATCCTGGTTGACATCAATAAAGTCATAAAGGGCCTGGAGTTTAGCCCGATAGTAGGGATCGCGGGCGGCATGGGTAAGATCCTGCTGAGCGATGGACTGACCATACTGGTGTTCCAGCACTACCCTCACCCGTACCCCCCGGGCCTGTCGCTGGGCCAGGGCCTGGGCGATGCCCGGCAGGGTCAATTCCTGTACCGCCACCGCAATGGTCGTCTGGGCAGAATTAATTCCATCGATGATCACCTGCTCCAGGTTGTCACCGTAGCGTCTAATCTGGCGGTAGGGATCGGTATAAACCGCCGCCTGATTATGGTTGAAATAAACCTGAAGGTAGGGATCCTGGGGTAGGGGAGCAAGGGTGGGAAGCTGGGCGGTACTACGGCACTGGCTGCTGGCGACCAGCACCATTAGTAGGCCAAAGGCAAAACCTAGCCCCCAGATCAGGCGCTTAGATTTGAATATGGGCACAGGGGCAATAGACTAGCATTATCCCTACTCAGCCCCACTGCATAGCCCGGTTAACGGTTGGAATAGAATTTCCGCTAGAGCGCGCAACTCTGCAAGAGGGGGTCAGGCACCAGAACTCACGACCGGTAGGTCAGGGTTGACTAATCAATGCGCTCAATTTGCCAGAGAATTTGATTACCTTCCCGGCGCACCCGGGACACTAACCAGTTACGCCAAGACCAGTTTTCACCCCGGCTGGTCACGGCGCTAGCATTGACATCCATAAGGTCCGCCAGTTCAGAACTGGTGATCAGATAACCCTGCTTGGCAATTTCCTCGGCAATTTGTAGAGTTTCTAGGGCGTGCCGAAGACTCTCTACCCTGACCTCACGAGGTAACGACTCGATCGCTTCGCCATTTGGGGAAGTACTCAAATCCGCCATAGGACCAGCCATCCTTAAAATTTTTAACCACCTGAAAGAAATTTTAGCGTCTACCTCAGGAGTTAGGTATTGTAATTTAGGCGATAACCCGAAAATTCTATTAAAAAACGAATTCGTCGCGATTACCCCACCAGGGTCTAGGGGAGCGTAAACATCACAGCCGCTTACCCTAGGGACCACAAAGTTGATGGCGTTACCGGATACTGGTTTAACAGGGGTAGTTCCACCGTCGATAGGCGCCGGTATCAATATGGGTGAAGTTCTGGCACCATGAACTGGCTAAACCACCGCGGGTCCACCAGGGGTCCAGCAGCTTGCGAATATCACCGGCACTCACGCCAGGTACGGTAAAGTCAACGGCATCACCTGCCATATGGCGGGATTGGGACGCCCCCCCCACGGCGCTGTTAGTAGCTGGGTCACGGTACCAGGAGGTGACTATCAGGGGCTTATCCCCGTACTTCTTACGGACCTCCAGGCGGACTTCCTCCATGACCTTGGCAATCCTCAAAATACCTTCGACGACCTTCTCGGCAGAACAGTTAATCGACGAAGCATAAGCAGGCTTACGATAATTGCCATTGGCGTCAAAATGGAGAGCTTCAGCCCAGGTAAAATTACCCCGGGTCCCTTTACCATCCCAATTGGCGTAGATGGGGTTATTGGAGTAGTAGGTGCCACTAAAGCCCGGTAAGGTAAAGGCAAAGCCCCGATCTGCGGGGTTGACGGGTTGTTTATCCTTGGGATTGTTGCCGATTTCCGTGCCAGAAATGGCAATATCCGGGACGTAGGCATACCAGGTGGTGAGGCTTTTGGGCCCCAGAAAAGCGCCCTCCAGGGCTACCTTGACATGGTTGGCTTCAGGGTTGGCGTAGGAGTTGAGGAGGAATATGGTGCCCTTTTTCACCAGCACCTTCTCGCTATCGGAGAGCTGGCTAGCCTGCACTGGCTTAGCTTTAAAGATAGTGTCCCCGGTCACCTGAAGGGTCTGGCGCTGACCGTTGACCTTGACGTCAGGGGCGTAGACGAACCATTTTTTCTCATCCTTAGGACCCAGAGTGGCATCGGCCAACTCGATCTCTAGGTGATTTCCCTCCGATAGCTGTTGATCTAAAAGTTGATAGCGGGTGCCGTTTTTGACAAACACCTTCTGGTCCGCCGTCAACTGGCTAGATAGCTTGGGTTCTGCCTTAAAGAAGGTATCGCTGACCACGGTGAGGCTGACATTGGTGGTCAGGGCCACATCGGGGGTATACACAAACCAGGTTTTGTTTTGGGTGCCTGGCAAGGGGTTGAGCAGGGTGACCTGCCAATGGTTTTTACCCACATCAATGTAGTACTGCACCTCAAACTCGCTGCCGTTGGTCACTAATACCTTCTCGGCGTCGGTCAGTTCGCCCTGCTGTTTAGGTTGCAGCTTAAAGTAGGTGGTGCTCTTTACCCGTAGCTTGGCCCCTTTGTAATTACTGTTACCACCGGTATTGCCTGTACTGCCTCCCCCACCGGTCGTATTATCTGGTTTGCTGGGGGTCGGAATTACCCCGGTACTACCCCCGCTGCTCGCCGGGCTCGGCTCGGGCTGACCACTGCCCACTGACACCGTCATGGCCAGGGGCGCATCGGCTCGACTAAACCACTGGCGCATGCCCTCCACGTTCAGCACCTTTTCCTTTGGGTTGGTGGGCGAGGGCTTTTTCTCAATGCGGGAAATCCAGTTATTTCCCTGCATGAGGTAATAAGCCTCGTCGGTTTCCTTGACCCAGGTGCCCATGATTGTTACGTCCTTGACGATGCTACCCTCTTAACAGCCAAGGGCGGCCAGAGGCACAGCGTTAATAATCAAATAGTAAAAGAGAATGACGGCTTTGGCACATTAAATCACTGGGGCTGGGTGGCAATGGCCAGTTGCACCCCTGGCAGTGCCCGGAGTCGATCCATCACTGCCACCACCTGGCCATGGCTGATGGTTTGGTCGGCCCGAATCAGCACCAGGGGGTTGCTCCGATCCACCAGCAGGGCCTGCACCGCTGGCAACAGTTGCTCCACTGTCACCGGCTGGTCTGCCACCGTTAGCTGGCCCCTGGCATCAAGGGTGACGGTAACCGGCCGCTGGGGCTGAGGGGTGGCGGTTTGGGCGGCGGGTAGGGAGACGGTGAGGCCCTGGCTATCGGTGAGAAAAAGACTGGAGAGAAGGAAAAAGGCTAACACCGCAAACACCACATCAATCATGGGAACGATATTGATCTGGGGAGGGGTTTCCGGTTCGTCGGGTAAACGCATGGCTCAGGTACAAATCCGCGTACACCCAACTCTAATCCCTAATGTCCTGGTTGGGTCTGCGGGGGAGTGAAAATTAGCCGGCGATTACTCCCGACGTTCCACATAGCCGTAGCCCAGCGCCTCCTGGAGAATGGCCAGCATTCTCTGTTCATCTTCGGAAACATCGGGCTGTTGGCTGATTCGGTAAACGGTTTCCGCTGACCGGTTGGATAGTTCTCCAAATAGTAGGGCCTGGCGAATAATGGCTTCGAGGGAGGTGGAGCGATCGCGCAGCGAGGGATAGGCCAACATAGGAATTTAGAAACTCAACGGTGCTATTTCTTTCTTCAGCGCCTCCACCTCAAATTCCGGACGGTTTTAATTTTTAGTTTTTAGTTTTTAGGGGTCAGGATCAGTCAGAAGGGGGCAGAACCGGATTCAAAGTCCCTCTCCCGCTCTGGGAGAGGGATTTAGGGTGAGGGCTGTAAAACTGGGATACACCCGGCAGAACAGCATTTCCTGATGTCTAACTACTGTTCCCCTAGCCCCGAGCCAGGCTAAGTAGGCGATCGCCCATCTCCGGTAACACCGGCATCACCGATAGGCGGTTACCCCGCCGCACCACCCCCAACTGCTCAGGGCTGAAGCTCTGCTTTAAATAATCCAGACTGAGGGGGTGGGGGAAGGTTTCCACGTAACCCACCCTGACCGTATACCAGCGGGGCTTAACCGGGCTGGACTTGGCATCGTAGTAGGGGTTGGTGGCGTCAAACTGGGTGGGGTCCACCTGGTTAGTATCCACCACCGTCATCAGCCCCACGATCCCTGGGGGCTGGGTATTGGAGTGGTAGAAAAAGGCCAAATCCCCAAGCGCCATACTGGTGAGAAAGTTGCGGGCCTGGTAGTTACGTACCCCGTCCCAGAGGGTGGTGCCGTCGCGCTGTAGATCGGCAATGCTGTAGACAGTGGGTTCAGACTTCATCAACCAGTAGGCCATGGCCCAGTAGTTCCTCCCATTGGTTTAGATTGGCGGGGTCCATCGCCCCTAGGGTAACCTGTCGGCCGCCCCCTGGGCGATCGCGAAGGGCCAGGGTGAGGGCTTGGTGGGGAGGGCTGGTGAGGCGATCTGGCCACTCAATGGCGACAATACCCGGTTCGGTTTCCCCCGCATCCCAGTATCGCTCCAGGTCCAGGGCTACTACCTCCTCAGGATTGAGCCGGTAGAGATCCATGTGGTATAAGGGAATCCGGCCCTCAAGGTATTCGTTAATCAGGGTAAAGGTGGGGCTACAGACCGGATCGGTAATCCCCAGGCCCTGGGCCAGGCCCTGGACCAGGGTGGTTTTGCCGCTGCCCAACTCCCCTTGCAATAACAAAATAGCACCGAGGGATAGGTGCCCCCCCAGGGTTTGTCCCAGGGCTTGGGTAGCCTGGCAATTCGGTAGTTGAAGCAGGAGGGAGGAACGCTCCATAGTCCTAATAGGTCACGGTATGGGTTTGGTAGTTTTTCAAGGGGGTTAGGGGGCAGGAGATAGAAGGCAGGAGATGGGAAGGGATCGATGTCAGGGGCTATCTGATCAAGCGATTTTAGGGTTCTGACGGGGGCTAGTTGTGAGGCTAGCTTGCTCAGTCCTAGCTCATTTTACAAGCCAGCAAGTATTTGAGATTGCCGTCTCTTCGAGCCTATAACTTAGGCGACACCGTTTCCTCTTTCAACTGGCCCTACCCCTGTTCTTTGACCTGATTGGCGTCCCCAGCCAGGGTCAGGGGTATCGCTTTGATGCTGTCGAGGTAAAAGAAGCCGCTTGTCCCTGGGCGAATGCTATCCGCCCCATCTCCTATTCCCCCTTGCTTCCCCGCTTCCCCATCACAGCGGTCTGGAGTAGCCGAGGGCGTCCTTAACCCTGGTCAGGGTCAGATTGGCGACGGCGGCGGCCTTCTGTCGCCCTTGCTTGAGCAGGCTATCCAGGTAGGGGCGATCGGCCATCAGGGCATGGAACGTTTCCTGGATGGGGGCTAGAGCTGTGACCGCCGTCTCAGCCAACAGGGGTTTAAACTGGCCCCAGCCCATGGTGGCGCACTCCGCCGCCACCGCCGCCTTGGATTGCCCCGATAGCAGCATATAAAGGTTCAGCAGGTTATGACATTCCGGCCGGGCCGGATCGTCAAACCACAGCCCCCGTTCCGGGTCGGTTTTGGCCCGCTTAATTTTTTTAACGATCATCTCCGGTGCATCGGTGAGGTCAATGCGGCTTTGGTCCGAGGGGTCCGACTTAGACATTTTTTTGCTACCGTCCGTCAGGCTCATCACCCGCGCCCCCGCTTCGCGGATCAGGGGTTGGGGCACCTTGAGGATGGGCTGTTCCTCACTGCCATACTGAAAGTTGAGGCGATTGGCAATGTCCCGGGTTAACTCCAGGTGTTGTTTTTGATCTTCGCCCACTGGCACCAGGTCGGGCTCATAGAGCAGAATATCCGCCGCCTGCAACACCGGATAGTCCAGCAGGCCGATGCTGACATTTTCCCCCTGTTTAACCGCCTTTTCCTTGAACTGAATCATCCGTTCCAGCCAGTTGAGGGGAGTAATGCAGTTAAATAGCCAGGCCAGTTCGGCGTGGGCCGATAGGTGAGATTGGACAAAGATAGTGGCCTGGTTGGGGTCAATGCCGCAGGCCAGGTAGGTGGCCGCCACCTTGTAGGTATCCGCCGCCAGTCGATGGGGGTCGTGGGGTACGGTGATGGCGTGCAGGTCCGCCATAAATAGGAAGGCATCGTACTCCTCCTGCAGGTCTACCCAGGTGCGGATCGCCCCCAGGTAGTTACCCAGGTGCAGGTTACCCGTTGGTTGAATGCCGGAGAGAATGCGTTGTTTGACCATGGCTGCCATTGAATTAGGGGAAATCGCATTGGGGTAACCGATTTCCATTGCTTCAACTGTACCCCAGTGCTCGGGAGAAAACCGAGGGAATTTGATGGTATGGCTTTGGCCAGAACATCTAGGACAGGGTTAAATGCTCAACGCTAATACTGGGTAGGTGTTCTGGCTTGCCTCCGTCCCCCTGCAGATGGCTAGGGTTATACCGGCTATCCATCAGGAAGAAGGCGGGGGTTGACGGTTTAAGAAAGCTTCGATCGCCGTAGGCAGGGTGAAGTAGACGCGATCGCCGATCCGGTCCAGCAGGCCCGCCCGGCCCAGTTGCAGGTAGAGGTCCTGCTTCACCCGGGCCATCCCCAGGGCAATGCCCCGGGCCCTGAGTTCCTCGTAGAGGGTAGTCAACAGATCGGCGGCGGTGATGTCGATTTCGACGATCGCCTCCGCATTCAGCACAAACCATTCCACCGGCGTTGTTTCCCGATCGATGGCGGCCAGGGCCCGGCGCTTAAAGTCTTCGGCGTTGGCAAAAAACAGGGGGGCATCGTAGCGATAGATCACCAGCCCAGGGATGGTGGTGGCCCCGGGCCAGTCGGTGATGTCGTGCAGGCCCGCCAGGCCCGGCACCTTACCCATGACCGCATCGTGGGGCCGGGCCACCCGGGTAAACAGCTCAATCACTGATAGGGCAACGGCGATCGCCACCCCCACCAGCAGGTTTGTGCCCAACACCCCCAGGGTGGTTAGCAAGGCTAAGGCCAGATCGTTACGCCGAAACCGCTGTAGCCTCCGAAACTCTGAGATATCAATTAGCTTAGTGGCGGCGTAGATCACCAGGGCCCCCAGGGCGGCGGTGGGAAATAGGGCCAGGACTGGCCGCAAAACCACCAGGGCCAAAACCACGACCCCGCAGGCCACCAGGGAAAAAACCTGGGTCTTACTGCCCATGGCATTACCAAGGGCGGCGCGGCTGGCGCTACTACTAATCGGGAAACCCTGCATTAGCCCCGTGGCCAGGTTGGCTAACCCCAGGGCTAACAATTCCTGGCTCGGATTAACGGCGTAGCGGTTGCGGGTGGCAAAGGCCCGGGCGGTCAGCACATTGTCGGAATAGCCCACAATGGCGATACCCAGGGCGGCGGTGAAACAGGCCAGGTGAGCGGCCCCACTCGCCTGGGGTAACTCCAGGCGAGGTAACCCTGAGGGGATCGGTCCCACCACCGCTACGCCCTGGCCTTGGAGTCCCAGTAGCCCCACCACCAGGGTGGCCAGGAGCATCGCCAGGAGGGGTCCGGGGGCTCCAGGAAAATAGATCTCGACCACAAATAAAAAGCCCAGCACCAGGATAGCCAGTCCCAGGGTAGGCCCATGGATCTGGTCCAGGTGGGTCAGCCAGGAGAACAACTGGGGCAGAATTCCCTCCCCCCTAACCGGTACACCGCTAACCTTACCCAGTTGACCGACCATCATGGCCCCCGCCACCCCCGCCATGTAGCCAATCAAAATCGGCTTAGACAGCAGGTCGGCCAAAAACCCCAACCGGGCCAGGTAGGCCAGCAGACACACCACCCCCACCCAACAGGCCAGCAGGGCGGCCATCACCGGGTAGCTACCGCCATAAACCGCCACCAAAGGTGCCACCGTCGCTGCTGTCATGATCGCCGTGCTCGACTCAGGCCCTACGGACAACTGGGGGGAGGACCCGACCCAGAAGTAAACCACCAGGGCCGGCAGAATCGTCCAGAGACCGATTGCCGCCCCCAC
>JAYKIM010000123.1:0-3713 GCA_035286245.1 Cyanobacteriota bacterium | reverse complement strand
CTGGAGATGCAGCGCCATGCCCTGCTGATGTATACCAGTTGCGGCTGGTTTTTTGAGGAGTTGTCCCGTCCCGAGGGCACCCAAATTCTCCGCTATGCCGCCCGGGCCCTGGAACTGGCCGGTGAAGTGGCGGGCCTGGATCTAGAACCGGAGTTTATCCGGCGGCTGGCCCTGGCCCCCAGCAACATTGCTGAGTTTAAAGATGGGGCCGGGGTCTACCGGGCCCTGGTGAAACCCGCTAAAATCACTCTGGAACAGGTGGTGGCCCACTACGCCATGGCCTCCCTATTTAAAGACCCCCGCCCTGAACAAACCGTCTACTGTTACACCATCGATCAGCAGGACTACCGCCGGCAGCGGTTAGGCTCCCTCTCCCTGGCGGTGGGTCAGGTCCAGATCACCTCCACCATCACCCGGGAAAGCTTAACCCTGTCCTTTGCGGTTCTACACCTGGGGGGGTGGGATTTTCACTGCTGTATTCGCAGTTTCCATTCCCGGTTGGACTACAGCCAGACCAAGCAGGAGTTGTTTGACGGCCTAGCCGCCGCCAGCGCCGCCCAGATTATTCTAGCCATGAACCGCGGCTTTGGCCCCCAGAGCTACAGCCTGGAGGATGTGTTTGCCGAAGAGCGCCAACCCCTGATGCAGTTACTCTGCCAGGAGACCCTGCTGCGCTTAGATCAGCTCTATTCCCAGGTGTATCGCGATAACTATGGGGTGCTGCGGGCCTTCCACCGGGATGGCTGGGCCGTCCCCCAGGAATTGCAGGTGGCGGCGGAGATTACCCTCAGCCAGCGCACCCTGGAGGTCCTGAGAAAGCTGGATCGGGAAACCAGCGACCCAGACACCAGCCCCCTGGGCCAGGGGGAGGATTGTCTGAATGAGTTGGATGCGATCGCCATGGAGGCCAGCTGTTTCCAGGCCAGACTCAGCCTGGCCAGTGCCAGACCAATGCTAGAACGGCTGGTCTGGCGATCGCTGTGGCAACTGTTGCACAGTTCCGAACCTCAGGAATTGGGGCTAGAGGGCTTGACCAGCGGCATTGAATGGCTGGGCCGCCTGATTAAACTGGCTGATCAACTGGGCCTGGGTCTTTGCCTCGATCGCCCCCAGGAACTTTATTATCAATACCTGCACCGTCAGGTGTTTGAACAGCTCCAGCAAGCTGTGCAGTCCGCCGCTGGCCTACCTCCAGACCAGCGCCTCTGGATTCAGGACATCCTGCGGCTAGGTGAGTGTCTCTGCATCGACGTAGCTGGGGCCCGGAGGGTGCTGGCCCAGCTTTAAAGAAACTTACGGTAATCCTGACTCAGGTAGAGGGCTCGTTCCGCATTGCGACGGCGAGTCAAACCCGCCATCTCCTTAGGGGGGTTACCGGCCTTGTTCCACATCAGAAAGGCATCGGCGGCGGCGGCGAAGTTGCCGCTGTTATGCTGCCGCAGCACCGTAGAGCTCTGAAAGTTAGCCGGCCCAATGTTATAGGTCAGGGAGACCATGGCGGAAAACTGGTCACTGGTGGGGGTGCGGGTCACCGCCTTGGAAACCGCATTTTCATAGACCAACAAATCCCGCTTGAGGATATCCTCCCCCTCCGCCTTAGTAATGGTTAAGCCCTTGTAAACCTTAGGAGCACCGGCAGCAGAGGTATGACCATAACCAATCGTCCAGGGTTCACCATTGGTGGCGGGGTCGGGGTAGGCGTTGGCGCTCCAGCCCTCAAAACCCTTAATCACCTCCAGGCCGGAGGCGTTGGTTTTACCAGAGGGAGCGGGGGGCTCAGGGGGTTTGGGGGGTGGTGCGGGCAGGGGTTGGGGCTCGGGGGCGCCGGTACCCAGGGCAACGGTCATGGCGGTGGGGTAATCGGACCGCTTAAACCAGTCTTTGATACTACCGATATTCACCACCTGTTCCTTCGGATTAGTTTGGGAGGGATACTTGCTAATGCGGGAGATCCAGTAGCCCCCCTGCATCAGATAAATGGCGATATCAGTTTCCTTAATCCAGGTGGCCATAGCACGCTACTCAAAGTACTAACATTCCTCGAATTTACAACAATTTCACTGAAATGAACCATGGAATCTAGGTTTCAGTGCTTTTGCACCAAACCGGTTCGGGGGCTGGTCAGGGCTGTCGGGCCTGGTGAGTTAACTCTTGAAAGAAAATCGGCGCCTGCAGCAGTCGGCTATAGACCCGGTGGCGCTGGTACATTTCCAGGCTAGTGAAGGAGAACAGGGACACCGCCTCCCAGAGGAAAACCCAGCCGCCAATGATGATGCCCTCCGCCAGTAAGGTCGCCCAATCCCGGGTGGAATCATGGCCCGGGTAGGTGTTGCCGACCCAAAGCAGCAGGAAGCCGAAAAACAGGTAGTTCAGGATGCGAAGGGTAATTTGCCTCAACTCTAGCTTGAGGAAATGAAGTTTAAAGCCAAAAAATCGCCGGATCCCCTGGCGGGCATCCTCCTCCAGGGCTTCACTGCGTTGGCCCTGGGGTAGGGTGAAGCATAGCTCAATCGGGTAGCGGGATGGGATTTCCTCCGCACTGCCCTCCAGGTAGAGCTCCAGGTCAGCATCAATCTCCCGACGCTTAAAGGGGGCTGGGTCCCATTCGTTGAAAATGTCTTCGTACTGATCGAGGGCAATCTCGATCATGTAGCGATGGGTGGCGTGATCTAGGGCGTAAACGTCGCTAAATACGGATTTTCGTAACATGGGCTGATCCTACCGAGCTACCAGGGTTTTGTTCAGGTGGCCGAGGCGATGTGGCGCTTGCTCCACAGGGAAAAGGGCACCGCGATCGCCAGGCTCACCAGGGCATAGCCCAAAATGGTGGGCACAATGCTGCTGCCGGCGCCGCTCAGTTCCGCCAGCAGTAGGGCCAGCCCCAGGTTGCGGGCGATGGTGGCGATCGCCAGGGAGGCCCGTTGCGACCTGGGTTGGGCGCGATCGGCGGGCAGCCGACTCTGCCCCCCCAGACCATAGCCGATGGCCAGGGTAAGGGTGACTACCGTGGCAAACAGGGCGATGGACACCAGGCCCAGGGGCCACACCAGTTGCACAATACTCCACAGGATCAGGGGGAAGAGGAAGATGCCCGCCATCGCCATAAAAGCCAGATGGGCGAGTTTCTCCAGGGGTTGACGAATCCTCTCCACTAACCGGGGGCTGACCCGTTGTAGCAGGAGCCCGATACCGATCGGCAGGAACTGCACCGCCGCCACCTGACGAGCGATCTGCAGCACGGTGATCTGGCCCTCCAGCGCTAGATCAAACTGACCATAGAAGATCGATAGGATCACTGGCGTGACGATGATGGTCAGGAGGGCCAGGGTCATGTGCAAGTTGCTGGTATAAACCGGGTCACCGCCGGCCAGGGCCGATCGCTTGTAGGTCACCGGGGCACCGGGCACCGCCGCTAAAATCGCCAGCCCCGCCACCACCCCCCCGGGCACCGGGAACAGCTTCAGGAGGATGAACACCACCACTGGAAACAGGACCACCACCGCCACCAGTGATCGCAGCAGCGCCCCCTGGTGCCGCCAAAAAGCCACCAGGTCAGCCAGGGACTGGCTAACCCCTAGAGATAGCATCAGAATGAAAATAATGATTTCCAGGAGAGACTTAAGCAGACTGGGGTCCATGGCGATCGCTCGGGGGGGTGGGTAGATCAGCGGTCAGAAGGCAGGATCGGGCGGTTAGGGGTTAGCCAGGCTCTT
>JAYKIM010000122.1:0-15747 GCA_035286245.1 Cyanobacteriota bacterium | reverse complement strand
CAGGCCAAGCTCCGGACTACAGGTGTGGATTGCCAGGCCAATCATCCCTTCACCCATGTTCCTGGGGACTTCTCTCAAGGTGTACTCCCAAAGGGCCAGGTGGTGACCACAAAGACAATCACGGACACCAGGGCCAGGATAGCCTGCAGGACATTACCCACCAGGGTGCCCACCACAATAGCAATACCCACCTTAACGGATTGCTGCGATCGCGGCCAAAGCTCTAAATCCCGACGATGCAGAAATTCACCCACAAAGGCCCCCAGCACGGTACCCATCAAAATACCCAACAGAGGGATACCCGTGGGTAGCAAAGGTAGGAGGCCAAACAGCCCTAGAAACATGCCGATAAACGCTCCCGCCTGGCCCCAATCACTGGCTCCCACCCGCTGGGCCCCCAGCACCCCAGCCAGGTAGTCGATCAGCATGCTCAAGATAAACGCTACTACCCCCACCCCAAGGGCCCACTTAAGACCGCTAAAACCGGCCACTAACCCCCAGATCACCATGGCCCCCAACACCAGGGTGATACCCGGCAGGGTGGGAATGATTGCCCCCACTACCCCCACCACCATTAACAGTAAGAGTAAACCATAGACCAGGGGATACCAGGTCTGGGGTGCGGTTAGAGCAGGGGCCAATTCCGTTGGCAAATTGGTAAGGCGATGGGCTAGATTGAGGAGACTATCTGAGAAGCCAGTGACTACCTGGGTTAGCTCCAGTAGCGTCTGATCATAAAATGCCTCAATTTTGAATCTAAACCCCTGCCATAGGGCTGAAACCGAGGGAGCCACAGGGAGAGAAGCTACCATAGTGAACTGGCCCATTAAGTGAGAAATCGACGGTAGCCTGCTAAGGATCTGACTACAAACCCATTCTAGAGCCCGAGGAGCAGCTAGAATGCAACCCTAACAAAATACGCTAGCCCAGAATGGCAGCGGCAAAGAACAGGCCATCTACCAAAAGGGTGCTAAAAACAGCCCCACTAAAGGCCCACCAGGCTGGTTCACGGGAGGTGCCCAGGGAAATCGCCGTAGCCACCCCCAGGAAGGTAGCCAGGATAACCGCTCGACCAGCTGCCAAATCCGTTTCCAGGCCAGTGGCGGCCCCCTGTAAAATTACTGGGACCAGGTTTGGCTCAGCCTCCATGAGTTGGCGCCATACCGGGAAGAGATCCATCCAATTAATGTAGAGATCGGTGACGGCGGTACCAAAAAGAGACCCCAGGAAGAAATAGCTACCGATCCGTCCCTGGTTGCTCTTCAGACACCACAGGGCAATGGGTAGACCCAAAGCTTCGATCGGCAGATGGACCACCGGTTCCCAACGAAACCAACCCCAGTAAAGGGAGCCAGTTAACCAAATGGACGCAAAACCGATCAATAAGTCTCCCCACACCTGCCAGCCAGGTCGCCTGCTCAGATGCCAGCCCAGAGCTAACCACAGTCCTGTGGCAGCCAAACTAACCCAGGGCCAATAACGTACCAGGGGAGCTTGAACAAACACCGGAAAAATTACCAACCCCAGGGAGGCGAGAAATATCCGAATCTGCAACGTAGACTGGATCAACCAAGCCTGGGCCGTATTAAGCCCAAGAAAAAACTTAGTCAGCGGTAAGCCGTAGGTAAAACTCAAGGGATTATTAAAGTTCGCTTAATGCTTATTAACATAACATGCTCCCGGGGGGGATTGGCTGGTGAATTAGGATGGGGTAAAAAACCTTCACAGGCAGGGGAACGCTCAAGAGCGCTTACAATGCTCAGAGGTCCAGGGTGAACCATACTCCCATGGCTAGTAACCGCAGGCCATTCTAGAAAATAATTTAAGGTTTTATGTCTATGCCTATAAGTTTATTACCCTGCCTGGGTCAGGCCGCTTCGGCCACTACCACATCCCCCCTCATGGATCATATTAGTCTGGTGCAGGCTGTGGTGATTGGTATTGTGCAGGGGTTAACTGAGTTCCTACCCATTAGCAGTACCGCCCATATCAAAATGGTGCCCGTAGCCTTAGGCTGGGGAGATCCCGGAGTGGCTTTTACGGCGGTTATTCAGTTGGGTAGTATCGCGGCCATCCTATGGTATTTCTGGGCCGATCTGGCCGAGGTATTCGGCGGTATGGTGAAGGCTGGCATAGCCCGTCAGTATAGCTCTCCGGCCTTTCGCCTCGGTCTGGGTATTCTGTTGGGCACTGTTCCCATCGTCCTGGGTGGTCTATTGATCAAGGCATTCATTCCCGATTTTGATAACTCTCCCCTGCGTAATAGTTCTACCATCGCCCTGGTCTCCATTATCATGGCCCTACTGTTGGGAACGGCGGAAATCGTGGGTCGGCGCCAGCGAGGTTTTGCGGCCTTGGGGTTAGGGGATGGTCTAAGCATGGGTCTGGCCCAGGTTCTAGCCCTAATTCCTGGAGTTTCCCGGTCGGGCTCTACCCTTACCGCTGGTCTATTTATGGGGTTAGAACGTGCTACCGCCGCCCGCTTTTCTTTTCTGCTAGGGGTGCCAGCCATTACCCTGGCTGGGCTGGTGGAGCTCAAGGGGGTGCTAGAGGATGGCCTTAGTGGCATCGGCTGGGGTCCCTTGCTAGCGGGGTTACTAGCGGCGCTGATCACCTCCTATCTCTCGATTGCCTGGCTACTTCGATTTCTCAAACAACACAGCACCTGGGTTTTTGTCTTTTACCGCCTGGCCTTTGGTGCGGCTATTTTGTTCGCTTTAGCCACGGGGCGGATGGAAAATATTTAGGAGGATCAGGTGGCCTAAGGAAAACCTTGAGAGGCTGTTTGAAAAGCCAAGGAGGATCTTAGACTATGCCTAGGGAGTAGGATAATATCCTGAGAATTCAGCATATTTGCGCCCCTTGGCGGCGAACTGTACCTGAAGCCTTTTCAAATAGCCTTTTAGGATCATTTAGAATACCCCTTACTAGTTAGCCATTCATCTTGCTATGGGTACTCTGGCCACCCGTCCGGCTCTCATCAGTCGAGTTTTACCTGGTTCCATCGCCGCTGAAGTGGGCTTTGAACCGGGGGATGCCCTGGTATCGGTTAATGGTCAATGCCCTCGGGATTTAATTGACTACCGATTTCTCTGTGCGGAGGAGGAGTTGCACCTGGAGGTGTTAGACCGGCAGGGGAAGAAACATCAGGTTGCCCTGGAAAAGGAGATTGACGAGGACCTGGGCCTGGAGTTTGAAACCGCCCTGTTCGATGGCTTAATCCAATGCAATAATGCCTGTCCTTTCTGCTTTATTGATCAGCAACCCCCTGGTAAACGTGGCAGTCTCTACCTGAAGGATGATGACTATCGCCTCAGTTTCCTCTACGGCAGCTACCTGACCTTAACCAATTTGCTACCTCAGGAGTGGGATCGGATTGCCCAACTACGACTATCGCCCCTCTACGTGTCGGTACATGCTACTGAACCAGAGCTGCGATCGCAACTCCTCCAAAATCCCCGGGCGGGCCAAATTCTGGAGCAACTGGCCTGGTTCCAACGCCATCGTCTACAGATCCATGCCCAGGTTGTGGTGTGTCCGGGTTTAAACGATGGGGCCCATCTGGAGACTACCCTACGGGATCTGGCCCGCTTTTATCAGGGAGACCTACCCACGGTCATGTCCGTAGCCGTCGTACCGGTTGGGTTAACCCGGTTTCGCCCCGCCCATGATTGCCTTAGCCCGGTGACGCCAGCCCAAGCCGGTCAGGTAATTGACCAGGTCACAGCCCTGCAGGGGCAGTTTCAGCAGCAGTGGGGTAGTCGGGTTGTCTGGTTGGCGGATGAGTGGTTTTTAATCGCCCAGCGCCCGCTGCCCCCCGCCGCTGACTACGAAGATTATCCCCAGATTGGCAACGGAGTGGGCTCCATTCGCCAGTTTCTAGAAGAGTTTGAGGTGTCTGCTGACCGCTACCTCCAACCGGCGGTCACCCCATCGCGATCTCTCACCTGGGTAGTGGGGAACGCTGTCGAAGTTGCCTTTCAGCCCATCCTAGAGCGCCTCAACCAGGTGGAGGGCCTAACGGTGGATCTGGCCGCCCTGGCCAGCCCTTACTGGGGCCGAGAGATCACCGTGACCGGACTGTTGACGGGTTATGATCTCCTAACGGGTTTATCACACCGGCCCCTGGGGGAGGCCCTACTGGTGCCGACGGTGATGCTCAAACCCAGCGACTCAGGCCAGCTGGAGGAGACCCTATTCCTCGATGATATGAGTGTGGCTACTGTCAGCCAGAACCTAGGTTGCCCGATTATCCCTATTGAAGACAGTCATAGCCTGGTCAAGGTCTGTTGTGGCTCCTTGTCCACCGGTACCTATCATCCGTTGCCATCCGCTCCTGGCTACTGGACTCCTTCCTAAGTTTAGCTTAATTCGGGGCAAAATGTTTTGCTGTAGCCACAGGCTAGCACGGCCTAACAGAGGCCAGCCAGAACGCCTACCCAGCCCCTAGGTCCACTCTGTCCCAAGGGTGCTGACCCAGGCTATCAAAGCTATATTTTCCCTGTCTCAGGTTACAGCTACCCCAGATGCCGATATGCTATGTAAGCGGAGTGAAAGATTTTTCACTATAGCCGTAGCCACGGGTTACGGGGCGGAAACGAGCCAGAACGCCTACCCAGTGAGCGCTTTTACTGATTCACCCTGTCCTCGGCGTTCTGGCCAAAGCTACAACTTTGTTCTACGGCCTAAAAAGTGCCTTTCCTGAAGTATTTGTGCTAAACATGTCTGACTTACACCGGCACAACCTAATGATTCTTGGATTGGGGCTAACTACAGCGGCCCTGAGTACCCTGCCCGTCAGTGCTGCACCCTTATCTACCCATGGGCAGTTGCCAGTTGCTAGCTACACCACCGACACCGATCAACAAACTCGCCTGAAAGCTTTCGAGAGGAATGCACCCTGGCTATCCGGTGCCCCCCCAGCCCTGTTCATTGCTCAAGGGTCCAACAGCAGGGTAACAAACTCCCCAGGACTGACCCTGGAACCTGGCGAAGACCCCCTACCCCTGGAAATGGATAGTTCCCCTACCCAACCCCCAGGGGAGGGCGGACTGCCCCTGCCCGCCGCTCAAGGACCTCGAGATCAGGGGTTTGAGACACCGCCAGACTATTTGCTACCCGGTTCTAACCCTCTAGCTGTGCCAACTCAGCCGCAGGAGGTACAAATTTTAGGTACCCAGCCTATTTCCCTGGCTACAGCGATTGAGCTGGCCTATCACCATAACGAAGAACTACGGATTGCTCTGCTACAGTTAGAGCGGGTCCAGGCTGGTCTTAGGGCAGAACAGGCCGCCCTCCTGCCCACGGTAGATCTAACGGCGGATGTGCAAAATACTAATCAGACCTCTTTGGGGCTGGCTCGTGATGAGAGCTTCACGACCCTACGTGGTGCAGTGCGATCAGACTACGACCTGGGGCTGTCGGGGGAGCGATCAGCCCGTCTACAGACTGCCCAGCAACAGGTGCGCCTAGCCGAACTACGGGTAGAACAAACCCGGGAAGAACTGCGGTTAAATACTATCAACGACTACTACGCTGTACAGCAGGCGATCGCCGACATTCGCATTAACCAGGCCTTCCTGGATGAAGCCCAACGCAACCTGCGGGACACCCAACTACGGGAGGAGGTGGGTGTCGGTACCCGGTTTGATGTGCTGCGCGCCGATGTCCAGGTGGCCAATGCTCGACAAACCCTGACCCAAGCCATTAGCCAACGCCAGATCACCCAGCGCCAGTTAGCCCGCCGCTTAAATATCTCCCCCACCGTCGATCTCACCACCCTGGCGGTGGAAATCGCTGGCACTTGGCCCCTCTCCCTGGAGGAGACCATCCTTCAGGCCTACCAAAATCGAGCAGAACTGGAGCAATTTCTAGTGGAGCGGGACCTCAACCAGGCCCAGCGACAGTTGCAACTGACCGCCACCCGACCTAACCTCAGCCTATTTGCCCAGTACGAGCTGCAGAGCCTGCTGGACGCCCCCGCTGGTAGCCAGAACAATACCGATGATGGATTTGCCCTGGGGGCCCGGCTGGCCTGGCGATTGTTTGATGGTGGGGCGGCTAGTGCCCGAGCCAGCCAGAGCGATCGCGACATCGCCATTGACGAGGCGGAATTTGAAAGCGCCCGCAATACCATTCGAGTCCAGGTAGAGGAGGCCTACTATACCCTCCAGGCTAACCAGGCCAATATCACCACCGCCAACCTGGCGGTCAAGCAGGCTACCGAAGCCCTGGATCTAGCCAATCTCCGCTTTAATGCGGGGGTCGGCACCCAACTTGACGTGCTCAGCGCCAACCGGGAACTCACCCAGGCCCAGGGTAACTTAGTGCGGGCTGTGCTCGACTATAACCGAGCCCTGGCCAGGCTGGAGCGGTTTGTTAGCAACCTGGGTCAGGCTGGGTAAAAACGCCATTAACCCGTTGACCCTAGATCTTGTACGCAGAGTCCAGGCAATGCCCAAGTGGAGAGATTAGCACCATGATTTTGCAGGCAGATGGCGGCTGACCTACTCTGAACCCGGTAAAATAGAGCCTTATCAGTACAGCTATCGCCCTAGCCCTAACCCCTCTCCTACTATCCCTATGTTTGAAGCCCTTTCCGATCGCCTGGAATCTGCATGGAAGAGCCTGCGGGGCCAGGACAAAATTAGCGAGTCCAACATCAACGATGCCCTACGGGAAGTTAGGCGTGCCCTCCTGGAGGCGGATGTTAACCTGCAGGTGATTAAGGAGTTTGTGGCCCAGGTTAAGGAAAGGGCCCTGGGGGCGGAGGTGGTGAAGGGGGTCAGCCCTGACCAGCAATTCATCAAAATCGTCAACGATGAGTTGGTGAACCTCATGGGGGACACGAACGTACCCCTAGCCCTAGCCCCTAGTGCGCCTACGGTTGTCCTGATGGCAGGCCTACAGGGGACGGGTAAAACCACCGCCACCGCCAAGCTAGCCCTCTACCTGCGCAAGCAAAACCGCAGCACCCTGCTGGTGGCCACCGATGTTTACCGGCCGGCGGCGGTGGAACAACTGATTACCCTGGGTAAACAAATCGATGTACCCGTGTTTGAACTGGGTACATCGGCCAACCCAGTGGACATTGCCCGCCAGGGGGTGGAGCGCGGTCGACTCGACGGAGTAGACACGGTGATTGTGGATACGGCGGGACGATTACAGATCGACCCCAAAATGATGGCGGAATTGGCTGACATTAAGGCCGCCATTCAACCCCACGAGGTGCTCCTGGTCGTGGATGCCATGACCGGTCAGGAGGCCGCCAACCTGACCCGCACCTTCCACGAAGAAATTGGCATTACCGGCGCCATCCTTACCAAAATGGATGGGGATGCCCGGGGAGGAGCCGCCCTCTCCGTGCGACAAATCTCGGGTCAGCCGATTAAGTTCGTGGGGGTCGGGGAAAAGGTGGAGGCCCTACAGCCCTTTTACCCCGATCGCATGGCCTCGCGGATTTTGGGCATGGGGGATGTACTCACCCTGGTGGAAAAAGCCCAGGAAGCGGTTGACATTGCCGATGCCGAAAAACTCCAGCGTAAAATCCTGGAAGCGGAATTTGACTTCGATGATTTTCTCAAGCAAATGCGCTTGATGAAAACCATGGGTTCCCTAGGGGGCATTATGAAGCTGATCCCTGGCATGGGTAAGCAAATTTCCGGTGAAATGCTCGAGCAGGGAGAGGTCCAGCTAAAACGCTGTGAAGCCATGATTAACTCCATGACCCGTGAGGAACGCAAGAATCCTGGCTTACTAGCCGGTTCTCCGGGTCGCCGTCGCCGAGTGGCCGCGGGTTCGGGGCGGGCTGAGCAAGACGTGGGCAAATTGGTTAGTGACTTTACTAAAATGCGATCGCTGATGCAGCAAATGGGGCGAGGTGGCGGCTTCCCCGGGATGGGAGGGGGTATGCCTGGCCTAGGGGGCATGCCTGACTTTGCCGGCATGATGGGGGGTGGCAATCCCCCGGGTCGACGGGGTAACAGTTCTAAAAAACCAAAGAGCCAGAAAAAGAAAAAAGGGTTCGGAGAGCTTTAAGACTTTCGTTTCTCCGCCTCCTCTAGGGCTCGTTGTTTATTTGCAGTGTAAACCGCTATCCGATCCTGGGCCACTGCATAACGGGCATCGCTGGCGGGCACCTGGGCCATCAGATCAGCGGCCCGTTGCCAGCGCACGGCCAACTCTAGCCACTCAGCCGCCGTCGCCGTAGAACGGCCATCTTCGACACAGGCTTGAGCAATCCGGACCGCCATCACAAAGGGATCTTCCTGGGGAGAAGGAGAGCCAGGCTCACCGGGCTTTGCCTGGGGTGAGGAGAGGTCTTCGTCACGGGAAGGAAAGTCAAGATTAAGACCATGGCGCAACCACTCCTTCGTGGTCCAGCCCACCAGCAGGAGCAACAGAACCAAGCTAGCTCCACCCACCAAACCTCGCCAAAAGGCCACTTGACTGGCCGGAGATGAAGCTGGAGATTCCGTAAATAGCTGGGGTTGCCGTGGTTGGTTTAAATCTTGCCAAAACCGCACCAAGGGGTTAGGTCGCCTCAGGGTAACCCGCTCGAACCACAGCAAATTGCGCTTAGGATCGCGCTTAATATCCTCTAACCACAGAAGTTGTTGTTCCTGAACAATGCGGCCATTGATGTTGACCTTACTAATGCCCCTGGGGCTGACCGACTCCAGCACCTGTTGCACCTCTGACACCACGGCTTTTTGCTCCAATTGATCAGCGGTAGGAGCTTCCACCAGAAGTTGGAGGACGCCATGATCTTGGACAGCTCGGGTACGAATACCGCTTTCGGCAAAGTGATTATTCAAAAGCTGAATAATTGCGGCAATGCTTCCCTGGCGGGCCTGGAGGTTAACGTCATTAATGGTTGAGGACATAAGCAAGAAACCAAAAATTAGCGCCAGCAACTAGCGCTGAGGTATTATACCAAGGGTTTCTGACCTGGGATCACGCAACTTGAGGGATGGCTTAGGAAACCCCTCATAGTAAATTCTTAAATTCTGCCACGTCCCCTAGGCGCTGAACCGCCTTTTTAATATCCTGGGTGCGGTCCTTGTGGACCACCAGGGTAGCCTTACCATCCCGTACGATTACGATGTCTGCCAAGCCGATGGTGACCACAACTTCCTCAGGATCGGCAGCATAAACAATACTATCGCTGGTATCTACCGCCAGATGACGGGCTAAATCCACGTTGGGCTGGTCAGGTTGCTTAAGCAGGCGTTCCACCGCATTCCAATCCCCCAGATCGTCCCAACCAAAGGCTACAGGCATAACGTAGGCCCGATCGGTATGCTCCATGACCGCATAGTCAATGCTGAGCTTGACCAAATCGGGGTAAGCCTCTACCCCCGTCGCCAAAATCGGTTCCATCAACTGGGGAGCATGGGTCTGTAGTTCCTTGATCATGGTTTCAACAGGAAACACAAACATGCCGCTATTCCAACTAAACTTGCCACTGGCGATAAAGTTGGCCGCAGTGGCGACATCGGGCTTTTCTGTGAAGCGAGCCACCTGGTAGGCTGACAACCCACCATAGTGGCCCACTGCTTCCCCCTGTTCGATGTAGCCGTAGCCGGTGGCTGGATAGCCGGGGGTAATGCCCAGGGTGACAATCGCCTGTCGGTCAAGGGCCAAATCGGCGGCGGCGGTCAAGGTCTGACAAAAACTGGCTTCATCGGCGATCCAATGATCGGCGGGGAAAAAACCCACTAGGGTCTCTTGACCATGACGCTGGGCAATCTCCAGGGTGGCCCAGGCCACCGCTGGACCAGTATCCCGTCCCACTGGCTCCACCAGAAGATTGGCCTCGGGCAGTTGGGGCAGCTGCTGCCGAACCTGGTCCGCCAGGTGTGCCGCCGTTACCACCCAGACCGAGGCCCAATCTCCAGCCAGGGCTACTAGGCGATCAGCGGTGGTTTGAAGCAGGCTGCGATCGCTACCGTCTAAACAAAGAAATTGTTTGGGTCGAGAGAGGCGGCTGACGGGCCAAAATCGCTCGCCCTTACCACCGGCCAGAATGACGGGAACCAACTTAGCCATAACACTGCCTGGGCATTACCCATAGAAAATTAATTATATTGTTGCCATCCTATCCTGAGCAGGGCAGAATAAGAACAAAATGGCTTAATATTGGTTAACATATTTCCTTGATGGCTTGGCTTGACCTAGACCACATCAAATTATGTTTACCACCTAACTATTCAGATTGATTCGGACTAGTAGGCTATTTTAAACGCAGTCTCGGTAGGTATGAGGAGTGACAGTAACTAGACAGAAATCCCAATTGCCGTCCTCCTCCGGTGAGGAAAGAAGCTTTGACTATTCTTTACATCATCGGCATCGCTCCAACCCTGATACCCCTTACCAGCCACTCCAGGTTAGCTCGTCGGGTCTTCAACCTTCGCCCATGAAACGTGCTCTTAACCTGCTGCTCTGGACGGCAGCTTTCCTGGGAACGGCCACCGTGTCAGCGTTGATTGGGGCAGGGAGCGCCTTGATATTGCCCCTACCCCAGTCTGCCACCCTAGATCCTCCTTCCCTAGGGATTGGAGACCTATGGCGGGCTGGGTTTCGCTACCAGGTGACTCGTCCGATCAACATCCTAGTTATGGGTATTGATGAGGTGCTAGACGCTCCCGCCCAGTCCGAAGCTACCTTTGGGGGCCACACTGATACCCTCCTACTGGTGCGCATTAATCCCCAGGACAACACCTTAAATGTCATGTCCATTCCCCGGGATACACGGGTGCAGATTCCGGACTATGGCATGGCTAAAATTAACCAGGCCAATGTGGAGGGTGGCCCTGAGTTAGTCGCTCAAACCATTGCTGATAACCTTGGCAATGTGCAAATTGATCGCTACCTGCGGGTAAACACCAGCGCCTTTAGGGAGATTGTTGATCTAATTGGGGGTATAGAGGTCTACGTGCCCAAGCGCATGGAGTATAACGATAACACCCAAGATCTACACATTGACTTGTATCCTGGCTGGCAGACTCTAAATGGGGATCAGGCGGAGCAGTTTGCTCGCTTTCGCAAGGACAATAACGGGGATATCGGTCGGGTACAGCGCCAACAAATGTTACTTAAGGCCTTTCGCGATCGCCTCACCAATCCCACCGTTATTCCCAAGCTACCCCAGGCCATTCGTGTAGCTTTGCGCTACGTTGATACCAACCTCACTCTGGAGGAAATGCTGGCCATCGCTAACTTTGGTCTCGCTACCGAACCCCAGAAATTGCAAATGGTGATGCTACCGGGCCGGTTTAGTCAGCCCTCCGAATTTCAGGCTAGCTACTGGTTACCAGACTGGAACTTTGCCGCCACTATTTTGCAGAAATTTTTCCAAACCGATGGTGTCGGTATCTATGCTGACAATAGCGGTCATGGTTCTGGCCTAAATTCACAGATAGCCGTACAGAATGCCTCCGGTGATCAGGGGGCGGCGACGGCAGTGGTAGATTATCTACGCAGTAATGGCTTTCATAACGCCTATGTGGTCGAAGATTGGCCAGACATACTGGAGAAAACGGAAATTATTGCCCAGAAGGGTGATCTGGACAGTGCCAAGAGCATTGGTAGTGTGGTTGGGTTAGGCCAGGTTCTTTCAGAATCCACCGGACACCTGGAGTCAGATATTACCCTACGGGTGGGACGGGACTGGCTAGACTCCCAGCCCTAAGTTGAAGTCAGTAGACTCCAGCCTAGGGCAGGACGGATTATGATTGAAATAGGCATGGCCGGGTAGATCCTCACAGTTAGATTTTACGGTGACGCCGATAGACAGATTAAGGAGACGCCAAAGGGCATGGGAAAAGTAGTTGGCATCGACCTGGGCACCACCAACTCAGTTATTTCCGTCATTGAAGGTGGCAAACCAGTGGTGATTGCCAGTTCTGAAGGCATGCGCACCACCCCTTCAGTGGTGGCCTTTAGCAAAGAGGGGGAAAGACTGGTGGGTCAAATGGCTCGACGCCAAACCGTCCTCAACCCCCAAAATACCTTCTACGGTGTTAAACGCTATATGGGGCGCAAGTACAGCGAGTTGGATGCTGCTTGTAAACGTGTTTCCTATACCATTCGACGAGACCAGGCGGGTAATGTCAAAATCCGTTGTCCCCGGCTAGAGAAGGACTTTGCCCCCGAGGAAATTTCCGCCATGATCCTGCGTAAGCTGGCGGAGGAAGCCAGTCGTTACCTGGGCCAACCGGTAACGGGAGCAGTGATTACCGTGCCCGCCTATTTTAACGATACCCAACGCCAGGCCACCCGTAACGCTGGACGGATTGCTGGCCTTGAGGTGCAACGCATCCTGAATGAACCAACGGCGGCGGCCCTGGCCTATGGCTTAGATCAGGGTTATAACCAAACCATCCTGGTGTTTGACCTGGGAGGTGGCACCTTTGATGTCTCCGTCCTGGATGTCAACGATGGAGTATTTGAGGTGCGATCCACCGCCGGTGACACCCAGCTAGGGGGCTCAGACTTTGATCAGAAAATTGTTGACTGGTTGGCGGATCAGTTCCTTGAGCAGGAGGGCATAGACCTGCGCCAAGACCGACAGGCATTACAACGCCTCATGGAAGCCTCGGAAAAAGCTAAGATTGAGCTCTCTGGGGTGACGACTACGGAGATTAGCCTACCCTTTATCACCGCTAGTCAGGATGGGCCCAAGCACCTGGAGGCTTCCCTGAATCGATCTCAGTTTGAGCAACTCTGCGGTGATCTGGTGAGTCGACTGCGGGGCCCCCTGAAGCAGGCCCTAGGTGATGCCAGTCTGGGTCCTAACGATATCGATGAGGTGGTGCTGGTGGGTGGGGGTAGCCGTATGCCCATGGCTCAGGAATTGGTGCGATCTCTAATTGGGCTAGAACCAAATCAAAACGTCAATCCCGATGAAGCAGTGGCGGTAGGAGCAGCAATTCAGGCTGGTATTCTTACCCAGGAAGTTCAGGATATCATGCTGCTGGATGTCACCTCCCTGTCCCTGGGGTTGGAGACCATTGGTGGGGTTATGAAAAAGGTTATTCCCCGCAACACTACCATTCCTGTTCGTCGTTCTGACATTTTCTCCACCTCTGAGAACAATCAAACCTCCGTGGAGATCCATGTGCTTCAGGGGGAGCGGGAAATGGCCGCCGATAACAAATCCCTGGGACGCTTTAAATTGATGGGCATTCCCCCCGCCCCTCGGGGTGTTCCCCAGGTGCTGGTGTCCTTTGATATTGACGCCAACGGTATTCTGCAGGTATCCGCCATGGATAAAACCACGGGCCGGGAACAGAGTCTGACGGTGCAGGGGGCCACCAACCTGGAGGAAAGTGAAGTACAGCGGATGGTCCAGGAGGCGGAAGAGTACGCCGAGACCGATCGCCTGCAGCGAGAACGGGTGGAAAAACGTAACCGAGCGGAAGCTCTCACCTTTCAGGCGGAGCGGCTGCTGCGGGAAGTTGCTTTAGACTTTGGCATGCAATTTGCCCGCGATCGCCGCCGTCGCATCGAAGGACTTGTTCAGGAGTTGCGGGACTACCTGGAACAAAACGATGAACGGGGCATTGATATGACCCAGGTTGATCTCCAGGACGAACTCTACGATCTCAACCGCGAAGCTTATCTCTACGAGGCGGAGGATCAACCCGAGGGCGGTATCTTAGGGCAGATTGGCAATACCCTCAAAAAAACCTTTTCCTTTGATGATGACCTGGAGCCCCGCCCTAACTATGGCTATACAGGATCCTCCTCCTGGGGTAGTTGGGATGAGGATTGGGACTACGACAACCGCCGTCGAGGCAGTTCTGCCCCCTTTCGCCAGGGACCGGGTTATGGTGGGCCTTCTCCCTACGGGGATGGCGACTACGATAGGCGTAGCCAGGGGCCACCCTCCTACGATAATCGCTCCCAATCCTTTCGCGATCAGGACTACGATTCTCAAGACTATGGTAATCCCAGGGAACGCCAGCCAGGCTATGGCAACTCTCCCTATGCTCGAAACCCAGGCTATGGCTACTCCGGTTACCGAGTCCCTAATCAGGGAGTTGGTAATTATCCTGAGGCTAGGGCTCCAGGCTATGATCAACCGCCCTCTTCCTCTACTCCCGAGTCGCTACGCCCATCCGCTCGTTCAGGTCAGGTCAAGCGAGACTACAATTCGCCTCCCATACCACCCACCGAGGGGAGCCCAGAGAGCTTTGCTAGCCAACCAAAATGGGATGATGACCCCTGGAATCAGCCCTCCACCGGTACTGAGGAGGACCTCTGGGAGGATACCCCTCCGCCCCGTCGCCGACCACGTCAGCCGGATTCTGACTACGATAGCAACTGGGATAATTAAAACCAGTGGCCCTAACCTGGTTTACTCAGGTCCTAGCTGATTCCCTTGCTGGGGAACTTAAGCAGCCGACTGGAGATGACCAGGGCATTCAGGATCCTCAGGTCAGTCAGGGTTACACACCAATATAGTGTTGTCAATACCTCAGGGAAGTTATAGCAAACATCAGATATGCAAAACTTTCGGAACTACTACGAGATTCTGGGAGTTTCCAGGCAAGCGGAGGGCACAGCGATCAAACAGGCCTACCGCAAACTAGCCCGTCAGTACCACCCGGACCTAAACCCCGGTGATCGCACTGCCGAAGACCAATTTAAACTTTTGGGCGAGGCCTATGAAGTGCTATCCGACCCAGAACGGCGGGCCCAGTATGAAAAGTTCAGTCAATACTGGAGACAGCAGGGTTTTACCACTGGTCCGGGCTACGACAGTCAGCCTAACATGCCGGAGGAACGCACCAGCAGCCGATTCTCCCTGGAGGATTTTAACTTTAGTCAGTTTTTGGACTTTAACAGCTTTATTGACCAATTGCTGAGCCGACAGCCCCCTGCCGCCACCTACCAGGGTACCCCTGACCCTGATCAGTCTCCCCAGGGGCAAGGAAGAAGTGGGGGTGATCGTCGTCGTCAAGATGCGGAAGCTAATTTGACCATTCCCTTAGAAAAGGCCTTCCAGGGGGGACGAGAGCGTATTCGGCTGGAGGATGGTCGTTCCCTGGAGGTCAATATGCCGGCCGGCATGATTACCGGTCAACGGGTTCGTTTGCGGGGTCAAGGCATCGGCGGTGGCAACCTTTACCTGCGCATTGAAGTAGAACCCCATCCGTTTTTTGAATTACAGGGCAGTGATATCCTTTGCCGCCTACCCATAACCCCTAGTGAGGCCGCCCTGGGCAGCACCATTGAGGTGCCAACCTTGGATGGGTCCTTACGCACTACCCTGCCCCAGGGCGCTCAGACTGGACAGTTGGTACGCTTAGTGGGCCGGGGGTACCCGATTGGACAGGGTCAGCGGGGCGATCTGCTACTGGAACTAGAGGTGGTGGTGCCCTCTAGCCTCAGCGATCGGGAAAAAGCAATTTATCAAGAACTACGGCAGATAGAAACCTTCCATCCAAGACACAATCTACGTCGCCGTTAGAGGGGCGATATTTATTTTTTATTAACATTAAAGCTTCCGTCAAGGTAACGCTAGAGTGGCAGATTTCAGATCGTCCACTGTACAATACAGGAAGGCGGAGACGAAAGTTTCCGTTCACTCCTCACACCACATTTCGCCTGAGTTAATCAACTCAGGCGCTTTCTTTAGGGGGTCAATTTCTTAATCGATAGTCTATGATGTACCCCGGAAACTGTACAGGGAAATAAGATAGAGTCGCTGCCCAGCAATTCAGTAGCTATACGGAGATT
>JAYKIM010000121.1:0-7531 GCA_035286245.1 Cyanobacteriota bacterium | reverse complement strand
CGGTATCATGGCTGCTGAAGGTGTGGATAGTCACCACCACCCCGTGGATGTGACGGTGGACCATGGTGACTTCGTTGTCCCGGACTTCGTAGCGATCGCCCTGCCCCTTGCCCCCCAACAGAATCTCTACTGCCCCCTCCGGTCGAGGCTCGCCGTAGCTAAAGGTGTTTTGGCCGTGGACATCGCTAAAGGCTCGCCGCACCCGATGGATGGCCACCTCAAATAACTGGCCATGGATGGCCTTTTGGGCCGATTCATCCGCCACCCCAGAGACGCTGGGCTTAAGATCGGGGCCGACGGTAATTTCACCGGTGTATACCTGGCCATTGTGGGTGTAGGTGACCTGGGCCCGGTAGCCAGGGAACTGACTATCCCAGGTGTAGCGATTTTCGTAGGCGGCACGAAATAGATCCTGGGCAGAAATCTGGCTGGCAACCATCGGTGGTCTCCTGGTTAAGGTCAATTATTCTAGTTTAAACCCTCTTCTCGGTTTACGGTTGTTCTAGGGAGGGGGGCAACGGTATCGGATAATGGTAACGCAACCGGTTACGGTGGCCCTATGTATGACGACGATGATGAGTTAAGCAACCTTAATGCCGAGGGGGAGTTTGCCGATCCCCTTGATCAGCTGGGTCTCCCTGGCCAGGGCGAGGGGGTCAGCTATGACCCGGAGGAAATGCTGCCCCTCCTGGGATCTACCGATCCCCAGCAGCGTATGCTAGCGGCCCGGGCCTTCTGTGAATTAGCCGAACCCCGGGCGATCGCCCCCCTGATCACCCTACTCCAGGATCTCTGCCCCCTGGTGCGGGTTAGTGCGGCCTACGCCCTGGGCCGCAACCCCAGTGCCACTGCCGTGGAGCCCTTGATGGGGCAACTGCAGCGGGATTGGAATGGCTATGTCCGTAAGGGTGTGGTCTGGGCCCTGGGCAATGCCCAGGATGCCCGAGCCCTACCCGCTTTAATTGAGGCCTTAACCACCGATATTTCAGCGGTGCGGTTGTGGGCCGCCAGTGCCCTGGCCCAGATGGCCCAGGTCAGCTATCACCAGGTGGTTACGGCCCTGCCAGTCTTGATTGAGGCAATGCGCCAGGATGGGGTGGCGGCGGTGCGCAGTAACTGTGCCTGGGCGGTGGGTCAGCTGTGCCGGGAACTCCCCTCCAACGTCATTTACCACACCGCCATTGATGCCCTGATCGAAACCTTTGCCGAGGATCGGGACCTGGGGGTGCGGGAGGACGCCCGATCAGCCATTCTCAAGGTGGGGGATACCCGGGGCCTACAGGTGATTGAGGAAATCGAACGGGATGGCTTCTTCAGTTGGTAACGATTCCTTGCGTGGCATCAGTACGGCCATCCTTCAAGGGGAGTCAGAATTTAGGGGTCAGGAGCGGTCGGGAGATTGATGCTTCAGCCTGAACCCCTGAGGCCGCAAGGGAATAGTTTCTGCAAATGTCTACTCGGTGATTAACAATACTGTCGATGTTTTGGGGTAAGCCTGCGTACCGCAGGAGAATACTTGGTATCAGGAGATACTAAGGTGTGAATATGTAGTAAAGATAAAGCCCGTTCCAGATTTTCTGAACAATTATCCGTTACTTTGTAAGTTTTTTGGGGAATACTTGGCACCAAGTCGAGGAAAGCCTAGGATGGGACTATAGTCCACTGCGCTGCGGAATCCTATGCTGAATCCCCATGACTCAGGTGAGGGGCTCAGGCTGTCTCAGGATCCTTTCCGGTCCCCCAGGCAGGCTGGTGATGCGGGAGTGAATGTCGATCAAATGATCGCCCTGATTGACAGTGTCTTACCCTTTGAAGCCTGTCTATTTCATCAGATTATTCCCCTTTCTTTGGCGGGCAATCAGCTTAACCTGGGCATGGTTAACCCTAGGGACAGCGTTGCCAAGGAGTACGTTCGTCGCCAGGTCTCCTACATTAATTATGCGGTGGTGCCCTGGCGAATTGCCTCGGACTGGCACCGTCAAACCCTGTCCAAGTACCTCAGCCATACCGCCAAGGTCAAGCAGCGCCTGCGCCAGGGCCGCCCGGCTATGGTTGAGCCCGTGGTGGCTTCACCGCCGTTGCCAGTGGTACAGCCGCCCGTGGAGGACCGACTCACCTACGTTGTCGACAGTCCGGAGCGAATCACCCTGAGGCCGGTGGAGGCGCCCGATGGTCTAGGGGTGCAGGAGTCGGCGGTTGCTGAACCCCTACCGGCCAAATCTCCCATAGCGGCCCAGTCGCCCCCTATTCCAGGTCTGGAGCTGGGGTCTTCCCAGGCCACCGATGACACTTTGGATTGGCCTCAGTTGCCGGCCAAGGATCTGTTGGCCAGGCTACTACGGCGGGTTCTGGAGGAAGGCATTAGCCGGATCTATTTTGAACGCCATGCCACCACGGGTAAAATTGTTGGCAATCAGGATGGCAAGGTGGAGAGCCTGGTGGGGGCCATCGATCTGCCGTTATTTGAAGCGGTTATTTTAGAATTAAAACGGTTGGTTCAGCTACCCTCGGGGCCCACCAGTCGGTCGCAGCAGGGCGAAATCGAACGGATCTACGGCCAGGAACCCCTGCTCTTGAGGTTTCGGTTTATGGTGAATGGCCATGGGCAGGAGGCGGCGCTGCAGATCCTTCGGGGCAGTAGCTTGAAGCTTTATCAGCGGCAGCGACTGGGCCATTTAAGCCGGGAGACCCTAAGCCTGGCCCAAACCCTGCAAGGACGGGTCCATGGTCTACTGGAAGAAACTCGCCAGAGGGGGGAGATCGATCCACTGCCGGCTCCCACCCTCCATACCCTGCACCATCTCCTCCAGTCCATGCAGGCGGAGGTGAGCCAGTTAATTCAGCAGGGTAAACAGTGAACCAACTCCTCAGGAATGCAGTAGGATGGCGGCTAGTTTAGTGGCTGTCTTACCTGGAGGTGGGCCATGGCATTACTTTCTGGCGATCGCCGCCCCTCTGAGTTGTCCCTAGGGTTGGTCTTGCTGCTGCTACTCACCGTCGGTTGTGGCCGGCCCCAGGCTAGCCAGAATACCGCCCCTAATCCAGCTACGGCAGGGCTAGGAGCAGCGCCGATGCCTGGCACCTCGGTGGGGCAGAGTCTTACCCCCCTCGATCCGCCCCGGCCATCGACCCTGAATAGTCAGCAGGCCGGAGCCCAAATTAATATCCGATCCACACCCTCCACCACGGCATCGGTCGTCGCCCAGGGAGAAGCGGGGCAGGGGGTGCAACTGCTGGCCCTGATGGAGGCGGAGGATGGCTATACCTGGTATCAGGTCCGACTGGCCCCCAGCGGCCAGGAGGGTTGGGTGCGGGGAGACTTGGTTAGTGCTGAGGCGGTGGCGGCGACTCCCCCCCAGAACCCCCAGGCCTCCTGTGAGGGCGATCGCCAGCAGGCCCAGTTCGAAACCCAATCCTTTACCATCTACATTTGCCAGGGGGCCCAGGGGCTGCGCTACGTCAGTATCGACAAAACCCAGCCGGCCGTAGTCGTCAGCCAGGATGTCATCCGTAACCACGATACCTACATTGCCATCGATGGCGATCGCCAATACCACCTGAATAATCAGGCCCTGGGGGTTTACCGGGTGAACAACGGCAACTATAGTCAGCTCATGGCAGAAGCGGTGGTGAGATCGGAACAGCTGGTGTATTGATCGGGCCATTAGCTCTGTCGCAGATCATGGAGATAATCATGGAACGTAGAATCATTCATACCCCCCAGGCCCCCGCCCCGGTGGGGCCCTACAACCAGGCCGTAGCGGCCCGCGGGGAGTTGATTTTTGTGGCGGGTCAAATTGCCCTGCACCCCACCACCGGGGAATTGGTAGGGGGAGACGATGTGGCGGCCCAAACCGAACAGGTGATCGCCAACCTGGGGGCGATTTTAGAGGCGGCGGGGGCGAGTTTTGCCAATGTGGTCAAAACCTGCGTGTTTCTTAAGGACATGGATGACTTCGCCACCGTCAACCAGATTTATGCCCAATACTTTGGTGGGGATCAGGGACCGGCTCGGGCCTGTGTGGAGGTCTCCCGCCTACCTAAGGATGTGGCGGTGGAGATTGAGTGTATCGCCGTGGTCTAGCCGCCGGCGCTGGCCAGCCTGGTTGGGCAGAAGGGGACGGTGTATAGTAGAGAATTGATTATTTTTTTCTCCTGCAGGAGTGTCCACCTTGACCTTTTCCGCCGAAGACTTCGCCAGAGCCCTCGAAGCCCACGACTACAACTTTCAGGTGGGTAGCCAGGTGCGCGGCACGGTGATTGCCTGGGCTAACGATGGGGCCACCGTTGACATCGGCGGTAAGTCCGCCGCCTTTCTACCGATGCGGGAGGCGGCGGTGCGGCCCCTCACCTCCCTGGAGGGGGTATTGGAACTGGGGCAGGATTACGACTTTGAGGTGATCCGCGATCAGGATGCCGACGGTCAGGTGCTGCTCTCCCTGCGGCGGCGGCTGTTAAAACAACTGTGGCAACGCCTGGAGGAGAAGGCGGCCACGGGGGCGGTGGCGGAGGTCAAGGTGACCGGCCACAATAAGGGCGGCGTGACGGTGGATATGGAGGGGCTACGGGGGTTTGTGCCCCGGTCCCACCTGCAGGGGTCGGTGGAATCCCTGGAGGATTGGGCCGGACGCACCATCACCGTGGGGTTTTTAGAGGTCAACCCCGCCGCTAATAAGTTGGTCATGTCCCAGCGGCTGGCGGCCCGCAGTCAGGTGATGGACCAGTTGACCCCGGGCCAACTGGTGGAGGGGACGGTGGTGAGTCTTAAACCCTTTGGGGCCTTTGTGGATTTCCAGGGGATTAGTGGGCTGCTGCACATCAAGCAAATCAGCAAAAACTACGTGGAGTCCCTGAATACGGCTCTGCGGGTGGGACAACCGGTTAAGGCGGTGATTGTGGCCCTGGATCGCGATCGCAATCGGATTTCCCTCTCCACCAAAGTCCTGGAAAAGTATCCCGGTGAATTTTTGAAGGAACCGGATCTGCTGTTCGCCGATGCGGAGAATCGGCTGGGGGATGTGGGCCAATTACTGGCGGACAGTGAGGCCTAGACACCATGGTCTCAGTCTGGGAATTAGACTTTTACTCACGGCCCCTCTTGGATGAACAACAAAAGCGCCGTTGGGAGGTGTTGATCTGCGAAGGTCTGGTGGATACCCAGGCCGATCCAGACCAACTGTTTCGCTATAGCAAGTTTTTTAGCAACACCGAGGTTAACTCCCTCAATTTACAAGCGGCCCTGGAGGAGGCGATCGCCCAGGCCCCCAGCCCTCCAGGTCGGATTCGTTACTTTCGTTATCAAATGCAAAACATGATCCAGCGGGCCTGTGAGGGGGCCGGCATACCGGCGGTGGCCAGTCGCCGCACCCTGGCCCTGCAGCACTGGTTACAGGAGCGTCAGCAACTGGTCTACCCCAACCAACCGGGCTATACCACCGCACCGGCCCCCAGCGTGGCCGCCCCACCCCCCAGCCCCCGGCCCCTCCCCGATGCCCTGATTGGTCAGCGCTGGAGCTTCGCCAGCCTGCCCGCCAGCGCCTTTGAGGACCTGCCGGAGTGGGCGATCGGCTTTGGCGAGTCCTTTCCCCTCTCCCTGGCCGCCATCGCCCCCGCCACCCCCATCCCGGGTCTGTTGATTTTTTCCCCCAGGGCCACCGCCCTGGCGGCCTGGCTATCGGGGTTGGAACTGGCCTACTGGCGCATAGAGACCGGGCCACCCGCCCAGTTAGTCTTGGAAACCGGTGCCGCCGATAGCTGGATTTTGGCAGCCCTCGGGTCCCCCTCCCTGCTGGCGGAGGCCCAGGCCTTTGAGGCCGCCAAAACCGCCGCCGACCAGGTGCACTTTCTGGCGGTGCAAACCAGCCTGGATAGTGAGGAGTTTGCTGGTTTTTGGCTGCTGCGGACGGCGGCGGTGGTTTAGCCATGGCAGCGAGGGGCAAGGGGGGAGAATCCCCAGCCGTAGTAGGCATGGCGACGGTAATCTGGCAACGGCTGGGGCGATGGCCCCATTGGCAGGTCCTGGCCCTCTACGGCCTGCTGTTGGCGGTCGCCCTGGCCATGGTGTTCCCCATGCTGTGGCTGGTCAGCACCTCCCTGAAGGGAGCCGGCGAAAACCTGCTCGCCAGCCCCCCCCAGCTGATTCCCCAGCGCCCTACCCTGGATAATTATCGCCAGGTGTGGGACACGAACCCGTTTTTCCAGTACTTCGTCAACAGCACCATCGTGGCGGTCTTGACCGTCGTCATCAATCTGGTGATCTGCTCCCTAGCCGCCTACCCCCTGGCCCGCCTCCACTTTCCCGGTCGGGAGGCCATCCTGGGGTTGATCATCGCCACCATCATGATTCCCTTCCAGGTGGTGATGATTCCCCTGTATATTCTGGCGGTTAACCTGGGGCTGCGGAACACCTACCTGGGGTTGGTGTTACCCTACCTGGCCTCCGCCTTTGGGATTTTCCTGATGCGCCAGGCCTTTCAAACCGTCCCCAAGGAGCTGGAGGAGGCGGCCCGGCTGGATGGCTGCTCCGACCTGGGGGTTTGGTGGCATGTGATGATTCCCGCCACTCGGCCCGCCCTGGTCACCCTGGGCATCTTTGTCTTCATTGGCACCTGGGGGGAGTTTCTCTGGCCCCTGATCCTGCTGGACCGGCCAGAACGCTACACCCTGCCCCTGGGGGTAGCCCAGCTAGCCAGTAGTTTCTCCCTGGACTGGCGGTTGGTGGCGGCGGGTTCGGTGTTGTCGGTATTGCCCGCCCTGCTGCTGTTTGTGTTTTTGCAGCGCTACATTATCCCTACGGAAACCGCCAGCGGCGTCAAGGGTTAGGAGGATGGGGCCAGCGGTCTGGGCAGGGTCACCGCGGCGGTGCTATCCTAACCGAGGCTCCCCGACTCGGGCCTAACCTCCGATCTAACCGAACCCATGACCCCATCCTCCCCCCCCATTCCCCCCCAGGCCTGGCAACATCCCCTGGGGGGAGGCTGGCCCCAGCACTACGTGGTGCGTTACGCCAGCAACCTGGACGATGGCCCCTGCCACGGCGCCCCCCTGGGGGGGTTAGGGGCGGGCTGTCTGGGGCGATCGCCCCGGGGGGACTTTAACCTCTGGCACCTGGATGGGGGGGAGCACACCTCCATGGAGATCCCCGCCTGTCAGTTCAGTCTGTTTGAACGCACCGCCGCTGGCCAGACCCAGGCCTACGCCCTCAGCACCCAGGCCCCCAGCGATGGTAGCCTGGCCACCTGGCCATGGTATCCGGCGGCCACCGCCGATCGCCCCACCGGCACCTACCACGCCCTTTACCCCCGCAGCTGGTACCGCTACCAGCAGGTATTCCAGGCCCAGGTTACCTGTAGCCAGTTCTCCCCGATCTGGCCCCACAACTACCGGGAGGCCAGCTACCCGGTGGCGGTGTTTGACTGGAGCTTCCACAACCCCACCGACCAGCCCCTCACCCTCACCCTGATGGTCAGCTGGCAAAACCTGGTGGGCTGGTTTACCAACACCCAGCCCTCCGCCACGGTGCACCAGCGGG
>JAYKIM010000120.1:0-4284 GCA_035286245.1 Cyanobacteriota bacterium | reverse complement strand
CGGCCCTGAGTGCCGCCCAGGTGAAGCAAATGCTGCGTTACAGCGAATCAAAGCAGGTGGTGTTGAACTTTGACGCCGATAGCGCCGGTGTCAAGGCGGCCCAGCGGGCGATCGGGGAAGTGGAGGCCATGGCCTACCGGGGGGATGTGCAATTGCGGGTTCTCAACCTGCCCGCTGGCAAGGATCCGGACGAGTTCCTGCGGCACCATAGCGCCGCCGACTACCAGGCCCTGGTGGAGGCCGCTCCCCTCTGGATTGATTGGCAAATTCATCAACTCATCGAGGGGAAGGATCTGCGCCAGGCCGACCAGTTTCAGCAAACCACCCAGGCGATCGTCAATCTCCTGGGGGACATCGCCAACGCCGATACCCGCACCCACTACGTCCGTTACTGTGCAGAGATTTTCAGTAATGGCGATAGTCGCCTGGTGCCCCTGTTAGCGGAGAATTTAATCACCCAGGTGCGCCGCCAGCGGCGGGCCACCTCCCAGACGACGACTCCGGCCCCGGCCCCCGTTGCCAGCACCAACTCCCTAGAACAGGCCGAAGCCGCCCTGTTAAGGCTTTTTCTCCACTCCCCCAGCCACCGCCAGGAAATTGCTCAGGTCCTGGAAGACCGGGATTTACAGTTTAGTTATTCCCACCACCGAGCCCTCTGGCGACAGATGCAACGGTTACTCAGTCAGAGCGACAATGCCCCAAATTCACCGGACCTGGTGAGTCAGCTCCGGCACCACCTGGCGGATGCGGGACTGGCCAGCCTACCCTTGCAAGCCCTACTCAATCTCAGTGAGAAGACCCGACGGGACATTCTCCGGGGGCCTCTGGTGATCCGGGCGGCGGTGGCTTGCATGGAGAAAAACCTGTGTGAGAAGCGCTACCGTCACTTTTTGGCCCTGTGGCAACAAACCGATGGCCACACCAGCCCGGATCAGGTGGCTTACTTTCAAAATCAGATCTATGCCGAGAAACGCCGCATCGAAGCCTTAGAAAAGGACCGTCAAGTTAACTTTGAGGATTTAGTGGCGATGCCCTGGGTTGGTGAACAGTACGAGGCCCTGAATCCTACGGTGGTTAGGTCAGAGGGGGGAGAATAGGGCCTACCGCTATCGCTTGAAGTATGGAGAACTTAAGTTATAGCTGGAGCCATTGCCCTCAGGACACCGGGCAAAGCCTATGGCCTTGCAATCTTGTCCTCATTAGATTGCCAACGGTTTTATCTCGTTTAGAAACAAAATATTGAGAAAAAGACACAGTTAATCCCTACTGCTTTGCGTTTATACAAGAAAAACTTTGGCAATCGTTTATACAGGCTAAAAAAAATGGAAGGCTGTTGAGCCCCTATTTGCCAGAGATGGGTCCTAAGCTCTTGATGGTTGGTCTATCCAGGGCTTTATCCAAGGAATTGAGCCCTGATCGGGCTCAGTACTATAGGCATTAGATACCGCTTGTCCCAGGGGTACGGCTGTTTAGCCTATGGTTACTATCGATGGTGGTTATATTCTTGTGGTCGATCCCCAGCGTCAGGAAATGGCGGCGACTGCCTCTACGCCCCTTGACCTGGAGTACCCAGTGTTCGTAGTTAACTCTACGGAACAGGCCATGGGTCGCTTAGATCAAGGGTTTCCCTACCTGGTGATTCTAATTATGGATCACGGGCAGGAGTGGCTGCGCTCCTCCATTGAGCAGCTACGTCAGATGACCACCGCCGCCGCGATGACCATTGTGGCCTTGACCGATGCCACCAGCCCTGAGTGGCACTACGGTGAGGACATGCCCGATGTGGATGGGTTCTTAGTAAAGCCCCTCAGCCTGGATATTCTCAAATCCCTGGTGGCCTCCGCTACCGCTAGACAGACCAGGGAGCGAGAACTAGCCGGTAAGAAAACACCCCTGTCCGTGGTCAATTATTCCCTCAACCCTAAAGTTACGGGCATCGAACAAGACTATATTAGCTCGATAGCCTGGCTCGAGGAGTCCTAGGCTGTGGTCCAGCCCCAGGGCTTGGGCGGGGTAAAGACTGGCCATCCTCAGCGCCTCGGCCAGCTCTAGACCACCGTGGACTACACAGTTTTGTACCGCTTCGATCAGGGTTAGCGCTGACCCCCCCAGGGTGCCATCGGCGGAGACACAGCGGCCATTTTGGTAAAATACCCGTTGCCCGCCAATCATAAAGGAGGACATGGTTGTTCCCACCGGTGGTGTGGCATCACTGACCAAAATCAGCTTATTCCCCTTGATCGCCTTGGCCAAACCCAGGGAGCCATAGTGAACATGGTGACCATCGGCAATAATGCCCGCATAGACCTCCGGCCGACTGAACACCGCCCCCACTAGCCCTGGACTACGCCCTAACCAGGGAGACATGGCATTAAACAGATGGGTCACCATGGTGATGCCCTGATCAAACCCGGCCAGGGCCTGTTCAAAGGTGGCATCGCTATGGCCGGCGGCAACCACAATCCCCGCCCCTGATAGCTGTTCTATTACGTCGGCCCCAACCATCTCGGGGGCCAGGGTCACCAGCCTCACCACCCCAGGTCCCCTGGCCACGATGCGCCCCACCATGGCGTCGTCGGCAGGGCGAATGTGGGTAGGGTCGTGGATACCCTGTCGTTGGGGATTGAGGTAAGGTCCCTCCAAATGTAAGCCCAGCACCCGGTCAGGATAGACCTGGCGGTAATCTTGAACCACCGCCATAGCCAACTCCATGGCGGCATCATCGGTGGTAATCAGGGTGGGGAGAAAGCTGGTGGTACCACTTTTTAAGTTGGTGTGGTGCATGGTATCCAGGGTGGCTGGGGTGATGGCATCGTTGAACATCACTCCACCGCAACCATTCAGTTGCAAGTCAATAAACCCGGGCGCCGCCGTCAAACCCCGGCCATCCATGCGCTCGATCTGGGGATCTAGCTGAGCCTCTGGAATCAGGTCGACAATCCTATCTTCCTTGATGATCAGGGCATGGTGTTGGAACTGGTGATGGCCGGTGTAGAGGGTGCAGTGGGTTAAGGCATACATGGATACCCAGCCATGGGATAGGGGCTTTGCTAAGATTTAGAGTTGGGATGATCGTCTTGAGCGGGGGAGCTAGCCCGATCGCCGTAGTGAATCCCTCGATAGACCATACCCTGATCAGGCCCCTTCATAACCGAGGATGGCTCCTGGGGGGAGGGAGCCGGTTTGGACCTAACGCCTCGATAAACAATCTCACTAACCTTCGGGCTAGTTTTAGCATCTCGGGCCTGGGCAGGGAGATCACTGGCCGCAGCGGGCTCGGTAGGAGAACTGCCCATGACCGATGGTTGCTGAGCCACCGCACCGGTGTTAGTTTTGATTCCTCGATAGATAGTCTGACTAACCGGAGGGTTGGTTGCGGCCTTAGGAGTCTGAGAAGAAGCCACAGTTGATGCAGAATTATTATCCTCCCAGGCCTGGTTTTGGGCAGCGGTCAAACGCTGAAAACCATAGATCACGGCTATCAAGCCAACCAATAACACAGGCCAGGGCATTTCCACCAAGCCCACCAACACCAGGGTCAGGGCGGTGAAAATACCAACGGCGAGACCCAGAATTAGCAGAAAGGCCATGACAAAACGGACCCTCCCAAAACGTACCTCCTACCTTAGCGGAAGTCCGAAGGCTTGTCACCGGATGGGCCCCCCCATTAGTCAGAGTTCATCGACAAAGCCTGAGTATGGGGGAGCGGTTGGCTCCGTTATCTGCAACTTTCCTGCATCCTAGGAAATTCCCCCCGTAGAGAGCTCGACCTGGAGGGGTATAGAATCAGAGGTGTTGGGATTGAACTAAGCTGGCCCATGGTGGTTTCCATTGCTGAATTGATTGATGGGTTGGAGGACTGGGCCAACCCCGCTTGGCAGGAGGCCTGGGATAACTGTGGCTGGCAAGTGGAGCCTGGGGTGCTAGACCAGCCGGCCCAGGTACTGGTGTGTCTGACCCCCACCCTGGCAGTTATGGAGGAGGCTCTGGCCTGGCGAGCCCAGGGGGTGGGGGTGAATCTAATCCTGGCCCACCATCCCTTAATTTTTAGCCCCCTTAAGGCGATCGCCCAGGGCAATCCCCTGGGGGCCATGGTCAGCCTGGCCCTCAGCCACGGCATTGGCATCTACAGCGCCCACACCAACTTTGACCAGGTGGCGGATGGCACCGCCGATGTCCTGGCCCAACTGCTGAATTTGACCGAGCCCCAACCGGTGGTTCCCACCCAACCGGGGTTAGGCTATGGACGGGTGGGGGACCTACCCACCGCCACCCGCCTATGCG
>JAYKIM010000119.1:0-18830 GCA_035286245.1 Cyanobacteriota bacterium | reverse complement strand
GCCTCCACTTCCCCGATCGCCCGCTGGGCCGCCTTGACACCGGCGCTATCGGCGTCAAAGTTCAACACCACCTGCTTTGATTCGCTGTAACGCAGCATTTGCTTCACCTGGGCGGCACTCAGGGCCGTACCCAGGGCCGCCACCGTGTTTTCTATGCCAGCGGCGTGCAGGGCGATAACGTCAAAGTAGCCCTCCACCACGATCGCCCGGTCGACCTTAGCGATGGCCGCCCGCGCTAAATCCAGCCCGTAGAGGGTCTTGCCCTTGTCAAACAACTCGGTGTCAGGGGAATTTAAGTACTTGGGGGTTTCCTCCCCCAGGGCCCGGCCCCCAAAGCCAATCACCCGACTCTGGCTATCCCGGATGGGGATCATCAGGCGATCGCGGAAGCGATCGTAGTAGCCCTCCCCCTTCTGGCGGGGCACAATTAGACCAGCCTGTTCCACCAAACTAACCGGATACTGCTTTTGCTCCACCAGGTAACCGTAGAGGGTTTGCCAGCCGCCGGGGGCAAAGCCCAACTGAAACTGCTGGATAGTCTCATCCCTGAGGCCCCGCTGCTGGCGTAGGTAGGCCAGGGCCTCGGCGCCGTCGCTCTGGGCCAGGGCGTGTTGGTAGAACCGGGCGGTCACCGCCAGCACCTCGTAGAGCTGCTCCCGCAGACTCAGTTGACGCTGCAGCTCCTGCCTTTGACTGGGTTCCAGGGTCTTCACCGGTACCTGGTAGCGCTGGGCCAGGTCTAGCACCACATCGGCAAAGGAACGCTGGTTGAGCTCCATGAGAAACTTAAAGGCATTGCCCCCCGCCCCGCAGGAAAAACAGTAGTAAAACTGCTTGCCAGGGCTAACGCTAAAACTGGGGGACTTATCGTCGTGGAAGGGACAGAGCCCCGTAAAGTCCTTACCCTGTTTTTTCAGCACCACGTACTGGGAAACGATGTCAACGATGTCCGCCCGATCGCGCACAGCCTCAATGGTATCGGGGTGAAGACGGGGGGTATCCATGGGGGGTTAGGGGGTTGGTCGCAGGCGATCGCGGGTGGCTTCCAGCAGGCCCAGGTCCACATCCACGCTGGACTTACCATTATATTCAAAGGGATTGTCCAGATCCCGAATCAACAACAGCAGGTAGGTGAAGGAGGTAAACATCAAGCAGGACACCACCAGGGTTTCACTGAAGCGATCGGTGCCGATCAACAGCAGAGCGGAGATCGCCCCAATCAGGAAAACCTCCAGGAGGACATAGGCTGGGCCAATAAAATCCGTATCGCGGCTCAACCCCATTTGCTTGACTAAAAAGCGAATTCTGGCCTGTTCCCCCTGCAGGCGGTTAAGCATTGCCGGCCCAGCCAGGGGTAGGAGGGTAGCGAAGTGGCCATTCAGTTGACCCAGGGCCTCTTCAACCTGGTCAGCGGCTTTACCGTTCCTCAGCCAATCCAAAATCACCTCGGCAAGATGGGCCAAATTAGCTTGCAGGGGGGTGGGGTCGTACCCTGGGTGGACCTGGGCCAGCACCACATTAGCGTCCTGCATGGTCTCCACCGAGTTGGCAATTTGTACCGGCATATCCGCACTGTCGTTGTAGCCACTCAGGGTACCGGCCAGGGTAAAGGCAATCACAAAGGTGGCGGCGCCAAAGAGGGCTCCGGTTTGAGAGTCAAAGGCCCAGGGCTCCCAGCCGAGGCGATGGCTGGCCAGCTTAGCCAAACCGAAGAGGCTGGTCAAGGGGAGAACGGTGATCAGTAGGCGCCACTTGCTAGAATTGAGTAAAAACCCGATCATAACTAACCCTAGTGTTTTTTTAGCCCTGGGGTGTGGTTCAGCCTAGCTCCAACTGTACTACCGTGATCCAAACCTCGAGAGTTAATGTTTACTCTACCCTAAAGCTCAACCCATCCCCCTAGGCGTTCTGGCCAGGGTGATGATCAGCCAGGGGCAGTCAGCCCTCAGAAAAACAGCGGGTAGTGCCGATCCGGGCAACACTGGCTGCACAGTACTGGCTCCCTACCCGTACCCAGTCTATACTGACCCTAGAATTCTTTAGGGGTGGGGCGCCGCCTAAATTCCTACAATAGAATTAATCAGTATAGGTAGCTGAGGTGGTCGAACCCGCCTACCTGGTTTCCGTTACATCCTCCCCAGTTACCCATTTCTTACCCATCTCCGTACCCTTCCACAATTAAGGATATTTCCATGGAAACACTGGCATTGACTCCGACCAACGTTGAACAGGTCCTTGATGACCTCCGTCCTTACCTCCTGGCCGATGGTGGCAATGTGGAACTGGTGGAAATTGATGGCCCGGTGGTCAAGCTCCGTCTGAACGGGGCCTGTGGGTCCTGTCCCAGCTCCGCCATGACCCTGCGCATGGGAATTGAGCGCCGGCTGCGGGAATTTATTCCAGAAATTGCTGAGGTGGAGCAGGTAATCTAACGGTCGGGTGAATGGCCTGGCCGAGGAATTGGGGTAGCCCAGCCCTGGTTACCCCAATCCCCAGTGCACGGGTCTATGGTCTAAACTGGACAGTACTTGCAGGGTAATACTGGAGATCCGTTGCTATGGCTGGTTTTACGGACTTGGTTAAAAAAACCTTCTATCTTGGCGTAGGGGCCGCCGCCTATGCAGGGGAGAAGGCGGGTAACACCTTAAAAGACCTACAAAAGGCTGGCCCTAACCTCAGACATCTGCGGGAACAAGCCCAGGTCTTAGTCAATGGCTTGGTGGAGCGGGGGGAGGTCACGGCAGAAGAGGCCCAGAAGATTATGAATGAGTGGGGAAAACGCTACCAACATGGCGCCGAGGCCGATCTACAGCAAAAACCTCAGCCAATTTCCATCGATGATCAACCCATCAGCCCTATGGATCCGGTTGCTGGGCTGCGTCAACAGATCACGAATCTGCGCCAGGAGTTAGATAATTTACGCCAAAAGTCGAGGGATAGCTAATGGAAGACTGGTCCCGACAACTACTAAATGAGCTGAGCAAAACTGTTCATCAACTGGGTGAACAATTTGTCCAGCCTACGGAACAGTGGATAGATGAAATGACTGAGCGATGGGTAGAGGTCTCTGACAATCTGGTTGACAGTGTTGAGAACCTGGGCAACCAGCTCCAGGATGGCCTATACCCAGAATTAAATTTCTTTTTTGATAGCTTGAAGCAAGTGGTAGAACCCCTGGAACGCTCCCTGAACCAACAGGTGGATGGAGTGGTGGCCCAGTTAGATCAAGTTCTGGCTCCCTTGGTGAATGGCCTATCCAGCCTTGATCAGTGGCTCGAGGAGGTTTCAACTCCCCTCAACAATACGGTCGAGCCCATTTTGCAGAATTATCCTGCGTGCGTAGGATGTCGAAACTTTTATGGCCAGGCCCACGGCGGTAATACCCTGGTGTGCGCCATGCATCCCTTTGGTCCCGAAGACCAACAACAGTGCGTTGATTGGGAATCGGTCTATCACTAGGTCGGGTCAATCTAGGTTCAATCCACCAGGGCACCCAGGGTACTCTCTACCGGGAACCCCGCCGCCTTCCAGGCCGCCACTCCTCCCCGCAGAATACTCACCCTTGAGTAGCCAATCTGACGTAACTGATGGGCTGCCGCCTCTGCCTCGCGATCGCTATTGCCGTAGATGTAAAGATCGCGGTTCCACTCAAAGCAACGGCTGACGGTGGTCAGCAAAGCTTCATAGGGAATAGAGATAGAACCACTGACATGGATCTCTCGAAAGTCCTGGGGTTCGCGAATATCAATAATGGTTAGGGCCGGCTCACCCCAGTCCAACCGTTCTTTCAGATCGTAAATACGAGAGGTTGCCCGCAGGGGAGCCAACTTAGACTTTGAAAATAGGACAAGCCAGGGATGCATAGGGATACTTTACTCGGCTGTAGTTGATAATGGCAATGTAACAACTTTGAAATACTTGTGCAAACTTTTATTTCGGCTCCTTGACATAAGGAACTACTCTGGAAAATAAATGGCCAGGTTTAATCCCAGACCTTGCACCGGGGGACTGGTCAGTGAAAATACTGACTGCTTAACCTCTCTTTATTGAAGTTTTGGTCAAAAAATCGGTTATCTCGCCGATGTGCTGCTTCGATCTAATTCTTAAGATAAAAAAACATTGACCCAAGGATTCTAACTGGCTGCCCTCGGGTTTTAAGTCGTTGATTAACCATCAGGGTATTTAACCATGTCTATTCTTGAGAGAACCATTGAAGAACTGTTTGCCTCTCGACAGTTGACTCGGCACGATCAACAGAAGCTAATGGCGCTGTTCTCCCAGCGAGACCTGAGTGCGAAGGATGCCATGTTGATTAACCGCGTCTACGATGCCCTCAGCCAGGGACGATTGCGGGTGGTGGATTAGTTCGCCTTGCCGAGTGCCAGTCTAACCGTGGCTAAGGTGGTTTCAACGTCAATGGTCCATACTATCCCTTGGGAAAACAGGAGAAAACGGCAGGAATCGGTACTGATTCCTGCCGTTTTCTATCCTAACCTCTAGTCATCCTGGTAAGTGGTTCCCTAGAGCTGAGGTACAAATTGTGACTTATCAGGGACCAGGGTATATTCCGAAACAATTTGCCGGAACTCATCCCCATCAATAGTTTCCCGTTCCACCAGCAGATCCACTAGACGATCAATCAGAGCCCGATTGTCCTCCATCAATCGGCGGGCTCTGGCGTAACAATGATCAACAATGGTACGCACCTGAATATCAATGCGGGAGGCAATTTCCTCGGAATATTCCGACCGAGATAGCCAATCTCGACCCAGGAATACTTCCCCCTGGGAGCTTTCCAGGGAAAGGGGGCCGAGGTCAGACATACCAAAACGGGTCACCATTTGGCGGGCCATACCGGTAACCTGTTGTAGATCATTGCCAGCACCGGTGGTGACTTCGGCATCGCCAAAAATCACCTCTTCAGCGGCTCGACCCCCCAGGGCACCGGTGATGCGGGCCAGCAACTGGGCCCGGGAGATTAACATTTGTTCCTCACTGGGGGTAAACCAGGTCAGCCCCTGGGCCTGCCCCCTGGGTATCAGGGTAACCTTTTGGACCGGGTCATGCTCCTTGACCAGGGTACCCACAATGGCATGACCAATCTCGTGGTAAGCAATCAATCGCTTACTCTTGCTATCCACCAGGGGAGTCCCCTCCATGCCGGCGATCACCCGATCAACAGCATCGTCCACCTCGGCCATGGTGATAGCCTCCTTGCGGCGGCGGGCGGTGAGAATGGCGGCTTCGTTTAATAGGTTAGCCAGGTCAGCGCCGGTAAAGCCGGGGGTGCGACGGGCAATGGTCTCAAGGGAGATATCCTCCGCCAGTTTTTTATTACGGGCGTGGACCTCTAACACCTCTAGACGACCTTTGATGTCAGGGGGATCCACCATCACCTGACGGTCAAAGCGACCGGGACGCAGCAGGGCGGAGTCTAGGACGTCCACCCGGTTGGTGGCGGCAATGATAATGATGCCGGTATTACCCTCAAAGCCATCCATTTCGGTCAGCAGTTGGTTAAGGGTTTGCTCCCGCTCATCATTGCCGCCGCCAATGCCAGCACCCCGCTGCCTACCTACGGCATCAATTTCATCGATGAAAATAATACAGGGGGCATTTTCCTTGGCTTTCTTAAACAGATCCCGCACCCGGGAAGCCCCTACCCCAACAAACATTTCAACAAATTCAGAACCGGAAATACTAAAGAAGGGTACCCCAGCCTCCCCAGCGATCGCCTTGGCTAGCAAGGTCTTCCCGGTTCCAGGCGGGCCCACCAGCAATACCCCCTTCGGGATCCGGGCGCCAATGGCGGTAAACCGCTCGGGCTTTTTCAGGAAGGTCACCACCTCCTGGAGCTCCTCTTTGGCCTCGTCAATACCCGCCACATCGTCAAACATGACGCCGGTCTTGGCCTCCATCATGAAGCGAGCCTTAGACTTACCAAAGCTCATGGCCTGGCCTGGCCCCCCCGGCCCTACGCTGGAGCGGCGGAACAAAAAGAACAGGCCCCCAATCAGCAGCAGGGGAAATAGCAGGTTGCCGAGGGCACCCAGCAGAGCCCCATCGTTGCGGGGGGGATGGGAGTCGAGGCTGATATTAGCCTCCCGTAGGCGACTAACCAGGTCAGGAGAATTGCCCGGCAGGTCTACCCGCCAGCGCTGGGCCCGATTATCTATGTCAGGGTCAATGGCCTCAATAATAGCCGTCCTACCGTTATCGTAGAAATCCACGGTGGTTACCCGCCCGGCCTCTAGATAATCTAAAAAGCGACCATAGGTCATGCGGGTGCTGGCCGTATTTCGTCCCATATTCATGGGCGAAGAGGAGAAGGCCCCTTGCCAAAGGAAAAACCCTACTACCAGCAGTGGCAGGGTCCAGAGTAAAATGACTCGCCAGGAAAGCTTCATAACCGATGGCCTCTATGCAGGACGTGCAAAAGTATGAGATGAATCTTTACTTAATTTAACGTAAGCTTGGTGTCTGGATCAAATATCTGACCTTGATTCCTTGGGTAGGTTCAGCGTCACCTGCCTGGTTAACTCCGGTTCCCTACCGTCGTTAGCGGTGCTCCAATCTTTAAGATAAAACGGTCGCCCTCTGTAGTCGCCCAGCGCTATAGCTATGGCCACCGGCCAGGTCGGAGGCGAGCCAGAACGCCTACCCAGGCTTAAATCACCTTGCTGCCATTATTTCAGATTAAGAGGTTGTTTGAAAAGCCAAAGAGGGGCTCAAACTATACCTATCCATTAGGAAAATACCCTCAGGCTCCAACACTTTTGCGCCCTCTTGGCGGCGAAAATACCTGGGATGACCCTTTTCAAACAACCTCTAAGGGCCAGCGTAGGTGAAGCGGTCCTGATATGGGTAAGGTTTAAGGTCAACCAGTTACTTGCCGATACAAAACCGACTGAAGATCTCGTCTAGCATTGATTCTGTGACTTCATCTCCGGTAATTGACCCCAGGGCTTGGATCGCCAACCGTAGATCAATGGTCCAAAAGTCTAGGGGTAGGTGTTCAAGGATCGTCTGTTGTACCTGGTGCAGGGCCAGAAGGGCGGTATGGAGGGCTGCGGCCTGACGTTGATTAACGGTAAACTCCAGGTTGCTAGCCTGCACCTGATCGCCGTGAATGGTTGACAAAATTGCTGTTTCTAGAGCCTCAATGCCCTGGTTTTGAGCTGCCGCCGTGTAAATCACCGGTATTGAGTCAGGGGGTTGAACCGGCAGGTGGTAAGGGGGGAGCAGATCCTGTTTATTCACTACGACAATGATTGGGCGTGGGGTTTGACCGGCGGTGGGACCAGACCGGACCAGATGGTACAGGTCGGTGTCCTCCTCCGTCCAGCCCACCGACCCATCGATGGTCAACAGTACCAGGTCGGCGGATTGGGCCGCCTGCCGCGATCGCTCAATACCCAGTTGCTCCACCCAGTCGCGGGCGTGGCGGATACCGGCGGTATCCACCACCTGGATGGGAATGCCCCCCACCACCAGTTGGGATTCCACCAGGTCGCGGGTGGTGCCGGGGAGATCGGTGACGATGGCCCGATCGCAGCGGCTCCAGGCATTGAGCAGGCTGGACTTACCCACATTAGGTCGACCCACAATCGCCACCTTCAGGCCGGTGCGCAGCAGGGTGCCCGCCTCAGCGGTGGCTAAAATAGCCCCTACCTGCTCCGCCATCTGCCCCAACCGCTGGCTGATCTGGGCTTCGTCTAAGGGCGGTAGATCCTCCTCAAAGTCCAGACGGGCTTCGATTTCCGCCAGGATATCCAAGCCAGTGGAACGGAGTTGACCAATGGATTGCCTCAGCTTGCCCCGCACCCCAGCCAGGGCGGTTTGGGCCGCCAGATTTGACTGGGCCGCCACCAGGTCCGCCACCCCCTCCGCCTGGGTTAGATCCAGGCGGCCGTTGAGAAAGGCCCGCAGGGTAAATTCCCCCGGTTCCGCCAGCCGGGCCCCCTGCTGCAGGCAGAGCTGCAGCACCTGCTGCACCACCATCAGCCCCCCGTGGCAGTGGAACTCCACCACATCCTCCCGGGTATAGGAGCGTGGCGCCCGCATGATTAACAGCAGGGCCTCATCCACCGGATCACCGGTGTCAGGGTGACGCAGGAATCCGTAGAGAATGCGATGACTCTCCCAGGGTTGGTCACCGGGGGCATGGAAGAGGTGACCGGCGATCGCCAAGGCCTCCCCCCCCGAAAGCCGCACAATCCCAACACTCCCCTGTTGGGGCACAATGGCGGTGGCGATGGCGGCGATGGTGACGGTGGCCGGGGGAAGGGAGTGGCGGCTAACCATATCAGTACTGCAAGGTTTCCATCGATTAGCGACAGTTCTGGCCAGACATCGCCGCCGCCGGCAAGGGGTAGGGGCGAGCCAGAATGCCTAGGCGGTATTTGCGTTGATCGATCAACTCTGCGCTGAGCATTCTAGCCAGAGCTATACATACCAGAGCTATACATAGCAGAATGATGTAAAAACTCGACAAAGTTGATCTAATACTTAGCAACTCCGGGTTATCTACCTATAGAATTGTTAATAACATCATTCCCTAACAACTTGTCTAGGGGCTTTTCTATTCAGACTTCCCCACTCCTCGGCCCACCATGACCCCGGTTATTGTTTCTGAAACCACTCCACAAGCCCCTACCCCCCGATCTATCCTCTCCCTTTGGAAACGCCAGCTGCGCTATTGTTATCTGCGTTTTCTGCGCCTCCAGGGCAGTCCTCAACAGTTGGCCAGGGGCATAGCCAGCGGGGTATTTTCTGGCTGCTTCCCCCTGTTTGGCCTACAGATTATTATTGGTGTCTCTCTGGCTACGGTGCTTCGTGGCAATCGCATCATGGCGGCGGCGGCCACCTGGGTGAGCAATCCCTTTACCTACGTTCCCCTGTTTGCCTTTAATTACCAGGTGGGAGATCGGCTCTTAGGCCGTCAATCGAACAGTGGATTTACCGATTTAGATAGCTTTAGGACCTGGATGGATATGGGGGCAGAGGTTTCTAGCCGGCTTATGTTGGGTAGTACCGTAGTGGGCCTCGGGGCTGCCCTGGGCAGTTATTACGGTGGAATAGTTTTAATCCATAGCCTTAGACAGCGGCGGACTCTAAGGTGAGGGGCTCAATATGACAACGGTTTTCACGGATTTGAGAAGGGTTGAAAAGGTTGATCTCAGTCTTTAGTTGTCCACTTCTACCATTTCAATAACTTGTTGATCGTAGTCCCTGACTAGAAAGTTCAAGGGTTTTTCAGAACGGATTTTATAATCCAAACCCTGGAGTTGAACGCGCATCAGTAGGTATTCCAGGCAGCTATGATCAAAGCAGACGTGACGATGCTGATCACGCTTGCCCAAACTAGCCCCACCGATCACGTGCAGTTGATTGTTTTTGCGGAGTTGATACCACAGCCCTTCCGGGCTGGCGGTAGATGAAGGGGAGGAAAAACCGGAGGGACCCATCATAGTGAGGGGATCAATGCCTGCCGTGCCCAGGGTTTGTTGATAATTGTAATAATAGTGTAGCGGTACCTCTGCGGCGGGCAAGCTCAGCATACCCTCGTAGAAACGACGTGCCACCTCCAGGTCAGAGACCATGACCGTATAGACCTTGGGAGCCCCCTTCAGAAACATCCACATCGCCCCGGCATAGGCCACCAGCAGTAAGACCATAATCCCCTGGGTTGACAGTAAACTGTCGAAGGGAAGGCCAAGGAGGGCTAGGGTGGAAGGCATGGCAGATAGGTAAATAGGCATTGGACTCAGGGAAAGGGGGACCTCGGTCAGCAGCGGGGACTTCAAGAGTCTATTAATTCTAATCGACCAGAGCTCGGGAATTTAGATCTAGTGCGGATCAGGCTTGAGGGAATTTAGCCATAGGGCAAGGTTTATGTAAATTTAGTCCCCTGAATCTGATCCAGTAGGTATACTTGAGAACTAAATTCCGGGCTATTGCCAGCCCGGCCAGCCGAGTAACGTTGTTGATTTCGATAGGTTCTACTAACCAATGGCGACTGCGGTGGACATTCCTACCTTTTCTGAGGGTAACCATACCCTGGTTCAATCTTTGCAGCATCTCAGTGATGGTGAGTTGGTGAGTTTGTTCAACGCCCATCCTGAGGAAGGACGATACTTTACAGCGATCTTTTGCCGCTATACCCCCATCGTCTATAGCTTGATCCGCCATTCTACCCGCTCCCCTGTGCAGGCTGATTATCTGTTTGCCCTGACCTGGCAGCATATCTTGCATGAATTGGGAGGGGTAGATACCCAGGCTGAGACGGGCTCCAGCGGTTTTACCCTACAACAGTGGTTGGTAAACCTGACGGCCTTCTGTATTAATCAGGTGGCGTTACCCGAAGTGCCATCCATCCAGTACCGGTTAGACCAGGTATCCCCTCCCTTTTGGTGCTATCTCCACCGAGCCCTCGATCGCCTCTCCCCCCTAGAGCGACTGGTGCTGGTCATGGCCCATAGCTTTGGTTGGAGTCAGACCCGTATGCTAGCCTACCTGCAAGCCGAAGGTGAGTATCTCAAGCCTGAGCAACTGCAGCACCAATTGCATCTGGCTCACCAGCATCTGCTGGAGGCTTTGCCGGAGGATATCCGTCGGTTGTACCTACCCCAGCATGTTTCTGTCGGGGCCTTAGAAACAACTGATCAATGGCTCCCAACCCCTGACTGGCTGGTGTCCGGTGAAGCTTCCAGGTTGGCCACCTCCTAAGTTTCATAGTCCATAGCGGTTTGACGGCCATGGCCCGGCTCTCTTGCCCCTGATTCTATCCTCATCATTATGGTTGAGCCGGTCAGCCAGTCTCCAGTGGTACAGCCCTTTGATACCCATAATCAGCTGCTGCGCGATCGGGTCCACCCCCCGGACTGGATCAATCCCATTGCTGCTGAGCGCTACGATCTGGTGGTGATCGGGGGTGGTCCCGCTGGCCTGGTGGTGGCCGCTGGGGTGGCCGGTATGGACCTGGGTTTGAAGATTGCCCTGGTGGAGAAGGACCTGTTAGGGGGAGACTGCCTCAACGTGGGTTGTGTCCCCTCTAAGGCCTTAATCAACGCCGCCAACCTGGCCACCATGGTGGAACGGATCCAGCAAGCTGGTATGCAGACGGGGGAGGTGGCCGTGGACCTGACCCAGGTCATGGCCCAGGTGCGACGGGTCCGGGCTGATCTGAGCCGCCATGACTCCGCCGATCGGTTCCGCCGCATGGGTATTGATGTGTTTTTTGGGGAGGGGCAGTTTAGTAACCACCGTACCCTCAGGGTTGGGGGCCAGGATCTGGTCTTCAAAAAAGCCGTGGTGGCCAGCGGCAGCCGGGCCACCATCCCCGCCATTCCGGGCCTGGCGGCGGCGGGCTATCTCACCCATGCCACCCTCTTTTCCCTCACCCAATTGCCCCGGCGGCTGGCGGTGATCGGTGGCGGTCCGATTGGCTGCGAGTTGGGTCAAGCCTGTCAGCGGTTGGGTAGCCAGGTCACCCTGCTGCAGCGGGGCGATCGCCTCCTACCCAGGGAGGAGCCTGAGGTGGTTGCCCTACTCCAGCAAAAATTACAGGGGGAGGGTTTACAGATCCTCCTCGAGGCGGCCCTAGAACGGGTAGACCAGACCCCCGCCGGCAAAGTCCTCCATTATCGTCAGGGGGGAGAGGTGCGATCGCGGGTGGTGGACGACATTCTGGTGGCCGCTGGCCGCACCCCCAATGTTGATGGCCTCAACCTGGAGGCGGCTGGCATCGCCTACCATCCCCAGGATGGCATACTGGTCAATGATTTCCTGCAAACCAGTAATCCACGGATCTACGGAGCGGGGGATATCTGCCAGGACTGGAAGTTCACCCACGCCGCCGATGCTGCCGCCCGCCTAGTGATTAAGAATGCTCTGTTTTCCCCCTGGGGTTTGGGGCGCCAGCGTTATAGCTGTCTGGTTATGCCCTGGGTCACCTATACCGATCCTGAGATTGCCCATGTTGGTCTCTATGCCCAGGCCGCCCAAGCCCAGGGCTGGAGGACTCACACCATTACCATTCCCCTCTCTGCGGTAGATCGGGCCGTCATCCAGGGGGACAGCGAAGGCTTTGTGGAAATTTTGCACCCCCAGGGGCAGGACAGGATTTTGGGAGCTACTATTGTGGCTGGCCGGGCCGGTGAAATGATTAATGAAATCACCCTGGCCATGGTCAGTGGTCAGGGGCTCAACACCCTGGCCAGGGTGATTCATCCTTACCCGACCCAGGCGGAAGCGATTAAAAAAGCCGCCGATAGTTACCGTCGCCAGCGCTTGACGCCGGCGACCCGGCGCCTGCTGCACTGGATTAACCGCTTCAGCTAGTAGACTCCGGCCTTAGTTTATCCACTGCTCCTGAGCTCTCTCTGCAAGGGTTGCCTAATTTAGGCTAGGTAGCCAGCCCCAATTTCCTAACGGACTAAATGGTGACTGAGGGCAAAGCGGAGTAGTTCTGAACGATTGTGGGTGTCGGTTTTGCGGAGTAGGCTGCTAACGTATTTTTCGACGGTGCGGGGGCTAAGAAACAGGCGATCGCCAATTTGGGCGTTGGATAGGCCATCGGACAATAGGGCCAGTACATCCTGCTCCCGTGGGGTTAATTCTGGTCCCAGGGAGATGGAGGGCCCTGGGGGTAATTGAGCCGATTCACCCGGCGACTGAGCCTCCGCCCTGAGGGCTAGTTGCTGGGCGGTGTGCAGTGCTACTTGCTGAATCCAGGTGGCCTGCATCACCTGCGATCGTTCTAGCAAACTCCGCACGATGGCCCCCAGTTCTGACAACTCAAAGGGTTTTGGTAGATAAATATCCCCCCCCACCTGGTAGCCCTTAATGCGATCAACGGTTTGATTATGGGCCGTCAGGAAAATTACCGGCAGTAGGCGAAAGGCCAGATTTTGGCGAATCTGTTGAACCAGGGTATAGCCATCCAGATAGGGCATGGCAATATCGGTAATGAGCAGCTGGGGCTGGTGAGTGAAGACTTGCTCCAGGGCTGTTTCCCCATCACTTGCCATAATTACCCGATAGCCCTCTAGCTCCAGGTAATCTCCTAGGGATAGACGGGTGGCCTCGTCATCTTCCGCCAGTAAAATAGTTAACGGCATGGCCGATGCCCCTATCCCAAACGATAGCCAAAACCCCGCACAGTCTTGAGATAGGTGGGATGGCTGGGATCGGGCTCAAGTTTTTCGCGAATCCAGCGAATGTGAACATCGACGGTTTTATTATCCCCCATGAAGTCATGCCCCCAAACCAGATCAATAATTTGATCCCGAGACCAGACCCGTCGGGGCTGACCCATGAACAGTTCTAAAATTCGGAATTCCTTTGGAGAAAGACTGATTTCCTCCCCCTTAAGAAAGACTCGACATTCTTGGGGATGGAGGGTAATGTCTTCAAACCGGAGAACATTGTCATGATTGGGACTAGCTTTGGTCTGCTGTCGGCGCAGCAGGGCCCGACAGCGGGCCACCAGCTCCCGCATACCGAAGGGCTTAGTCAGATAATCATCGGCTCCGGTTTCTAAGCCAAGCACCCGATCGCTTTCTGTACCCTTAGCACTCAAGATTAAAATGGGCACCTGAATGGCCTGATGACGCAGGAGGCGGCACAGATCTAGGCCGTTCATCCCGGGTAGCATGAGATCTAAGATGACCAGGTCGATTTCAGGGCGACTGGTGCGGCTAGCGGCCGCTGTTCCCCCCAACAGATCGAGGGCGGAGAGACCATCTTCAGCGATTAGGATCTCAAATCCCTCCTCCGCTAGGCCTAGGGCAATAGTTTCCCGAATTATCTCTTCGTCTTCTACAATTAAAACCCGGCCCAGGCCAACTCGCAGATCGGGCTGCAACTGAGGCAAAAGCTCTAGGGAACTCATAAATTCAAAGACTGATTTTTTCTTAAAATCATCATATCAGGTATCCAGAGGGGCAGGGCGAGCCCTAAAGCCTAAGATTTGATAAGAACGTCGGGGCTTAGGGGCCTGAACGCTGGCGGGTCCGTCGCCAGTTAAACCAATTCTCAGCCCAGTTGCGACGCCAACGACCCGGTCCCCAACGCTGCTGCTGCCAGGTGTCTAGTAACTGGTTCAAGATTTCACTAGAACCGTAGGGTAGACGGGATAGCTCGACCAGATGCTGCAGGCCAACCCCCTGCCGAAGGATCACGGCTAGGGTAGCCAGGACCTGATCGGCCTCGGGGGCAATTACCTGGGCTCCCAATAGGGATCCCTGCCGATGGACCACCCAGCGACAAAACCCAGTGGTGTGATCGCTGAGATGGGAACTGACCAAATCACTGAGGGGCACCTGCAGCACCGTGGCTGCTGCCCCATACCAGGCCCTGGCCTGGGTCGCCGTCATACCCAGGCGACCGAAGGGGGGCCAGGTGGGTAGCAGGGCCCGACGATGGTGCCAGCCCATGGTACGCCGGGGTAGGTAGAGGGCATTGTCTAGGGCGATCTCCACATCTTGGTGATCTCTGACCTCAGCCCAATAGCCCCCCAGGACAGGGCCACAGGCAAATATCCTGGGATGGACGGTACTTAAATGATCGTCGACGGCTAGGTAGGGTGACTCAGCCCTAATTCCCAGGGCTCTGAGATTCAGGGGGGTCAGGTGGGGATGGGGTAGGGTGGCCACCAAGAGGTGATCGGTCACCAGGGGAGGCTGGTCCGGCAGATGGAGGGTTAAGGGGGCTTCGCCGCTGATCTCTAGAACGGAGGTGCCCAGGCGCAGATCCACCCCGGCGGCGATGACCAGGCTCTCTACAAAATCTGAAATGTCAGGGTCTTCCTCTGGTAGTAGGCGATCGCTACGGCTGATCAGGGTCACCAGAGTGCCCAGATGGGCCAGGGCTTGGGCCAGGGCGATCGCCAGGGGGCGGCGGCCCAGAATCACCAGTCGATCAGGGCGCTGAGGCAGGGCGATCAGGTCCTCCAGGCTCAGATAGGGCCGCGCTGCCAGCCCCGGTATGGGCGGCAGCCGACTCTGCACCGCCGGGGCTAAAATTACTCCCCGACTATGTAACTGACGCTGATCGGTGGTCAGGGTTAGGGGCGACCCTGGACTCAGGTGTCCGCTTTCCTCGATCACATCAACCCCCTGGGCCGCCAGGGCAGACCGGGTCCATTGGGGATAGGCAACCTCCACCGTCCGTTGAATATATCGACCACAGGCAGACCAGTCTAGTTGTTTAGTATCTCCGCTCTGGAGCTGGGCCAGATGTCGCACCAGTAACTGTACCTGTAGATCCCTTTCCACCTCCTCCGACGGTTCCGCCAGAGCCACCCGAGCCCCCTGCCGGGCACCCCTAGCGGCGGCGGCCCGGGCCTGAAGACTACCCCCTACAATCACTACGTCATAGTCGACAAACCCCATAGATCTCCTAGGCTACTGCCTGGCTAGGGTGATTTAACCCTACCGTTGTTATACACATCACATTGCATCACATTTTTCCCCGATCCCCCTTGTCAAGGTGTACCCCCGGGCTCAAACTGTAGAGGTGTAGGAATCCGCTTGTGGGGATCAACGAGGCGCTGTTGTGAAATCAGTACTGGCGATCATTTTAGGGGGGGGTGCCGGCACCCGACTTTATCCATTAACAAAATTTCGGGCCAAGCCAGCGGTGTCCCTGGCCGGTAAGTATCGCCTGATTGATATTCCCGTTAGCAACTGCATTAACTCGGAAATTCATAAAATCTACGTCCTCACCCAGTTCAACTCCGCCTCCCTAAACCGTCACATTTCTCGGACCTACCAATTTTCCCAGTTTACCGAAGGCTTTGTTGAGGTTCTCGCCGCCCAACAAACCCCCGATAGTCCCAGTTGGTTCCAGGGTACGGCGGATGCGGTGCGCCAGTATCTGTGGCTATTTGACTCCTGGAATGTGGAGGACTTTCTAATTCTCTCCGGGGACCATCTCTATCGGATGGACTACAGCCTATTTGTGGGCCGCCATCGGGCAACCAATGCGGATATTACCCTCTCCGTTGTGCCCATGGGGGGCCAGCAAGCCTCTGAATTTGGCTTGATGAAAATTGACGGCACTGGTCGGGTGGTTGACTTTTATGAAAAACCCAAGGGGGATGCCCTCGACGCCATGCGGGTGGATACAACGGTGCTGGGTCTAACTCCAGACCAGGCCAGGGAAAGGCCCTTTATCGCCTCCATGGGGATCTACGTATTTAAAAAGCAAGTCTTGATCGACCTGCTGCGCAAGGGTCTGGAGCAAACCGACTTCGGCAAGGAAATCATTCCGGGTTCCGCTCGCGATCATAATGTGCAGGCCTATTTATTCGATGGCTACTGGGAAGATATCGGCACCATTGATGCCTTCTACCAGGCTAACCTGGCCCTGACCCTGCAGCCCCAGCCGCCCTTTAGTTTCTACCACGAAGACGCCCCCATATATACCCGCTCCCGCTACCTGCCCCCCAATAAACTGCTTGACTGCCACATCACTGAATCTACTATCACCGAGGGGTGCATCCTGAAAAACTGCCGTATCCACCATTCGGTGATCGGTCTACGTCAGCGGATCAATGCCAATTGTGTGATAGAAGACTCCCTACTGATGGGGGCAGATTTCTACGAACCCCTTTCAGAGAGTAGTCAACAGCTCACCCAGGGGAGGGTTCCCATTGGTATTGGGGAGGGATCGGTGATTCGACGGGCGATCATCGACAAAAATGCTCGCATTGGCGCTAATGTCCAAATTGTTAATAAGAACCACATCCAGGAAGCTGAACGAGAGGATCTGGGCTTTTATATCCGCAGCGGTATTGTGGTCATCCTCAAAAATGCCACCATTGCCGATGGTACGGTGATTTAACCTGCTACTGAGTACCCCTGCTTAATAAACCTCTCGTGGGTGGGTTAAGGTTTACCGAGTTCTAGGGCTTTGGCCAAGCTATAGCCTGCTGGGCTATAGCTTGGTTTCTCCTACTTTTGGCACCGATTTAAATCAAGCAGCTTAACTGATTGGTTTTTTGGCTAAATAAAAGATTTTCCCGATAGTCCACCGGGCAATCAATCACGGCGGGCACCGTATCCTCCAGGGCGGTTTTCAGGGTGGGGATCAGGTCTTCGGTAGATTCCACCCGATAACCCTTCAGACCCATACTCTCCGCCAGCTTGACAAAGTCAGGGTTGGTAAAGTGAATGAAGGCGGACTCGCCGTAGTAGTTCATTTGCTTCCACTCAATTAGACCGTAGGCGCCATCATTAAAAATAATGGTGACAAAGGGGGTGCCAATCCGTCGGGCGGTCTCCAGTTCCTGGCAGTTCATCATGAAGCCGCCGTCCCCGGTGGCGGCCACCACCTTACGGTTGGGGTGAACTAACTTGGCTGCTAGGGCGCCGGGAATGGCAATCCCCATGGCGGCAAAGCCATTGGAAATCAGGCAGGTGTTGGGCCGTAAACAATGGTAATTGCGGGCAATCCACATTTTGTGGGCCCCCACATCGGAGATCAGAATATCCTCCGGTCCTAGCACCTGGCGCAGATCGTAGATTAGTTTTTGGGGTTTGACCGGAAAGCCGTAGTCGTCAGCGTATTGTTCGTAGTCGGCCCGGATCTCCTCACGAAATTTTAGGGCAGATGGCTCTGGGCGACCTTCACGATTAACCCGACGGAGGATTTCCTGCAGCGAGTCAGAAATATCCCCAATCACCTCCACCTTGGGAATGTAGCTGCTGTCGATTTCCGCATGGGTCAGGTTGATGTGGAGAATGGGGAGCTTGCCGTCAGGGTTCCAGCGTTTGGGGGAATATTCCACCAGATCGTAGCCCACCGCCACAATTAGGTCCGCCTGTTCCATGGCACAGGTAATAAAGTCCCGCTGCTGTAGCCCAAAGGCCCAGAGGGCGAGGGGATGGGTGTAGGGAATTACCCCCTTACCCATGAAGGTGTTAGCCACCGGGATATTCAGTTGGGTGGCAAATTCTGTCAGGGCTTCGCTGGCCCGGGCCCGGATCGCCCCATTGCCCACCAGAATAATTGGATTAGTAGCCTGGGAAATAGCCACCGCCGCCTGCTGGATACTTTGGAGGGAGGCGTAGGTTTTTTCCTGACTATCTCTACGCAGGGCAACCCCCTTCACATCCATATCGGCAATGTTTTCCGGCAAGTCAATGTGGACGGCGCCGGGCTTTTCTGACTGGGCCAACTTAAAGGCCTTACGGACGATTTCCGGGGTATTGCTGGGGCGGACGATCTGGGCGTTCCATTTGGTGACCGGGGCAAACATAGCCACCAAGTCCAGGTATTGGTGGGACTCGATGTGCATACGGTCAGTGCCCACCTGGCCGGTAATCGCCACCAGGGGGGCCCGGTCCAGGGTGGCATCGGCGACCCCAGTCATCAGGTTGGTGGCTCCGGGGCCCAGGGTGGATAGGCAGACCCCCGCCTTACCGGTCAGACGACCGTAGACATCCGCCATGAAGGCGGCACCCTGCTCGTGGCGGGTGGTGATAAATTGAATTGAGGATCGCCGCAGGGCCTGGAGGAGTTGTAGATTCTCCTCCCCTGGTAGGCCAAAAATATACTCAACGCCTTCATTTTCCAGGCAAGCTACTAATAGTTCGGCAGTATTCATCTGAGGTTCTGGTTGGTTGGATTACTTTAGGGTGCTTCAGGGAACGGGGCAGGGCCTTTGGCTGGAGGGTTACTTTACTTTACCCACACGGTTTTGATATTCAGAAATTCACGCATACCTTCCACGCCCAGCTCACGACCGTACCCCGATCGCTTAATGCCGCCAAAGGGTAAGCGCGGATCGGACTTAACCAGGCCGTTAATGAAGACAGCCCCGG
>JAYKIM010000118.1:0-14693 GCA_035286245.1 Cyanobacteriota bacterium | reverse complement strand
GTTAGCTCTTCGATATTTTGCTCTTCGTAGCGCTCCAAGCGCTCTGCCATATCGTTAAAGCTGGAGATCAGCTCCCCCAGTTCCCCGCCGAGGGGCAGATCAATGCGCTGGTTAAAATTACCGGCGGCAATGTTTTTGACTCCTAACAAAAGCTCTTTGATGGGTTTGGTAATAGTAAGGGCATTGAACACCGAACCCAGGATCACCATTACCCAGATCGAGACAAACACGGCAATGGTAACGTCGCGGGTCAGATGAGATGAGGCGACAACGGTGGGATTAGGGTTGATGCCCAGGGCCAGGACGCCCATTTGCTGGCCATTATAGTTGAGGGGCACAAAGACATCGGTGACCTCGCCGGCGGGGGTGAGGTGCTGGCGCACCAGGGGTAGGTTAGTGTTTTGGGCATACCCCTCGGGAATTTGAATGCGGCGCCGCAGGGTAAGGGAACTTTCCACGGCGGTGTCGGAAAAGGGAATACCAAAGAAAATGTCACCGTTTTCGTCAGCGTAGAGCATATAACGAACACTGGTGGTGCTTTGGTAAAAACTGGAGGAAAAGCGGGCTAGTTCTGCCCGATCGCCCTCCTGGACCAGTGGCGCCACATTGGCGGCCAATAGCAGGCCCAAATCTCGGGCAAAGCGGGTATCGTTGAGGCGAGCATCGGCCTGGATGGTGTGAACGGCCCAAAAGGTTAAACCGCTGGTAATTAGGGAAACCACCAGGGTAGCCCCAGCCATCAGCCGGGTTTGCAGGGTAAAGTCCCCCCACCAGCGTCGCAGGAATTGCCTAATTTCAAGGAGTAGGTTAACCAACGGTGCCCTGCTGTTCAACTAACGCTAAAGATCGACTGACTCAACCCTCCGCTGACCTGGATCTTAATCCTTGCCTGTACGGATCTCTATTCCGTGACCTTGGCCGGGTCGTGGCCAGCCACAAACCCCCTATCTATTGAGTCTGCCCTATGCTGTCTGACTAATGGTTATATTTTGGCACGATCGCGGAAATTTGGCCGGTTTGGAGATCGCTAGCCCGAGCTCGCCTCCCGTTCCACTGCAATGACATTCTCGGTAATGGTTTCAAAGGTGTCGTCGTGGCTAATCACAAACAACTGGGCAAAGCTCTTCAGGCGTCCAAGGGCCTCCGCCAACCCCTGACGTCGAGACCGATCCATGTTGGTGGTGGGCTCATCGAAAAAGGCAATATCCAGATCCGCCAGCACCTTGAGGAGGGCCAGACGCACCGCCAGAGCGGCACACATCTGCTCGCCGCCGGAGAGGTTGACAAAGCGGCGTTGATTGGCGCCTTCCTGCACCACAATTTCGTAGTCCCGGGTCCACTGCAGGGCTACATTGGGTCGATTCATTAATTCCCGAAATAGCCGATCGGCCTGCAGGGAAATATTACGGACGTACTGCTCGGTAATGCGGGGACCGGCTTCGTTATAGCTCTTGCGGGCGAAGTTAATGAAGCGTTTGATCCGCTCCCGCCGTTGCAGGTCGATCTGGGCCTGGCCTTGCCGCTGGGCGATCGCCGCCAGCCCCGCCAGTTGTTGGTCCAAATCGGCTAGGCGCTGGTGTTGCTGGGGTAGGCTGCCCGCCAGCTGATCCGCCTCAGACCGAAGGGTAGCATAGCGGTTCTCCAGGGTGGCGATCGCCGCCGGATTAACCCGGGTGGCCGCCTCCTGGTAGGCCCGGTCCATCCCCTGCCACCCCTGCTCTGCCTGATCCAGGGCAACCTGGGCCCCCGCCAGCTCTGCCTGTAGTTGGGGATACTGGTGGGCCAGGGCTTCACTTTGCAGGTAGAGGTGATAGCCGGCCTGGCACTGACGCCGTTGGGCCTGCTGCGCTTCCAGGGCGGTCTCCAGGTCCTCAAAGGTGGTCAGCTCCTGATCCAGACTGGCGAGCTGCTGTTGCAGGGCCACCTGAGCCGCCAGCAACTGGGTTTGACTAGCCTCCAACTGACCAAGATCCGGCAGGGTGCGCTGGAGAATTTGGCTTTTTTCCCGGGGACGTCCCAGATCCTCAAGCTGCTGTTGCAAGGCTTGGATCTGCCCTTCCACCGCGGCTGTGTCGGTCAGTTGCTGGTCGAGTTGGGTCAGGGTAGCTTGCAGTTGGGCTTGCTGCTGTTGGGTTTGGGCCAACTGGGCCAGTAAGCCAGGGCGTTGGGCCAACTCACCGCGCCAGGCGTAGCGCTGTTTGAGCGCCTGCTCCAGGGTCTTGATTTGTCTTGCCAGGGTGGCTCCATCGGTTTGGTCCGCCAGATCCGCCAGAATGTCTTCTAAGGCTTGAATCAGGTCGGTGTAGATGGTGCTGGCCTCGGACCAGTGATGGCTGAGTTGGGTCAAATTGGCGGTGGTGGTGGCTGGCAGGGTGGCCAGCAGGGCGGTGAGGTCTGTAATCAGGGCGGCGACGGTGACGGTCTGGCTGCTCCAGCGTTGTTGACTGTCATCCACCAAGGCCTGGAGATCGGCCTCAAATTGGCGGGCCATGGCCAGGCGACTGACCTGCTGTTGCAGGCGATCGCGATCAGCCTCCAGGGCCGGAATTTCATCAACGGCGACCTCCAGGGACTGCAGGCGATCGCAGCTCTGTTGCCACCGTTGCCCCTGGTCCGCCAACTGTTCACACTGGGTGGCCATCTGTTGGCGCTGTAGGGCCAACTGTAGCAACTGCTGCTGGTGTTGCTGCCAGGTTTGCAATTCCTGCTCCAGCTCAATCTGCCGGGCAATTTGGGGCCGCAGTTGGTCAAGCTCTCCCCGGGCCGCGGCCAGGTTTTCCAGCTGGGTTTGGACCCGGGCCAGTTCGGTCTGGTTTTGGCTGTAGCGCCCCTGTACCCCCTGGTACTGTTGCAGCACCCGTTGCCGGGCTTGTTGCCGTTGCCCCAGCTGCTCCAGGGCCCGGTCCGCCTGCTGGTAGCCCTGGTAGGACTGGAGTTGCGCCTGGCACTGGGCGACCGCCGCCGCCGCCTGGCTCAAGGCCCCCTGCAGTCGGGCCAGGTTGGCCTGTTGCCCCTGGCGTTGATGATCCAGGGCCTGCCGCTGACGATCCAGGGCCTGCAGCTGATCCACCTCAGCCTTGAGCTGGTCCCGTTGCCATTGCAGGTCCGCCAGGCTCACCTCCAACTCCTGCAACCGTTGCTGGTTGGTCTGTAGCTCCTGGGTGAGGCGCTGCTGACGATCCTGAAGCTCCGGCCAGGGGGTGAGGGCCTCCTGATAGTGATCAATCTGAGCCTTGACCGCCTCCACCTGATCGTCGGCGTAGCGACGCAGGGCGTTCATTTGTTTATAGGCTAGCTTGTAGTCCTCCACCTTGAGGATGGCATCAAACACCGCCTTGCGCTGCTCCGCCGATTGCAGGAAGTCCGCCGTAAAGGTGCCCTGGGGCACCCCCACGGTGCGGGCGAATAGCTGGGCCAGGTTGGTGGTGGCGCTCACCCCCAGGTGTTGGCGTAACCAGGGCAAAATCTCATCCTTGAGGCGACTATAGGGCAGTCGCTGATTGAGCTGGGGATCAAATAATTGGTAGCCCCGCTGAGTACAACGCTGCACCTGGTAGGTGCGACCGTCGTAATTGGAGGTAAACACCACGGTTACCTGGGCGCTACCACTACCATTGCGGATCAGATCCTCCTTGGTGTAGTCGCCCTGGTGGTTAAAGAGAACCCAGGCGATCGCCTCCAGGATGCTAGTTTTACCCGCACCGTTTTCCCCACAGATGGCATTGGTACCGGGTTGAAACTCAAAGAACCGGTCCCGGTGGGCTTTAAAGTTCTGCAGGGCAACGGAGAGAATTTGCATCGATTGTCCTAGACGGTGTCAACCCCGTCCCTAAACCGTGGTAATGTCCTTTTCCTTCGCCGCCAGGGCCTGGTCTAGCTTGGCAATATACCGATCCGTTAACTTTTGGATTTCCTCCTGCAGGTCACGGGCTTCGTCTTCGGAAATTTCGCTAGCTTTTTCCAACTTCTTGATGCCATCAATGCCCTGACGGCGCTGGTTGCGGATCGATACCCGCCCCTCCTCCGCCAGCTTGTGGGCGGTTTTTACAAATTCCTGCCGCCGCTGGGTGGTGAGGGCCGGAATATTCAGCCGGATCACCCGACCGTCGTTGTTGGGGGTCAGCCCCACATCGGAAAGGGAAATGGCTTTTTCGATGGTGGTCAGGGTTTTGGCATCAAAGGGTTGGATCATCAGGGTGCTGGCATCGGGGGTGGAAATATTGGCCACCGCCTTGAGGGGGGTCTGGGTGCCGTAGTACTCAATCTCGATGCGATCGAGCAGGGAGGCATTGGCTCGCCCAGTGCGAATCGTGTTGAAATTTCGCTGGGTGGCCTCAATTGCCTTCTGCATTTGATCTTCGGTTTCTAGCAAAACATCATCAGCTGACATCAAGGGACTCTCCTACAATTGTGCCAATCGACTCACCCATCAGGGCCCGCTTAATGTTACCGGGTACGGACAGGTCAAACACCATAATCGGAATGTGATTATCTTTACAGAGGGCAATGGCGGTGCTGTCCATCACCTTGAGGTCGTGCTGGAGTACGTGACCGTAGGTGAGGGTACGATAGCGCCGGGCATCCGGATTAATTTTAGGATCAGAGTCGTAGATTCCGTCAACTTTAGTGGCCTTAAACACCACCTCCGCATTGATTTCCGCCGCCCTGAGGGCGGCGGTGGTATCGGTGGTAAAGAAGGGATTGCCGGAACCCGCCCCAAAAATAACCACCCGTTTTTTTTCCAGGTGGCGGATGGCACGGCGGCGGATATAGGGTTCGGCCACCTCCTGCATGGCAATGGCCGTCTGTACCCGGGTGCAAATTCCAATTCGCTCCAGGCAGTCCTGCAGGGTCATGGCATTCATCACCGTGGCGATCATGCCAATGTAGTCAGCGGTGGCCCGGTCCATGCCAGCGGCGGACCCCTTAATGCCTCGAAAGATGTTACCCGCCCCCACCACAATGGCGGTTTCAATACCGGCCCTCACCACCTCGGCAATCTCAGCGGCGATCGCCTCCACCACCTGGGGATCAATACCATAGGCCAGATCCCCCATCAAGGCCTCACCACTGAGTTTAAGCAATACCCGTTTATATGTTCCCATAGAAGGTTCGTGTAGTAAGGTCTAGAAGTCCCACCCCACTATACCGATTTCCCTTACCATCATGGCCACCGTGCTGCTGCAAATTGGACTGGTTTTAGCCTGGCTGGGGCTGGTAGGGGCCATTGCCGAGGGTCTACGACGGTATACCCAGGTGGGTACGGAGATCACTCGCAAGGTGGTCCACATTGGCGCTGGGCAGGTGATTTTGTTGGCCTGGTGGTTAGGTACCCCCACCTGGATGGGGGTGGCCGCCTCGGTATGCTTCAGCGGGGTGGCCCTACTGTCCTATCACTATCCGATTTTACCCGGCATTAATGGGGTAGGCCGCCACAGTTTAGGCACCTTTTTCTATGCCCTCAGCATTGGCCTGTTGACCCTGATCTTTTGGCCCCCGAGCCTCCCCCAGTATGCGGCCCTGGGAATCCTCACCATGACCTGGGGAGATGGCTTGGCGGCCCTGGTGGGACAACGGTTTGGCCGTCACCCCTACCAGCTCTGGGGCAGTCAGAAAAGTTGGGAAGGTAGTTTGACCATGGCTTTGGCTAGTGTTGGCGTGGCCCTGGGCATCTTGGGCTGGACCGTGGGATGGAGTGCCCAGATGGGGTTAACGGCCCTGGCGGTGGCGATCGCCGCCACTGCCCTGGAAACCCTCTCCATTTACGGGTTGGATAACCTCACCGTTCCCCTGGGCAGTGCCCTGCTGGCCTACGTCCTAACCCGATGACCCCCCGGGGGTTGCGCTCAGGTCCAGATCGGTTAAAACAGAACAGGGGAACTAGGGAAACTGCGATGCAAATCCAGGGCAGCGCCACCACCGCACTGATCGACCAAATTTTGACCATGGCTCAAACCGGGGTCTATCGCCAGTCATTGTTTGAAGCGCTGGCCCCCCTGGCGAGCCAGCGCCAGATCCGATCGGCGATCGCCGCCGCCCGCCAGTTTGGTCTCTACAGCGTTCCTACCTTGCGGGATAAGAATTTAGGCACCTATTACCAGGTGACAGCGGCGGACTACAGCGCCTTTCAAGCCGCTGCCAAAACCCTCACCGCCCTTCCCCCAGGCACTGACCTGGCGGCCCAGGTGGTCACCAGTCAGCAGGCCCTGCGGGGCATGTTAACCACCGTTGCCGGTTGTGCCCTGGGCCTGGGGGGGCTGGGGGGGTGGTGCCTACTGGAGGGGCAGGCCCAAACCGGCGGCTGGCTAGGGCTGGGGTCTCTCCTGGCGGCAGGGCTATGGCTGGTGCAACGGGCGATCGCCAAACGAGCTCTATAAAAGCCATCAATCAAGTCAGTACGGTCTTCCTGGTACGGTCGAGACGGTGGGAAAGCCCTGCCATTCCAGGGGTTTTCCCTACCTGTACAACCAGGGTAGCTCTGACAAAATAGGGATGTTCACATCAAGGAGATGACCATGAAAAAGGGGCTGTTTACCCAATCAATTATGGATTGGTATCGCCAACTGGTTCGTAACTCTAAATATCGCTGGGTAGTCCTGTTGGGAACCCTGCTTTACCTGATTAGCCCCCTGGATATCTCCCCGGATATGATGCCAATTTTAGGCTGGGTTGATGATGGACTACTGGCCACCATTGCCATTACCGAAGTCGCCCAAATTTTGCTAGACCGGAAGCGCAATCTACGCCAGACCAAACCATCAGCCGCCAGTGAGACCCCAGCCGAAGTGGTGGATGTGGTCGCTACCACCCTGAGCTAGGCTTGTCGGCACCGCGCTCCTCATCAATTCATTTGTAACTGTTAAGGATGGATACCATGACCCACAGCGTGCAGGACAAAGTTAAGGCGGATTGGGAAAAGGCCCAACAGGAGGGTAGTCAGCGGATTAACCGGATTCGCGAAATTTTCCAGGATGCCGCTAACGAAGCCCTCTCCGAGCTTAAGGACGGCACCCTCGAGGTGGAGTCCCTGGGGCGTCAGTCCCTGGCGGAGATGATCGAGCAACTCAAGGCCAAGGAAGGGGCGGCGACGACCGAGACACCAGCGGAGCCAACCGATCCGGCGGCAGCCTCAGATCGCCCGGCACCCCCCAGTTGGGGCGATATTCTAGCTGAGGTGCTCAATCTGGCTAACGATCGCAGGACCGGCTGGACCGGGGATATAATTAGCCATCTCCAGCATCAGCTGGAACGCTTCGACCAGGACATGGGCCAAACCTATGGCGATCGCTACCGCCCCTGGCAACCCTTGATTCAGGGCCTGCGATCGCTGCTGGGGCTGGCCTCTCAATCGGCCACCCCCCCCTCCCAGCCGCCTACCCCCAGCGGCCCCGTCACCATCGAGGTGCTAGAAGATGAAGTCAACCCTGGGGATCAGCAAGGGTAACGGACCATCACGGTGCATTACGCTTTGATAATCCCTGCAACGTTTTTAAGCCAGTGGTGGCACCGATCCCCCTGGCTTGCTAGAACAGAACTAGCTCGATGATGAGGATAGCTAGCGGTGGCCAGAACCCAGAGGGCTAGGTAAATCGGTGGGTTTATAGAGGGCACTAGCTACCTTACCCCAGGCTCTGCACCGGAGTCTGGGGTAATCCTTACCTAACACTCACCCCAGCCTGGGGGTATCCACCAGGTAAAATCCTCTAGTCGGGCTGGCTGACCTGGATGGATGTTTACGGTATGGTTAAATCCTCCCTTTCCCGTTTACGCCAAAACTCCCCCGTCTCCAGGCGATCGCAGCCGGCGAGTCATCTGGCCTTGGCCCTAGCGGATGAGTCATGGCTGCGGGCTCTCTTGACCGATAGCTTGCCAGCGATCGCCCATCCCCACGAGATCGGCGCCGTCTCTCTGCAGATCGGTGTGCCCCTTAACCTTGCCCCCCAGGTTAGAATTGACGCTGTCCTCACCTTTGAGCACATTGAGTGCGTCCTGGCTGGCTCCGACGCTAATGCTCCTCCAGTGCCGGAACCGGAAAACCACAGCCAATATCAATACCTCACCAACTACCATTCGGAGTTGGTCACCCTGGCCCCTAATATCACCCCTAGCCAGGCGGTACAACTCCTTCTACAGGCTGGCTTTAACCCTGAGCAAACCCATCAGATTCTGCATCTGCCCTCCCAAGCCTGGCACAAGTCGTGGTGGTATAGCTTGGACCTGGACGGATTCCTAACGGTCCCCTTTCAGCGATGGATTCGTACCCGTCGGTTTAACGATGGTACCCTCACTCTCCAGTTCAAGGATCATTACAGTCGAGAACGCCCCATCCATTTCCGTAGCCAACCCCGGCAATTGCCAGTGATAGTGCACCAATTTGCCCTGGGGTTTTATGATACCCTGGCCCAGATCAACCTGGCTCGGCGAGAACTGGCTACGGCCCAAGCGATTTTGATAGTCACTGCGATCCCTGAACTAGAAATGCAGGGCTATATCCGTCAGCAAGTTAGCCTGTTTATCGAACCCTGCTCTGGCGGAAATTCCCTTGCCGGGAATCAGTCTGTCACGATGGTCAACTGTGGGATTTGCCAACAAACCAAATGCCCAATGCAAGGAGTAGACTCCTCACCCGTCATTGCTTGTCAAGCTTTTTCCCCATTGCCTGGATTATAGGCTGTTTGTGCGAGGGCCAGGAAATACTCCCGGCCCCTAACCTAAATCCCTCAGGAACTAAATCCCTCAGGACTGTACTATTACTTGAAATTGCAATGTATCGCCAGGATGGTCTCCCAGGCTCAGTTCTACACTGTAGGGAGAACCACTTTGTACCGGGTTGATCGAAACAACCAGATCGCCAGGGTTAGATCGCTCGGCCCTCAAGCATGCCTCACCATCAACTACCTCTACACTGCCGGCTTCGGGTAGGGTGATCTGCACCTCTAATTGGGGCTGGGTGGCTGGCCGACTATGGTACGTAGCTCTGACCATTACTACCCCACTTTTAGTTAACCAGATTCGGTTAGCGGTGGGTTGACCATTGGTAACCGCCAGGCTCAGCGCCTCAAAAATACTCTTAGCCGCCAACATAGAAAGGGCAATTTGTTGTTGGGGAGTAGCGGTGCCGTAGTTAACCTGATTAAGGCTAGGGGATTGGACTGACCGATAGGCAGGCCGAACTACTAAACCAGCAATATAATCCAGACTTTGAGGTTGGGACGGGAAAAGAGTTTCTACGGCCTGGACTAAACGCCTACCCATCTGCAGGGTGTGTTTAGCAACTTGCTGACATTGGTTTAGCAACTCGTTCAACACTTCCTCAGGCAGATCGGCGGGAATCTCCAGGTTTTTTAAATGGTCTAGCCAGATAGAACCGGTACTCGAGCCGCTATTTAGCATATCAGGGTAGTCTTGCACCCCCTTTTCCCAGGGAAATAGAGGCGGTCGATGGGCAATTTCTTGCTTCAGTCGTCGCTTTAACAGCGCTTCGTAGTGGGTTTTCACGGTAGGAAGATCTCCAGGATTAAACGTAAGAGTATGGGTAGACCCGGGACTAAGCGAGGCTAGATCACGTCTCTCTGACTGAGAACCATCGGCTGAGTCTGCTTCAAGTAGTAACTGCCGCAGAATCTCTTGCCCAATGTCTATCTCTTTATTCATAGGTTTACCCTGTCTATCCGGACATTAAAGGTTACGAATTTCCCAAGCTAGCTCTATCAAATGAGTCCAGCACTTCTTAAATTGAGTAATAGTCAGCCCTAAAAGCCTGGCCGCTTCCCCATCCTCTACCCCCTGCTGTTTTAACTGTAGAAGCTTAACCTGTTTAGGATTCAGTTGGTCATGCCACTGTTGCCATTGTTGAGGGGTCAGGCCAAGATTGTTGGCCAGCCCGGCCCCTAACCACTCGTGCACCAATTCCCATCGATGAGATAGGGCAAAGCGCAGTAAATGATACTTAAAGCGTTGCTGCAGATAGTCTCGTTCTCGAGAGGTGATGTTAAGTAGGGCTTCAATTTCCTGGGGAGAGAGGTCTAGTAGGCGGAGGGCAAAGTAATCGGCGCACTCATCCTGGTTCCGCTCCTTAAGATAGGCCAGTAATTGTTCTACGACTTCCCCCCGTAAAGAAGGTTCTGGCAGTTCATTAGCCTGTTCCAGTATCTCTTCCCGTACCCGCTGGTGGGAGGCGGCGGGGCGAATGTCGTCGCTGTCACCCCCAAAATTAGTAGCTTGCTCAATGTCCACCGCCACTTCTGGAGGTTGTTGTCGGCAAAAGGTTTGAGCCCTAAGAATTAATAGTTGCTGGTTACGCTGTCCAGGCAGGGTAATCCGTCGCTTACCGTAGCGTTCTGAAAAGGCCATAAACTCAGCCAACTCCAGTAGGGTACGGGGTTGATAAAGCTCGTCCAGCTGATTCTCGCGGCGAAAGGCGGTTAGGACTTCTAGGTAAAACCCCTGCAAAAAATCTTCGATTAGCCCCAGACGAGCTTGATAGCTCATTTGCGTATGGGCTGGGGTAATGTAACGGTAAACAATGGCGCTGAGGGTACTATGGAGCTCGACACGACCCTGGGCAGAACCGAGATTGTAATACTTTAGACACTGGTCAACCCGTTGCTGCCCTAAGGACTTTGCCCAACTAGCTACAGTGCCAGAGGATTGAATGCGGCTGCTTTCTTCGCAAATCCGTTTCACCTCATGGACAATCCGTTGGGCCACGCCCCAGCATACCTGTTGAGGGGCGCTAGTCTTCGTCCTTAAGTCCGCAGCGAAAAGATCAGTAAGTGCAGGAAGAGATAACAAACTATTCCCCTGAGCCAAGTCCAATGATCCTCAAAGGTGATAAAACGACGGTATGAGGTTAAGTGATTAGTCGGTAAAGTAGACACATCCAGGTATCATAGCCTTGGTCAGAATGCTTGATGCCCGGTTAAGCGGTCATTTTATAGCTCTCTATACAAGATTAGCCAGTCAACCATAAAATGCTTGGAAAGCCACATCTCGGTAGGTCTTTATCGGTAGGTCTTTAAATTAGCCTCCGACCGATAACATAATCTGCCCTGGCAAAGCCTAGGTATAAATATCCTGTATTTTGGATGCACTAATCACTAGTATACTCACTAAAACCAACCCCAGACGGTCGTGAAAAAGGACCCCTTAGTTTTTGTTGGATGATCAGGGTTGCCAGCCATAGCTCATGCAACTCTGACAGTTAATTGACCTACGGCGGTAGTTTAATCATAAGTTGTGAAGGCCGATCACCTCGATAGCGATGGCCTTTAGCGAGGCTAAGCTTTAGGGCGAGGTGGTATTGGGGCCTCTGTCACCACTTCAACGGTGCCGCGAAACATGTTCATGCCGCAGGTAAACCCGTAGTGACCCGGTTGGGTGGGGATGAACTCGATCACCGTAATCTGGTTCATGGGCAGCCCCTGAGCAATGCGGAAGTCAGGGAAGCGCACCTCTGCCAGGCAACTGTTGGGGTCTTTACGGTGGAAGTTAAGCCGCACTGGCTGCCCCGCTACCACTCGGATGTGGCTGGGGTCGTAGCCGCCATCAACAGTAACGGTGACCTCCTGCACCCCATCGCTAGGGGTGGCCTGGCGAGCTTTAGGTCGACCGGGCAAGAACCACCAAAGTTCCAGGCCGAGCAAGCCTAACCCAACACCGGTCACCGCCAGCTTTGACCAGAGGGGTTGTTCAATTCGCTGGAAGTGGCCGGTGGCGGTGGGAGCCATAGGATCCCGGTGGGGTAGAGCGGTGGGAGTGCTGGTCAGGGCCAGGGCCAGGGTTAGGGTGGCGAGACTGTGGAGGTTCATAGAGAGTGGGGAAATGGGCAGTGACAGGCTCGTTACCCCTGAAGCTTGGGGCGAAAGTTCCGTAGCCGTAGGGCGTTGGTTACTACCGAGAGGGAGCTAAAGGCCATGGCGGCCCCGGCGATAATGGGGTTAAGCAGCCAGCCGGTAATGGGGTAGAGCAGGCCGGCGGCGATGGGAATACCCGCGACATTGTAGATAAAGGCAAAGAAGAGGTTTTGGCGAATGTTGCCAATGGTGGCCCGGGAGAGTTGGATGGCGGTAACAATGCCGCGCAGGTCGCCGGTGATTAAGGTGATGTCGCTGGCGGCGATCGCCACATCCGTCCCCGTGCCAATGGCCATGCCCACGTCGGCCTGGGCCAGGGCGGGGGCGTCGTTGATGCCGTCCCCCACCATCGCTACCACCTTACCTTCCCGTTGCAGGGCTGCCACCTGGGCGGCTTTTTGGTCGGGGCGGACGTCTGCAACCAGGCGGTGAATACCGACTTCGCGAGCGATCGCCGCGGCGGTGCGGCGGTTGTCGCCGGTCAGCATCACCACCTCCAGGCCCAGGCGTTGTAGGGCGGCAATGGCGGCGGCTGAGGAGGGTTTGACCGCATCGGCAATGGCCAGCAAGGCGACCACCTGGCCATCCACCGCTAGCCAAACGACGGTACGGCCCTGGTTTTCAAGGATTTCCCCCTGGTCTTGCAGGAGATCGGTGGCCAGGCCCAGGTCCACCATCCAGCGGTGGGTGCCGATCTGTACCCGTTGGCTAGCGACAGTCCCCTGCACCCCACGTCCCGCCAGGGCTTCAAAGTCTTGGGCCTGGGTTAAGCTAACCCCTTGCGCCTGGGCGTACTGCACCACCGCCTCCGCCAGGGGATGCTCGGAGTGGCGTTCCAGGGTTGCCGCCAGCTGTAGCAGGTGCAGTTCGGTGGCGGTACCCTGGAGGGTGACATAATCGGTCACGGTCGGTTTGCCCTGGGTGATGGTACCGGTCTTGTCTAACACGATGGTCTGGATTTTATGGGCCAGCTCCAGGCTATCCGCCCCCTTGATCAGGACGCCGTTTTCGGCGCCTTTGCCGGTGCCCACCATAATTGAAGTGGGGGTAGCCAAACCCAGGGCACAGGGGCAGGCCAAAATCAACACCCCCACGGTGGTCATCAAAGCCATGCTGAGATTACCCATGAGGTTGAACCAGCTTACGAAGGTGATCAGGGCCACCGCTATTACCGCCGGCACAAACCAGCCCGTCACCCGGTCCGCCAATTGCTGAATCGGCGCCTTAGAACCCTGGGCCTGCTGTACCAACTTAACGATTTGGGCCAGAAAGGTGTCCTTGCCCACCCGGGTAGCCCGAAATGTGAAGCTGCCGGTTTTATTTAAGGTTGCCCCAATCACCTCGTCGCCGATGGTTTTCTGCACCGGCACACTCTCCCCGGTTACCATGGCCTCGTCGAGGGTGGAGGTCCCCTCGATAATTTCCCCATCCACTGGCACCTTCTCCCCCGGCCGCACCAGTATCAGATCCCCCGGCACCACGGCGGCGATCGGGATGTCAAAGGCCTCACCGTTGCGGATCACCCGGGCGGTTTTGGCCTGCAGGCCGATCAGCTGGCGAATCGCCTCGGCAGTTTTCCCCCTGGCTCGATTTTCCAGCAGGTTGCCTAACAGAATCAGGGCAATGATCAGGGCGCTCGACTCAAAGTACACGTCCGGGCGTAGCCCCTGGCTTAAAAACCACTGGGGGTAGAGGGTGGCAAACAGGGAGTAAAGAAAGGCGGTGCCCGTACCCAGGGCCACCAGGGTATCCATGGTGGCGGAGCGATGCCAGAAGGCCTTCCAGGCGTTGATAAAGAACTGATTGCCGGCCCAGGCCATCACCGGCAGGGTCAGCACCAGTTGTACCCAGGGGTTGTGCAACCAAGTAGGGATCAGGGGTATGGGGATGCCGGTCATCATGGGCAGCCCGCCCAGGATCAGCAGGCCGCTAATCACCAAACTGAAGACCACTTTGCGCTGGAGTTGACGGTGACGGGCCCTGCGATCGCGCCGTTCGTCATCGTCCGCCGCGGCCAGAGGGTCATCGCTGATCGGGTGGGCGCCGTAGCCCACCCCGTCCACCGCCGCCTCGATTTCAGCCAGGTTCGTCCGCTGCGGGTCGTAACGGACGGCGGCCTGCTCAACCCCAAAGTTGACGCTGCAGGTCTCTACCCCGGGCAGCGCCCGAATCGCCGCTTCGATGGTGCTGGCACAGGCGGCACAGCCCATTCCCCGCAATTTAAACAGTTGGTTTTCCATTTTCACCGTTGGGGCTTAACCCGGTCAGCAAAACTATGCCAAGCATAGACCCGAAAGCGGAACAGTAGGGTCCGCCATGGGGAGGGAGATAGCCATGGACTGGAAATGGACTGGCCTATTTAGTGATGGTGGGGGTGATCATGGTTGTGCCCATGGTCATGATTGTGATCATGGGTATGGTGATGGTGCTGTCCCTGCCCCATCTGGGCCTGGAGGGTAGCCAGGGCGGGGTTCACCACCAGGGCCTCCGCCTCCAGAAGATCGGCAATCAGGGGATCGGCCCAGCCGGCGGCCATGGCCAGGAAATCGGCATGGTCGTTGACGCAGGGCATCTGCACGTAGGTCACCTGGGGGTGCTGGCGGCGCAGGGCGGCAATGATGTGCTCCACATCCAGCAGGGTTTCGTGGTTTTCCGTAGCGAAGCCAATGGGCATAAACACCAGGGCGGTGGCCCCCAGATCAATTAAATTGCGGCCCGCCAGGGCGGCATTGGGTTGGGTCCATTTGATCAGGGGGGTGTCGTGGTTAAGCCAGCCCACGGAAATCAGGGGATATTTGTGGATCAGGCGATCGCGGACCCGGTCGTAGAGTTTCTGAC
>JAYKIM010000117.1:0-28790 GCA_035286245.1 Cyanobacteriota bacterium | reverse complement strand
TGCTACTCCATGGTCGTCATCGTGGATGCCATTTTGCAGCCCCAGCCCCTAGCCAGTGGCCCTGCCCGGTTGGCCAGGAAACTCGCTTTGACCAAGGCCTGGCCTATCTGACTGACGGCCTCACCAGAGCTGGCTTCGCGGTGTTGGTGCCCAATCTCAATGGCGCCTTCACCGATACCCACGGGGCCAGACCAGACAACCGTAACCGGCTGGCGGACCAGCGCAGTCAGCAATTGATCGACGCCCACCTGCAGCGGCTGGCGATCTCCAGTCACAGCGGCCCCAACCCCTTCGCTCAACCCCTACAGGGCCGGTTAAATTGGCGTCAATTGGTGCTGGTAGGCCATTCCATGGGGGGTGGGGCCGCCGCCCTCAGCGCCCTCAATCGCCAGGGCCAAACCAGCCCAGAGCGAATTCAGCAGGGCTTAGGATCGGTGGCGGCCCTGATCTTAGTTAGCCCCACCCGTAGCTACCCCCTGGCGGACTACCCCCAGGCCTACCAGGTGGCGGATGTGCCCACCGTAGTGATGCTGGGGGGCTGCGATCGCGACATTCTGGACTACAGCAGTCTCTATTACCTGGAAACCGCCTACCGGGATCAATTTCGCCGCACCCCCGTGTTGGGGCTGATGCTATTGGGCGCCAACCATAATTTCTTCAATACCGCCATCGACTACGATGATTACTATCGCTGGCCCAACCATGCCAGCCTCTGCGATCCCCAACGATCAGACCAACGGTTATCGCGGGTCATACAGGAACAGTGGTTACAGCATTTTCTGGTGGATTTTTTAACTATGGTGTTGCCCGACCAGGGTAGCTCAGGCCGGTCTGGCCTGGGTCTAGCGCCGGATCGACCTGCCCCTGATCGAATTTACGACCAACCGGTACTGACTAACCTGGTATGGCCCAGTCGGCGTCGTTACACCCTATTCAGGGCCGGAGACGAGGCCTCTGTCTACCAGCCCAGCCCCAATCTACAGGTGATCCCCTGCGGAGCTTTTCGCCCCTGTGACGGAAGGGAGAGATCGCCCGCCTTTCCCAGAGTGCTGCGCCTGCGCTGGCGGCAATCCGACCAGGAGCTGGTATTTCCCTTGCCCCCCAAAGACTTCAGGGATTTTAGTAGCCTTCAATTGCGCCTGGCGGGAGTAGAGGAGCTGCCCCCCAGTTCCACGTCGGCACCCCTAGGGATCGTGCTGCGCGATCGCCATGGGGGAGCCATCCGACTGGATCTACCTCCCACCACCACCGCCCTGAGCCCCCTAATGCGAGACCCTGATACCTCCCCTTTCACCTACCCCAGTGCCCTGCGCATTCCCCTGGCCCAGTTCCGGGGGGTTGATCTCGCCACCCTGAGTAGTTTGGAACTGCGATTTGACGGTATGCCCCAGGGCAGTCTAGATCTGGCGGGGATCGAGTTTCTGTCGAGGGCCGAGGGGGAATGGTAAGGACAAACCCTCCAGCTCAAGCCTGGCCAAACTGACGTTGGTAGACCACATCCTCTTTTTCAGTCTCAATCTTCAGATCGGAACGGGGGTAGGCGACACAGAGTAGGGCATAGCCCTCTGCCTGCAGTGCAGGGCTGACCCCCATGCCATCGGCCTGATCCACCTGCCCCTCCAAGATCAGGGCAGCGCAGGTGGTACAAACCCCCGCACCGCAGGAGAAGGGCAAATCGAGGTCGGCCGCCTGGGCGGCGGCCAGGATAGTTTGATCGGGGGGTACTGAGAGCAGATGGGTGACTCCCTGATGATGAATTTCAACCGAGTAGCAGGTGGTCATAGGCCGGTAATCGGTAAGGAGAACGTTTATAGCGTATTACGGTACTGGAAAGGAGCGATCAAACTCTTCTAGCAGATCGTCAATCTCCTCCAGGGCCTGGTTGACATCAATTCGCAAAGTCCCTAGATTGGGCTGCTCTAGAAGCCGGATTAAGGCCTCACGCTTACTCCTGATAATTGCGATGCGATCGCGAACTCCCGCAAATTCCATAGCATTGCCCTCAAAACTCTCCTTGTCCAGGATAAACAAATTTGCCCTTCCCTGAATAAAAGTCTGAAGTTAGCCGCCCCCCATTTGGGCTTAACCTGCGGGTCGATCCTCTCTGTAGGGCTATGCTTGCCGGTCGCCACAGGGCATGATAGAGAGAGGACAACCTCAAATAGTCAACAACTGACAATTACTATGCTAGGCCGAGTTAACTTAAGTACGCTATTGCTAGGGGTGGGGGGCCTGCTCACCCTAATTGGCTTCATAGCCTATTTTCAAGACAATGCCACCCTGAATCTGGCCGGTTTTTTCTATGGCATCCCAGTGCTCTTGGGGGGGCTAGCCCTGCGGGCGGCAGAACTCGATCCGGTTCCCTACAGCCAGCCCACCTCCCCAGGGGTACTGGAGTTGCGCCAGGCCATGGCCACCCCCACCCAAAATCAAGTTCGTCAAGATGTTACCCGCTACCGCTATGGTCAGGAAGCCCACCTGGATGTGGCTCTACAGAAGTTAGGGTTAAGCCCTTCGGGAGAGGAATGTCCGGAACTAAAATCCATTCGCGAGGTTGACATGGGGGGCAGCTATGCTCTGGTGCTGGAGTTTGACTCAGCTACCGTGCCATTTTCAAGTTGGGTCGATAAAAAAGTAAGAATTGAGAGCTTCTTTGGACCCGGCATTCGAGCAGAACTAGCCGCCCCTGTTGATGGTCGGGTAGACCTTGCCCTGGTCAGTTCACCCAACCCCAGCGCCGTCCCGTTGATTCAGGAGGAAGCCTAAGTCCATAGAATCCCATAACGATAAAGCTTTGCCTAGCAAATTGATTAAAAGATCGATAGGTAAAATTACTCACACACAGAGTCTACCCCTGCCGCTCTTGCTATAGTGAGATTAGAAACATAAATCTTACTAAAGTGTTTAACCCAGGGACAGGAAATTAAAATCTATCCCCTAAATTCCAGGTTAGGAGGTCCATCAGATATGGTTGCCACAGCTCCGGTTGAACAAAAGCGATTGACGATGCAGGTGGAAGCCCTGACCGAGGATACCACCGCTCTGCGGTCCCTCGATTGGGATCGGGATCGATTTGACATTGAGTTTGGTTTGCAGAACGGCACCACCTATAACTCCTTTATTATCCGTGGTGATGCTATAGCCCTGGTGGATACGTCCCATGCCAAGTTTCGCCAGCTATACCTGGAAAATCTCAAAGGCCAACTGGATCCTGCAACCATTGATTACCTGGTAATCAGCCACACCGAGCCTGACCATAGTGGGTTAGTGCGAGACATCCTAGAGCTAGCTCCCCAAGTGACGGTGGTGGGGTCAAAGGTGGCGATCGCCTTTCTCGAAGATTTTGTACATCGTCCCTTTGCCCGGCTGGTTGTCAAAAACGGTGACACCCTTGACCTGGGCCAGGGCCATACCCTGGAGTTTGTCAGTGCACCAAACCTTCACTGGCCCGACACCATGTTTACCTATGACCATAAAACCGCCATCCTCTATACCTGCGATGCCTTTGGTATGCACTTTTGCAGTGAGGCCCTCTACGACGAAGATCTGGAGCGGATCTCCCCAGACTTTCGGTTTTACTATGAGTGTTTAATGGCCCCCAATGCTCGCTCCGTACTGGCGGCGATGAAACGGATGGGATCTCTGCCCTCCCTGACCATGATCGCTACCGGACATGGCCCCCTGCTACGCTACAACCTGGTGGAACTCACCGATCGCTACCACCGCTGGAGCCTGGAGAAAAGCCAGGCGGAAGATACGGTAGCGCTGTTTTACGTATCTGACTATGGCTATAGCGATCGCCTCTCCCAGGCCATTGCCCGAGGCATTACCAAGACCGGTGTAGCAGTGGAAATGGTCGACATGCGCTCCGCCGATCCCCAGGAGGTGACAGAATTAGTCGGCCGTTCCCAAGGCCTGGTGATTGCAGTTCCCCCCACCGCCGACAGCGGTATTCTAGAAGCCCAAGCCACCTTGGCAACGATTTTGGCCGCCGCTCAGGCCAAGCAGACCTTTGGGCTGTTTGAATCCTATGGTGGTAACGACGAACCGATTGACCCGATCTCAATCCAGTTCCAACAACTGGGCTTGAAGCCAGCCTTTCAGCCTATCCGCGTCAAGGACATCCCTGGAGAGTCGGTTTACCAATATTGTGAAGAAGCCGGTACTGACCTGGGCCAGACCCTGAATCAAGCCAGTAAAGTAAAACAGCTCAAAACCCTGGATGCTGATTTAGAGAAAGCCCTAGGACGCATCAGTAGTGGTTTATATATTATCACCGCGCGTAAGGGGGAGGTATCTAGTGCCATGCTAGCCTCCTGGGTGGCCCAGGCCAGTTTTCAACCCCTCGGCTTTACGGTGGCCGTCGCCAAGGACCGGGCCATTGAGTCCCTGATGCAGGTGGGGGATAGCTTCGTGCTAAATGTTTTAGAGGAGGGTAAACACCTGCCCCTGATGAAGCACTTTCTCAAGCGCTTTGCCCCCCGTGCCGATCGCTTCGCCGGCATCCGTACCCGCCCCGCCAGCAATGGCTCTCCTATTCTGGCAGACGCCCTGGCCTACCTGGAATGTGAGGTGGGCAGTCGCATGGAGGTGAATGATCACTGGATAGTGTACTGTACCGTTCAGGACGGCAAGGTTTCTCACCCTGATGGACTGACGGCGGTCCACCACCGCAAATTGGGTAACTATTACTAGGATTCCCCGTGCCGACCCAAGTCGCCCTGATCGCCGATGATTCCTGCAAAGATAGCCTGGTGGCCCTGGTGCAGCAATTCACGGCGGTGTTTTGCCGCTATTCCTTAATTGCCACTGCCCATACTGGTGAGTGGATCCAAAAGGCCACGGGCTTGTCCGTAACCCGTCTCCTGCCCAGGGCTCTGGGGGGTGATGTGGAGATGGCCGCCCGGGTTTGTGACGGCCGGATTGGGGCGGTGATCTGCCTGGTAGATGCCACCGTGGCCTCTCCTCCCTCCTTGGCAATCCAGACCCTATGGCGGGTCTGTAATCTCCACGATGTTCCCCTGGCAACTAACCTGGCCACCGCGCAGGCAGTGGTCACCTATTTGGCCAAGGCTCGGGTTGGTCACCTGATTTTTAATCCCGTGGCTGGTCAAGGTAACCCCGATCAGGACCTTGCCTTGATTCGTCGGTTGCTAGAGCCCCAGGTGCAGGTGCAGGTGATCTTGACTCAGCCTGACCTCAACCCCGCAGACCAGGCTCGCCATGCCCTGAACGACGGCACCGATGTGATTATTGCCTGCGGTGGTGACGGCACGGTATCGGAGGTGGCTAGCGCGGTTTTGGAAACCGGTACTCCCCTGGGTATCATTCCCCGGGGCACGGCCAATGCCTTCGCCAACGCTCTGGGTATTCCCACCGCCATTCCCCTGGCCTGTGAGACAATTTTAGCGGGCCATACCCAGGTGGTGGACGGGGCTCGTTGCAATGGCCGAGCCATGGTTTTACTGGCTGGGGTGGGCTTTGAAGCTGACTACGTGAACCGCGCTAATCGGGAGTTGAAAAACCGCTTTGGGGCTCTGGCCTATATTCTGGCTGGGGTGCAGCAATGGGGGGAAGCCCAAAATTTTGAAGCCAGTTTAGAGCTAGAGGGGGCTGAGCATAGCCACGGTAACCTCCTCAAGGGTACCCTCACCACCTCCAGTATCACCGTCGCCAATGCCGCTCCCGCCACATCGGTGCTGGCCCAGGGCTTTGGTCGGGTTGACTATCAGGACGGGCTGCTGGATATCACCGTGGGTACCAGTAGAAACCGTTTGCAGGGGATTGGCGCCCTCACTAGTCTGTTTGCTGCGGCTCTGGTCAACAACCCCACCAACCGCGAAGATATCCTCTGTTTACGAGCCTCTCGCCTGCGGATTACCACCGAAAGCCCTCGCCCCGTGGTCATAGATGGCGAAATTATGGGCACCACTCCGGTAGAGATTGAATGTATCCCCCAAGCCTTGACTGTGCTAACACCCATCACCACCCCGGGTTGGCGGACTGGCTTGGGTTAGGGGATAGGGTCTGCCCTAACCTGAGGCAGGATTTGTCCCCCGATCTAACTAGTGATGACTTTTGCCCCCCTTAGTTCCCCTAATCTTGGTGTTTTGCTTTGGCATTTTCCGGTAGCATCAAGCAAGGTTATTTCCTGGGGAATCCACCATGTTAAGAAAGCCTTTGCTTTTATTCGCCCTGGCTGCGGCGCTGGGGGCTACGGTGATGGGCGACGCAGGGCTGATAGCTAAACCCTCTGCTGCCCTAACCGATCAAACCCAGATTTTGGTGCAGGAGGTAGAGCGGCCCCCTTCCTGGCTAGCGCGGTTTAGCCTGGCTACCGGTATTTCCCCAGGGCTGTTACTGACGGGGTTAAGCCTGGCCACGGCAGCCTTCATCGCCCTGGTCTGGCTGCACCTTTACCAACAACATCAGCGCTGGCAACGGATCGAAAAGGCTAGATCAGAGGCTAAGGACTTTCGAGAGCGGGATGTGGTGAAACGGGTCTTAAATATTTTAGATTACGAAGAGTACCGCAGTTTTTACATTCACCATCCCGTTACCGGTAAGCTGATTAGTTTCGAAGCCCACGATGATCGCCTGAAGCGGGCCCTACGGTCCCACGATCAAATGGTGAAAATGCGACGGGGTTTGGATGAAATCCAGCAGTTGACTACCCAGTCCCATGGAATTCCGGCACCAACCCTGGCGATGATCGATCGGTATAGCAACGAAGAGTTTCTGATCGAGCTTACCCTGCGGGATTGGTTTGATTCCTTTCTGGGGGGGTTGGAAAACTTTGAAACCTTAATTCAATCCGGGCAGGTGCGGGCGGACGAATTCCAGCCCTTTCTAATCTACTGGATTCGACTGATTGGCGATCGCCGCTACCGTCGTAAGGGGGGGTCGGGTTTCTATGACCAGTTCTTTCACTACATTCACTGGGCTGGCTACGGTGGGGTACAGTCGTTGTTTGAACGCTACGGCTTTAAGTTGCTCCCCCCACCCTACTCCACCCACGACTTTGAGAGCACGGATCAGGAGGAGGATAGCTACGATAGCCACCGGGCCCTCTGCCTGGCTAAGGCCGCCTACCTGATTTACGAAGACCGGGACTACGTCACCGACATTTCCCGGCTGTGGTTAAGCTCCAAAATGGATGACGCCTGGAAAAAAATGAACGATCGCCAGTACGTGGTTGATGTCCTGAAGGATTGGGTGAAGGAAGGGCAGCGTCAGCGTGTACTGGAGATTGCCAAGAACTTTATGTACATGGACATGCTGACTACCGATACCCAGGCCTTTTTATTCCGTAAAGGGAGCAATGCCATTCTCGTCTTTAAAGGAACCCAACAACTGTCGGACTGGAAAACCAACCTGAAGATTCGCCTAAGGCGTTTTACCGTCCAGGACGAGACCGTCACCCCACCCTCAGGACGGGTGCACCGGGGCTTTTTCGAAGCCTGGCAGAGTGTGGAGAAGAAGGTGGCTTACTACGTCAAAAAATGGATGAAAGAGGACCCTGACCTCAAGCTCTGGGTGACTGGTCACAGCTTAGGAGGCGCCCTGGCGGCTATGGCCGCCATTTCCCTAGAGTCGCGGGATATTCCCATCAGTGGTCTCTACACCTTTGGCCAGCCCCGCATTGCTGGTTGGGGTATGGTCAATGCCATGAACCGCCGTTTAGGCGATCGCATCTATCGCTACGTGAATAACAACGATATTGTGCCCCTGATTCCGACCCAGATTACCCCCTGGATGCCCAGTCGGATCTACGGTCACATGGGCAAGTTCCGCTACTTCGACGACTTTGGCCGCCTACAACGCCAGTCCTTCCCACTACAGCGGTTCCCCGATCGCCTGCTGGGCGCCCTGAGGGCCCTGATTACCTCCGGCAGCCCCGATGCCATCTCGGATCACAACATGGAGTTTTACATTGCCAACCTGCAGAAGGCCGCGGATCGGGAGACAAAACTCAAGCAGATAGAACGGGAACGTCAATTCCTTAGCGGGGATTTTATGGAGGAGATTAAGACCCGCATCCACAATCTACCCCTCCACCCCGACTCCCAGAAGTTTTAGCTTCCTATATTTCTGAGTAGACCTTGGCATCAATCTACCGACTTCTCCTGAATACTGACTTCTGACCCCTCTCTTGAAGAGTCGCCTAATTTACGCCCCCTAGTACTAGACTGCTCCTGACCGTGCTGCGCTCCCACTCCCATCGATCCTGGCTACCCTGGTTACTGACCCTGGTGATCCTCCTGACCATCACCGGTAGTGTGGTGCACCTGATCACCGAATCCTGGTGGTTCCAGTCGGTGGGCTATGGCTCGGTGTTCTGGACCCGGCTACGCTGGCAACTGGGGCTGGGGCTGGCGGGCTTGGGGTTGACGGCCCTCTGGCTAGGGGCTAACTATCGCCTGGCGGTGCACATTACCCGCGATCGCGGCTACCGTTTTCTGGGTCGCTATAGCTCTGGGGAGCAGCGTCGGCAACTCCAACAGGGGATCCACTGGATCAGCCTGGGGGGCATCCTGTTGCTGTCCCTCGGTAGCGGGTTGGCGGCGGCCAGGGGCTGGCAGGTCGCCCTGGAGTTTCTCCATCCCACCCCCTTTGGCCAGGCTGACCCAATTTTCCAACGGGACATCGGCTTTTACCTATTTCATCTACCCCTCTGGCAAAATCTGCAGCATAGCCTGGTGGGCCTGGGGGTTTGGGCCCTGCTCCTGAGCCTGACGGTCTACGCCCTGAAGGGGGAGATTCGCCCCGAACGGGGTTGGAAGTACTTTCTCACGGGGGAGGCCAAAACCCACCTGTGTTTGTTATTGGCAATGGTGGCTGGGTTGCTGGCCCTGGGGTTTTGGTTAGATCGGTTCTCCCTCCTGTATAGCGAGGCTGGGGTAGTTTTTGGAGCAGGTTACACCGATGTCCATGCCCGGCTCCATGGGGATTGGTTAATGGTGTTTATCACCCTGGCGATGACCGTTGTATTGATCCTGGCCCTGGGACGCAGTGGGTTTTCCCTACCGATCGTGGGGATGGGCCTTTATTTGGCCATCCTGGTGCTGGTTCATGGCCTCTACCCGTGGCTACAGCAGACCCTGGTGGTGGAACCTAACGAGTTGGCCCTTGAGCGTCCCTACATTGAACACAACATCGCCTTTACCCGCCAGGCCTACAACCTCACCCAGGTAAAGGCGGAGCCTTTCCCCGCTAAGAACCAGTTAGATCAGGCCACCCTGGCCGCCAACCAGCCCACGGTCGGCAATATTCGCCTCTGGGACTACGCTCCGCTGCTGAGTACCTACAAACAGCTCCAGGAAATTCGCCTTTACTACAACTTCCACGATGTGGACATTGATCGCTACACCCTGAATGGCGACTACCGCCAGGTCACCCTGGCGGCCCGGGAAATGGCGGTTGATCAACTCCCCACCGAGGCCCAAAATTGGATTAACCGCCAGCTCAAGTTTACCCACGGCTTTGGCCTGGTGATGAGCCCGGTTAATCAGGTAGCTCCCAACGGTCTACCGGAATTCTTTATTCGTAATGTGCCCCCCAGTTCCACCGTCGATCTGCCCCTGGATCAACCGCGAATCTACTACGGTGAAGACACTGCCAACTACGTTTTTACCGGCACCCAAACCGATGAGTTTGACTACCCCCTGGGCAGCACCAATGCTGCCTATCGTTACACCGGGAAGGGTGGCATTGCCCTCAACTCCTGGGGGCGTCGTCTGGCCTACGCCTACGACCTGGGGAATTTGCGCCTGCTGATCTCCAACTATTTCGGGCGCGACTCCCGTATCCACTACCATCGCCTGATTCAGGATCGGGCTCGCCAGGTCGCCCCCTTCCTCACCTTTGATCGTGACCCCTACCTGGCGGTGATTGGCGGGCGGTTGAAGTGGATCATGGATGGCTATACGGTCAGCGATCGCTACCCCTACGCCGCCCCCCTGCAACGCTATAACCAGCAGTTTGCTATGGCGGGGCAGCCCAGCCCGCTGCTACCCCTACGGGCCAACTACCTTCGGGATGCGGTCAAGGTATTTATCGATGCCTACGACGGTACCCTAGAGCTCTTTGCCCGGGACGATCAGGACCCCCTACTGGCCACCTACCGAAAAATCTTTCCTGACCTGGTCAAACCCCTAGAGGCCATGCCAAGGAGTTACCGCCAACACCTGCGCTATCCCCAGGATTTATTTACGATCCAGGCCCAGATGTACCGGGCCTATCACATGGAAAATGCCGAGGTGTTCTACAACCGCGAAGACCTGTGGCGATTTCCACAGGTGAGTCACAATGGCACCCCCCAGCCCATGGAGCCCTACTACATCATTATGAAACTGCCCAAGCTGGGCCAGGAGCAGTTCATGCAAATCCTTCCCTTCACCCCCGCCAACCGGGATAACATGATTGCCTGGATGGCGGGCATTTCCGATGGCGATAACTACGGCCAGCTACTGCTCTACGAATTTCCCAAGCAGGAGCTTGTGTTTGGCCCCAGCCAGATTGAGGCCCGAATTAACCAGACCCCAGAAATTTCTGAGCAATTTACCCTCTGGAGTCAGCAGGGCTCGGGGGTGATTCGGGGAAACTTGCTGGTGGTGCCCATTGAACAGTCCCTCCTCTACGTCCAGCCCATTTACCTGCGGGCGGAACAGGGGGAACTGCCAGAATTACGACGGGTGATTGTGGTCTACGGCGATCGGGCGGTCATGCGAGAAACCCTGGGCCAGTGCCTGGAGGCAATCTTCGGGGGTGGCACCCTGGCCACTAACGCCTCTACCCCTAGTAATCTTGCCTCCCTGGTGCAGGCGGCCCTGAAGGCCTACCAAACTGGCCAGGAAGCCCTGGCCGGTGGAGATTGGCAGGGCTTTGGGGAAGCCCAACAACAACTAGAAAACCTGCTACGCCAGCTAGACACCCAAAGCCGATAGGCCATCCTCCCCCTGTCTCCCTTGCTGGTCTCAACCCATGACCCTAAAGTGGGTAGAGCCCTACCCAAGCCCCAGGCAAGCCGATGCTTGATCAGGCTAGATAGCCAGGTTTCATGTTAGAGAGGTTTTAGTTGTGCCAATATTGGTTAACCAGGGCATACTATAGGGAATTCTCTGGCCTCTAGTCCGAATTCACCGAATTCCACAGACCACTATGTCTACCCCGTCCCCCCAAGTCCTCCACATGGCAAGACAGGGCCATCCCGATGCCATTGCCACCTTGATGAACCGACACTTAGAGGCCAAGGGAATTACGGCCCATGTCGCCCAGCAGGACGCGGTGTTACAGGTGGTGTTGGAGTCTACCCTGGTCCCTTCCCAGGGGGAGTTAGTCCCCTACGTCACGAAAGGCATCACCGGCTTGAACCTGGCCCATATTCAGCAGTTGAGTATTAGCGGTAAACAACGGGGCAACTATAGCAGCGCCTGGAGGCAGGACGTCCTGTTACCTGGAGGTAACGCACAACCGCCAATGACCCTTCAGCAGGCCGACGAGGATCGCTCCGGGCCCCATTCCATGACTCCTGGGGAGGCTATTGCAGCTGACCTGGATGCCTTGCTGGCGTCGGAAAACTATAGAGCAGAGACCACCGCCACGCCTGACCCAGGGGCTCTTGAGACCGGCCTAGGCGCCATCTTCGACAGTCAACCTGATCATTCCACTGCTCCAGAGGATCTACTGGACTTTGACCTGGGTAGGTCCAACCCCTCTGACCAATCTGAAGATTTAGACTTTGAACAACTGCTGAGCGGTACCCTTCCGGCAGAACCCCAAGAATCCCAAGACCTAACCTTAGATTTTTTGTTAGAGGATAGCGCCCTCATCGGTGAAGCTGATCTGGCCAATGAGTTCACCCTAACCCCATCCACCACTCCAGATAGCTACCTAGGGTCCTCGCAGGAAGATTTGAGTTCTATGCTAGATTGGACGACCCAACCGAGCGAATCCCTGACCTCACCTTCCGCTGACTGGCAAAGCCAAGGGCTAGATTTAGATCTGGAGCTAGAAGGAAATAGGGTAGCTAGCGATCAGGTCGCAGGGGACCTGGACTTGTCTACTCTCTTCCCCGATCAACCGGAAGAACCCTACGCCGGTTTCCCAGATTCTGTTTCTAGTTTGGACCCAGATATCAACCTGTGGTCCGATAGCGTCGATCAGGACGTCAATCTAGAAACCCAGTCCTTAGCTACAGACTTTCAAGACCTGGAAGCAGAGACCTTTGACCCCAACCTAGTCCTACCTTCTCCTGGGGAGCCGGTTACTTCCTTTGAGCTCGAATCTGATATTGAAGATAGTCCCGAACTCGCTGCTGCCAATCAACCTGAGCCCTGGTCGTCCCCTGGAGAGTCCGTAACTCAAATCTATGACTGGCCAATCGAAGCTGAAGTGGTCCAGAACTTTGAGGCCGATACCCTGAATATCGACAGTGGCTTTCCCTACGAATTGCCCGGGGACGGGGCTGTTTTCTCTCCCGAGGACGAGGGGGATGGGGTGGACTTTGATCAAACTGAGGACCTGCAGGGGGCTATGGAGTCTGCTAATCTCCCCTTCCCGGATAGTGAGGCTGAGTTTGTACGTCTCCGGGATCAGTCCTTACCGGACCTGGAGGACTTTGACTCCGTCTCCATAGATGGGGGAGCAGACCTGGGGCTAGACCTGGAGGAAGACGGTCTGGACCTGCCCTCTATTGACTTTGCCTCAGCCTCTCCCTACTACAGTGCTCCTTCCTCCTCAGCCCGTGCCCAAACCAATGGGTTTCTCTATGAGGCAAATGATACGGAGCCAATCTTTTCCCAAGTTGAGGAGGAGGAAGCCACGGATGACTTTATTCACAAGTTTGCCCCCATTGCAGACCGGGAGGTGGATCAGTTGTCTGCCTCATCGGGCCGTGGCCGGGGTTGGACTAAGATTTTAGCCGCCTTAGGTTTTGGTATCCTGGCCTTGATATTGGCCGTGATGGGGCTAAATACCGTCCGTAGTCTTAGGACTGCGCCATCAGCGCCGGTGGTGCTTCCCGAGGGGGGCAGTGGCACTACCTCTGGGGGTGGTATAGAGCCAGAGTCAGGTGATGTGTTCCGGGATGCTGTTAATGCGGCAACGGCGGCAGCTAACCTAACCCAAACCGCTAAAACTGGGGCGGAATGGCAAGCAGTGGCAGATACCTGGAGCCAGGCCATTACGTTGATGAAACAGGTGCCCAGTAGCCACCCTAAGTACGCGGTAGCCCAGGCTAAGGCCGCAGAATATCAAACGAATCTGACCTACGCCCAGGAAAATCGGAGACGTTTCCCCTAGTGTAGAATAGGTCAGTTGTATTCTGTTCCAGACCTTTGATTGAACGCTACACCCTACCAGAGATGGGTAATCTCTGGACCGAGGACTACAAGTTGCAAACCTGGTTACGGGTGGAGATCGCAGTCTGTGAAGCCCAGGCAGAGTTGGGCTATATTCCCAAGACGGCGGTGGAGGAAATCAAGGCTAAGGCGAACTTCGATCCTCAGCGGGTGCTGGAAATTGAGGCGGAGGTTCGTCACGATGTGATTGCGTTCCTAACCAATCTGAACGAATACGTCGGGGAAGCAGGGCGTTATATTCACCTGGGCATGACCAGCTCCGACATGCTAGACACGGCCCTGTCTTTGCAGTTGGTGGACAGCCTGCAGGTGCTGCTGGTACAGCTAGAAAATCTGATTCAAGCCCTGCGCTACCGAGCCCAAGAGCACCGGGGTACGGTGATGATGGGGCGGTCCCACGGGGTCCACGCTGAACCCATTACCCTAGGATTTAAGTTGGCGGGTTGGTTGGCAGAAATGCTGCGTCATCGGGAGCGTTTGACCCGCCTACAGGATACGGTGGCGGTGGGCAAAGTTTCAGGCGCAGTGGGCACCTACGCTAACATTGATCCCCAGGTGGAGGCTCTGGCCTGTCAACACCTCGGGCTCAGACCCGATGCCGCCTCTACCCAGGTGATTGCCCGGGATATTCACGCCGAGTTTATGAATGGTCTGGCCCTTTTAGGGGCGTCGATTGAGCGGTTTGCGGTGGAAATTCGCAACCTGCAGCGCAGCGATGTGTTGGAGGTGGAGGAGTTCTTTGCGAAGAAACAAAAGGGTTCGTCAGCTATGCCCCACAAGCGTAACCCGATTCGCTCTGAACGTCTTACTGGTCTGGCCCGAATTCTTAGGGGAAATGCCATGGCCGCACTGGAAAATGTCGCCCTCTGGCATGAACGGGACATTTCCCATAGTTCTGTGGAGCGGGTAATCTTGCCAGATAGCTGTATTCTTACCCATTTTATGCTGGTGGAAATCACCGATCTAGTCAAGCATCTGCTAATCTATCCTAAAAACATGGCCCGCAATATGAATATCTATGGCGGTGTGGTGTTTAGCCAGGGGGTGCTGTTAGCCCTGGTGGAAAAGGGCCTGTCTCGAGACCAGGCCTACAGCATTGTCCAGGATTGCGCCCATCGAGCCTGGAACCAGGAAGGTGGAGACTTTCGCCAATTCATCAGTGCAGATGATCGGGTCACCGCCCATTTGTCGGCGGCGGAAATAGCAGCTTGCTTTGATCCCGATCGCCACCTACGCCATCTTGATCAGGTTTATCAACGTTTGGGTATTTAAATCTGAGTCCGGGGTCAGTGATCAGAGATTAGGGAACAAGGTTCTGGGCAAGCCATGAATTCCATGAGAGGTTGTTGGAAAAGGATTGTCCCGGGCATAGTTTGTCGCCAAGAGCCCGCCAAAACAGTGAATTCCACGGAGATTATCCTACTCCATAGGTATAGTTTAAGGCCCTCTTTGGCTTTTCCAACAATCTCTGAGCCAGGGCTATACTGTAGCTAGAGAATGGCCCGGGGTACATCCCATGAAATCACGTCCATCCTGTTTGCCCTGCCACCTAATCTTAAGGAACGTCGGTCTCGTACTTTTGACCCTTGCCGGTACCCTCCTACTGACGGCTGAAATCCATACCGATAGCCAGCCCCAGGCGTCACACATGAGTGTTTTTAAGCGCCTATTCGCCCTGCAGATCAGGATCAATGTTAATCACCGATCTCTAGATAAAAAGAACCAGGAGCTTTAGTACACCTTGGCTACCTACTGCTCCGGGCCCCTGAGTGCTGACTTCTGGCTGCCCTTAAGTGTTGCTGAACCTATGGCGCGAAGTACTAGGGACATTGACACAAGGATGTAGTTAACCCCAAGCCCTGATACTCCGGTGTTTCTGGTGAGCGGCACAGCTTTGGTAAGCTGGCCTGAGGGCTCGGGTTGTTCAGGTAAAGAGGCTCAATAGCAGATCCCACAGGTCGGTGTTTTTTTCAGCGGCGGCGATAATGTCATCCCATAATTGAGGCGGTGACTGGATCAGGGAATCCTGTTGAATCACACGGGTCCAATTTAGCTGTTGGGGGTCTGCATCCTTGATCCCGGCTTGCTGCATGGCGGCGAGAAATACCTCCGCAACAATTCCGTAGCCAATGGTAGTAGGGTGGATGCAATCGAGGCTAAACAGCCCCCCCTGCAGGCGGGTAGAGTTTCGGGTATCAAAGCGCAGCACACTAGGTACGGGCTTCAACTGCAGCAGGGGGTGGTGGGGTTTCCCCTGTTTTTTGTAGTAGTTAATCAGGGGCAATCCCGGGGAATCACTGCTGTTGTTACGTTTGACCGCCAACTCATCCAGCACCGCCCCAATCTCCACCACCCTCCACTGGGGTGCCTGCCTGGAGACCACGTCACGAATTACCTGGTTAAATCCATCGATGCGCTGATCAATGGTGATCACCTCAGCCTTGGTGAGGCGACGCTGGATCGGTGAGCTACCGCCATCCTGAGGATTCGCAAAAAAGCTGCCGTAGTAGTCAAAGTATTTACCATCAAACTCACCGACCCCCCGGGTAATGGGGGGAATGGTGACATGGGGTACAGTCCCTACAAACACCTGGGTATGGGCAGGCAAGATCGGTGCCACAGTCTCCACTAATTGGCGAAAGTCGCGACGGAACAGCCCCAGGTTGGTGAGATTCCACCGTCGTCGGGCTTCCGGGTCCTGTAGTAGGCCCTGCTGTTCTAGATTCCGCACATCGCCGTCGGTCATGTCCTTAACCTCTAGCTCCAGCACTGTCCCCAGGCAGTCGTTGGCCCCCAACCAGAGGATGAGGGAGTCTAGCTCTTGATCCTGGGCGACGATCGCCCGCAGATTATCCACCTGGGTCCACTGGGCCCTGGCCGGATTGCCACTGGGGTTCAGCACCCGCTTAGCGGTGCGGTACATGGCCCCGGAGGGTAAGCCCAGAAAATCATCCTTAATCCAACCCTCCTCCCGATTAATGGCGGTGTCGCAGTACTGGCTGTGCACCGTCAAGCTATCCATCACCCTAAACCCCCACACCGCCAGGTTATGGTAGTAACCCCCGTAGGACACAGGCCGAGCCCCAGCCCCCCGTTCGTATAGGTCCTCCACCTGGTCCACATACTGATGGAGTAACACCGGAAACCTCACCGCCCACTCCATCCGGTCCATGTCTGGACCCAGCGATCGCTCCATAGTACGGAGAGCATTCTCTAGGTTTAGGGGCAGGCCACTGCCTGGAAAGGCAGGGATGGGAAACTCTGCGGGAATCCGTAGGCCTAGAGTGCGGGCGATCAGGGCAGGATAGGCCAGATCGGTACGCAGAATCGCTCCACTCTGAAAGCCCTGGGTAAGACTATCTCCGATGGCGACGAGTTTTGCCATAGCCATTGCCTCCTTATATACCTCGTAGGGCAGCTAACTCTAGTTCAGCGCAATCACCGAAAATCTGGGCTAGTTGGCAATCAGTCGTAGCAAACCGTATTGTTTTTTTTCATGAAGAATTTGGCGACATTCTCACTATTGCCCTGTCGACATCTGCCTCCTACTGCCCTGGCCACCAATAGCTTGGGCTAGAATGCTCAGCCAGCCTTGGCTTTTTGCTGTCTTGAAACAGGGCACACATCTGTCCATCTGTCAGTTCAGCTCCATGAAGCTTACTGAAAACCCGTGGCATCGAATTCACCGAGCAAGCCTGTCTTAAGGGTTCTGGTCCAAGCTATAATTTAATCAAGTTAAAATTCTAAGGAGTACAACGGTGGTTGAGCCTTTGCTGAGCGGCATCGTACTGGGGTTAATTCCTGTGACCCTGATCGGTCTATTTGTAGCGGCCTACCTACAGTACCGGCGGGGCAATCAGTTTGATCTTTAAGGCCATCAGCTCTGCCAGGGACATTATCTATGGGTGACGCAACGGAAACGATTTTAGTAACCGGTGGAGCCGGTTATATTGGTAGCCATGCTGTCCTCGCCCTTCAACAGGCAGGTTACCGAGTCGTAATTCTTGACAACCTGGTCTACGGACACCAAGACCTGGTGGAGGATGTCTTGCAGGCGGAGTTAGTGGTAGGTAGTACCCTGGATCGGAGCTTGCTGGAGGATTTGTTCGCCCAAGAACACTTTGTAGCGGTGATGCATTTTTCCGCCTATGCCTACGTGGGGGAGTCGGTTACCAACCCCAGTAAGTACTATGACAACAACGTAGTAGGCACTCTCACCCTGCTAGATACCATGGTGCGGGCGGGGGTAAAAAATTTGGTGTTTTCCTCCACCTGCGCCACCTACGGTATACCTCAGGTACTGCCTATTCCAGAAGATCATCCCCAACAGCCCATTAATCCCTACGGCACCACTAAGTTGATGGTGGAACGTATTCTGGCCGACTACGATCGCGCCTATGATCTGCGTTCCGTATGTTTTCGCTACTTTAACGCCGCCGGTGCTCACCCCGAGGGCATCTTGGGAGAAGATCATGACCCCGAAACCCACCTGATTCCCCTGGTTCTCCAGACCGCCCTGGGTAAACGGGCCGCCATCCATGTCTACGGTACCGATTACCCCACCCCAGACGGCACCTGTATCCGCGACTATATCCATGTCTGTGACCTGGCGGATGCCCACGTATTGGGTCTTCAGTACCTGATCAAGGGGGGAGAAACCACCGTATTTAATCTGGGCAATGGCAATGGTTTTTCCGTCCGGCAGGTGATCGAGACGGCGAAACAAGTCACCGGTAGGCCTATTCCTGTGGTAGAAGAAGATCGCCGCCCTGGTGACCCCCCCAGCTTAGTGGGGGGTAGTCAGCGGGCCCGCCAAGTGCTGGGCTGGGCTCCTCAGTACAGTAGCATTGATACCATTCTCAGCCACGCCTGGAGCTGGCATCGGCAGCGCCACGGTTAGACCCGGACGGCCCCAGGGAATGGAGACTCTGGTAATTGGCTATGGCAATACCCTGCGGGGGGATGACGGGGTCGGTTACCGACTGGCGGAGATCATCGCTGATTGGAAATTAAGGACGGTGAAAGCCCTAGCTTGTCATCAACTCACGCCGGAATTGGCCGCTGACCTGGCTGAGGTAGAGCGGGTGATCTTTGCCGATGCCAGCCTGGCCCAAAATCCCATTAGCGCCTTACGACTGGAGCGATTAGAGGGCATCTTCCATGGCATTGGGCCCCTGGGGCACCACAGTCAACCAGGGCAGATCTTGACCCTTAGCCAACAGCTCTACGACGGTCAACCGATCGCCTATACCTTAACCCTCCCTGCTCAGCGGTTAGACTACGGCGAACAGCTTTCTCCCTGGGCCAGGGTTGGGCTGCGGCAGGCAGAACGGCTACTGTGGCAACTACTCTACCTGCCCGGCTCGCCCTAGCTAGACAGGGGTTAATCAGAATACCTACCCAGCAAGGGTCTTAACTAGTTCATTCGAACCTAACCCTGAGGGTTCTAGCTAATGCTACAGGTACTTCTTCAAAAGCAATTCTAGTTTTTTCTGCGTGGCGGGGGGCACCTGATCCAGGGGGGTGAGGAGGGCGTACTGCAAAGCAGAATGGGCGAGGGAGGCGGGCGGATTATTGGCAATTTGCTGCACCGCCTGGCGAATCACCCGTTGGGCGTTACTGGCATTGCGTTGCAGGTTTTGGACCACCATTTCTACGCTGACGCTGTCATGGTCTGGATGCCAGCAGTCATAGTCTGTGACCAGAGCCAGGGTGGCATAGGCGATTTCTGCCTCCCGAGCTAACTTGGCCTCCGGCAGATTGGTCATGCCGATCACCGCCGCCCCCCAACGGCGATAGACTTCCTCCGATTCAGCCTTAGTGGAAAAGGCTGGCCCCTCCATGCAGACGTAGGTGCCGCCCCGGTGCAGGGCCACCTCGGGTAGTTGCAGAGACTCCACCGCATCCGCTAGCAAGTCGGCCAGACCTAAACAGACGGGATCACCAAAGGCGATGTGGGCCACCAGGCCATCGCCAAAGAAGGTGGATACTCGGTTGCGGGTGCGATCGATGAACTGATGGGGTACCACCATATCCAAGGGTTTGGCCGACTCCTGCAAGGAGCCCACCGCTGAGGCAGAGATCAGGTACTCCACCCCTAGGGACTTCATGGCATAGATATTGGCGCGGGCCGGCAACTCCGATGGCAGTAGGGTATGATGACGGCCATGACGAGCTAAAAAGGCCACCGGTACTCCCCCTAAGCGACCCAACAAAATCGCATCGGAGGGATCACCAAAGGGAGTGGCCACCCGCACCTCCTCGACATCGGTCAGTCCCTCCATTTGGTAGAGGCCACTACCCCCAATCACGCCAATTTTTGTCTGTGTCGCCATGGTTTATCCCCAAACCTAATTAGCCCCATAATACCCCCCTGGCTGGGTCCGCGGGATGCGATGCCAGCCTAGTCCTAACCAGACTGGCGACGGCTCCATCACGTCAATTGTTGATGAGGCGGGGCGGCAAGCAAACAGGGGGGAACGAACCGGCCCGATTAGGCGTAAACCTTGCTGTAGTAAGCCTGATACTCAGCAGACAGCAACGGTTGCCACCACTCTGGATGGGCCAGGTACCACTCAACGGTTTTCCTCAGTCCCTCGGTAACGGTGACAGCAGGCTGCCAACCCAGTTGCTCGCGAATTTTAGTGGCATCGATCGCATAGCGGCGATCATGTCCCGGCCGATCCTTCACAAAGGTAATTAACTCCTTCGCCGGACGCACCGGTAAATTGGGGGCCAATTCATCCATCAGATCGCAGAGCATGGTGACCAGGTCAATGTTTTTGACCTCGTTATTGCCCCCAATGTTGTAGGTTTCCCCCGGAGCACTTGCCTGCAACACCCGATCAATAGCGCTGCAGTGGTCACCGACGTAGAGCCAATCCCGAATATTTTGGCCATCGCCGTAGACCGGAAGGGGCTTACCCATGAGGATGTTGATGCACATCAGGGGAATTAACTTTTCCGGGAAATGGTAGGGCCCGTAGTTATTGGAACAGTTGGTAATTAGGGTGGGCAGGCCGTAGGTGTGAAAGTAGGACCGCACCAGGTGATCGCTGCCGGCCTTGGAGGCGGAGTAGGGGCTATTGGGGGCGTAGGGAGTAATCTCACTAAAGGCTGGATCCTCAGGACCGAGGGTACCGTAAACCTCATCGGTGGAGACATGTAAAAAGCGATCGCCCTCTGGCCGTCCCCGGTTCAGCCAATGCTGGCGGAAACTTTCTAGCAGAGTAAAGGTACCCACCACATTGGTCCGGACAAAGGCATCGGGACCCAGGATAGATCGGTCCACATGGGATTCGGCGGCAAAGTGGACAACGGTGGTAATCGCTTCCTCCGCTAGCAGTTGATCCAGGGCTGGGCGATCGCAGATATCCCCCTTCACAAACCGCAGGTAGGGATGGTCGTCTAAATCCGCCAGGTTACTACGATTACCGGCATAGGTCAGGGCATCTAGCACCACCACCCGATCGGTGGGGTAGTGCTTAACCCAATGGTGGACAAAGTTAGAGCCGATGAAGCCAGCTCCGCCGGTAATTAATACGTGCCGTTGAGTAAGGTCAGTCATAGTACTTATTAAATATTGAATACATCTTGAAAATATGGCACTCTGTCCAGCAGGTTGAGCCCAGGGTTAAGCGGTCAAACCAGAAACTGGGTAGGTGTTCTGGCTCACCTCTACCCCTGGCTACACCAGAGGAATTAACCCTGATGGGGAGGGCCGGGATAAACCCTGAGCTCGATACCCCGTTAGACTCCCCTAGGCCAATTCCACCTGGCTATCATCACCGATCATCAAACGCACTGCCTTGGGTCGCTGGGGTGCCTCGGTGATTTGGGCCCGTTGCCCCACCAGGCTATCCACAATCCGCTGGTGAATGTTAATCACCTTAGCGCCCTCCAACAGCACACTATGCTCCAAGTCCGCATTGATCAGGGTGACCTGGTTGCCGATGCTGCTGTAGGGACCAATGAAACAATTTTCCAGGTGGCAGTTTTCACCAATCGCCACCGGTCCTCGAATGGTGGAATTTTTAATCGTAGACCCGGCCCCAATGCTCACCCGGCCAATAATCTGGCTGGTGTCATCCACTTCCCCGCCGGTTTCACTCACCAGACAGGTGTCTAGGATGACCCGGTTGGCCTCCAGTAAATCATCCTTTTTCCCCGTATCCAGCCACCAGCCTTGGATTTGGCGGGCTTCCACCCGACAATCTTGATCAATTAGGTGTTGAATCGCATCGGTAATCTCCAGTTCGCCACGGGCAGAGGGCTGAATCTTGGCAATGGCTTGGTGAATCGTAGCGTCAAACAAATAAATCCCCACCAGGGCCAGGTTGGAGGGGGGCACCTTGGGCTTTTCCACCAGCTTTAACACCCGCCCCTGTTCATCCACGGCGGCTACCCCAAAGGCAGTGGGATTAGGAACCTCACAGAGTAGGGTCAGGGCATCCAGGTGCTTAGCCTTAAACTCGTCCAGGAAAGTATTTAGATCACTTTGGACCAGGTTATCCCCCAGGTACATGACAAAAGGAGAATCCTGGAGGAAGGGCTGGGCCACCTTGACCGCGTGGGCGAGCCCGGCCGGCTCCTCCTGGAGAATGTAGGAAATTTGGGCGCCAAACCGTTCACCATTGCCGGTTTTAGCCTTCACCTCTGCACCGGTTTCCGGACTGATAATAATACCAATCTCAGTAATGCCAGCGGCCACGAGGTCTTCGATGCCATACCAAAGAATGGGCTTATTAGCTACGGGGACAAGCTGCTTAGCACCGGTATAGGTGAGGGGGCGAAGACGGGTGCCTCGACCACCGGAGAGAATAATGGCTTTCATAGGAGTTTAGATAAACCTTGAGGTTATAGGGCAGGAATACAGGGGGTTAGGTAGGACTGAAGAAAATAGGAATTAATATTTCTTGTTTGAGTTTAACATCACCTTTCATGAAGTCGACAGACCTTTCTGTTTGGCCAACTGCCCCAGCATAGACCATAGCCCAGGACGCCAGTGGGGGGCCGGATGGCCGAGGAGGCTGGCGGTTTTCTGCCCAGACAAAACCGAATAGGCTGGCCGTTGGGCAGTGGTTGGATATTCCGCCGTAGTGATCGGTACCACTTGCTTCACCTTGAGGGGAAAGCCCAGGGCAGTGGCTGCCTCGATAATAGCCACTGCAAAGTCGTACCAGCTGATGGCTCCACTATTGGTGAAATGGTAGAGACCAGTCACCGGTGCCACCCTAGGGTCGCTGGGGACAAGGTGGTGAAGAAACTGACCGATGGCCTGGGCCAGGTCCCCGGTCCAGGTGGGGGTACCCACCTGATCCACCACTACCCTTAATTCTTCCCGTTCTGCACCGAGACGCACCATGGTTTTGACAAAGTTTCCTTTGCCGCCTGCCCCGTAGACCCAGGCGGTACGCACCACCATATGGCGATCGCAACCTTGCTGAACCGCCTGTTCCCCCAACCACTTGGATTGACCGTAAACCCCCAGGGGGCGGGCCGGGTCCTCCTCTCGATAGGGAACGTTATGGTTGCCATCAAAAACATAGTCGGTGGAAACGTGCAGAATAGCGGCTCCGAGATCTTGGGCGGCGACGGCCATCACCTGGGGAGCCACCGCATTGATCGCATGGGCGCAGTCCGATTCTTGCTCAGCCCTATCCACAGCAGTATAGGCCGCCGCATTCACAATCACGTCGGGACGACACTGAGCGATCACCTCACGGATCATGGCTGGATCCTCTAAGTTCAGGCGATCACGTCCATAGGCAAACACATGATGGCTAGGCCCAAGGCAAGCTTGCAGGTCATAACCCAGTTGACCATCTTTGCCCGTGAGTAAAATACGCATTAGGCAAACACCTCAGCATCTTTTAACCAAGCCCCATCCAGGTCCTTAGGAGAAAGAATAGGGGCACCAGTCAGGGGCCAGGTGATATTTATGTCGAGGTCATCCCAACGGATCGCACGCTCATAGGCCGGAGCATAGTAGTCCGTAGTTTTATACAGAATCTCAGCGGCCTCCGACAGAGTTAGAAAGCCATGGGCCATCCCAGGAGGAATCCACAGCTGATGTTTATTGTCAGCACTCAGATACTCGCCAATCCAGAGCCCAAAGGTTGGAGAACTGCGGCGGATATCAACCACTACATCAAAGACTTCCCCCACCACAGCCCGCACCAACTTACCCTGGGGCTGCTGGATTTGATAATGAAGACCTCGCAACACCCCCTGGGCGGAACGGGAATAGTTATCCTGAACAAAATTAAGATCGAGCCCTGTCTTTTCAAAAAAGAGCTTACGATTGAAGCTCTCCATGAAAAAACCACGATCATCCTCGAAAACCCTAGGCTTAATCACCAAAACATCGGTGATCTCTGTGGGACTAATAATCATTAGTATTACTAATACAGATAAAAGAGGTCTTTATAGATTTACCATAACTATCTACAGATTCCATTTTACTCGAATAATCCTTCCCCCTATGGTGATCCTAGTGGTGGGTACAAATCTCAGTAAGAGGTTGCTTGAAAATGGCTGTCCCGGGTGCTGTCCCAGGTATAGTTGACCGCCAAGAGGTGGCCAAAACGGTGAATTCTGAAGATATTATCCCACTCCATAGGTATAAGTATTAAGTATAGGTATAAGTTGAGACGCTCTTTAGCTTTTCAAACACCCGCCCAGGTAGGTGACCGAAGGAACGGTCAAAGCCTCCCGATTGCCGAGACGCCCTTGCAGTAGCATGGTACTCCCAAGATAAGGCTGCTGGGGAGGTTTAGGGGGCCCTTGAAGTAATCTTGAGGCTATGACGGTTTTTCATTAAAAATTTCCCCCAGCCATTTACAAAACATAAATTTACAAAACATACTCCTATCGCAGCGAGGGCTGCTAGATACACCCAACTCCTATTGAGGCTCAAAATGCTCCATTTGTCCCCCGAGCCCCAAAAATACTGAGTCGGGAGTGAGGGTCAAGGGAAAGGGTAATGGACTTTAACCTCCTGGTTTTTGCCGGATCTGAGGAGAGTCTGGTACGGTCCTTGACTCTGGCATAATGGGGTGGTTCGTCCGTTGAGGTGGCCTTGGTGCCCAGTCCTCCCTTCCCTGGCCCGGCGGCCCTGAAAGATCGACTAGCCATCCCTAGCCTTAGTGTGTCTTCGGGGTTGATGATGGTGGGCCTGGGGCTCACCCTGGGGTTTGTGATCGTTGCCTTACTTTCTCCCAGTTTTCAGACGTGGGGCCTGATCCAAGATCCCACCGCCGCCTTACAAAATCCTATTCATCAGACCCCTGACCTGAATCACTGGTTTGGCACCAGTCGGCAGGGTTACGACGTGTTTGCCCGCACCCTATTTGGTAGTCGGGCGGCCTGGCAGGTGGTGCTGTTAGCCACGATCCTGAGCCTGGCAATTGGGGTACCCCTGGGCATGGTGAGTGGCTACCTGGGTGGCTCCCTGGATCGAGCCCTGGTATTTTTGATGGATACGATTTATACCTTACCGGGGTTGTTGCTGTCAGTCACCCTGGCCTTTGTGGTGGGGCGGGGGGTGGTGAATGCGGCGATCGCCCTCAGTATTGCCTACATTCCCCAATATTTCCGGGTGGTACGCAACCATACGGTCAGCGTAAAAACCGAGCTTTTTATTGAGGCGGCCCAGGCCCTGGGGGCCTCCACCTGGACAGTACTGACCCGTTATCTGATGATGAACGTGATCCAGAGCGTACCGGTACTGTTTACCCTGAATGCCGCCGACGCCATCCTGGTGCTGGGGGGGCTGGGATTTTTGGGGTTGGGGTTGCCAGAACAGGTGCCGGAGTGGGGGGCGGATATTCGTCAAGCCCTGGATGCTCTTCCCACCGGCATCTGGTGGCCTGCCCTATTCCCTGGTTTGGCCCTCACCCTGATGGTGACCGGTCTCTCCCTGGTGGGGGAAGGGCTAAATGAACTGGGGCGACGGTCTACCGGTAGAGACATTTAATCAATCCCGTTTCCCATGGCGGCGGAGATCACTCTAATTGGGCTGGAAGATAGTGTTCCAATCCTGCTTCATATCTACCACCAGCCAGCCGCGATCGGGAGCCTCCTGAAGCGCTTCCACCAGTTTGCCGGTACTCTTGGGGGTAGCGTCGTAGGCGTATTCCCGTTCACCGTCGGTGTGGTGGACGATCAGACCGAGACTGGGACGGGGGTTGTTGATGGTGGTGTACTGCAACATGGCGTGGTCACCATCACTGTTGCCACAGCATACCGTCGGCCGCCGACCAATGAACTGGTGAATACCGACCGGTTTGCCCGCTTTGTCATTCACAAATAAATAGTCGAGGGTTTTGGTGAGCACCGGTCCGCTAGCCCCTAGTGCAAAGGTGGTCCGGGCTGTGGAGCCCACAACCTGCTCTGGGGGTATGCCGTAGACGCGCTCTACCCAAACTCGCATGAAATCAGCACCGCCACCGGAAACGATGAAGTTCTTAAAACCATTCCCCCCCAGGTAAGCCAGGAGTTCCTGCATGGGTTGGTAGGTCAGTTGGTGGTAGGGCCTGGCAAAGTGCGGGTGGTGGGCGGATGCCAGCCAAGCCTCCACGGCCTCACCAAACTCTTGCACGGTCATGCCGGCATGGGTGAGGGCCAGCACCCGCATCAGGCCGTCGAAGTGCTGACCTTCCAGGAGTTTTGCCAGGTCGCCGGCCAGGGCCGCCTGCACCATGGCATCAGCGGCCAGTTCGGGCTCTGTGGGCAGGCGCCGTTTCAGTTCGTCCAGGGCAAAGACGGCTTGAAAGGGCATCGGATTTTCCGGCCAAAGGGTACCGTCGTTATCGTAGACGGCAATACGTTCTGGCAATGGTAAGAAGTCTGGCGATCCTATGGTTGTCACCCTGGCAACAAAGTCCAGGATCCCCTGCTTAGCAGGGCTATCGTTCCAACTAGGGAGTGGATCAGCAGTGGTAGAGATCATAGAGTTTTTTCTGGGCAACACCGAAATCTCCGATTTGGTAAAGGCTTACGGATTGGGCCCGCACCGGGAAGACCTGAAACGGTTCTGCCTTGAGGGCGTCCACACAGTCCCGGGTGCCGATACCGACGGTTAGATGGGGGTTATAATTTGTGCCGGTGCGGGGGCCGACGAAGTTATTGACGTAGTTTACCGTGGGCTGACTAATCGCTCCACCGTCGAGGCGGGGCGCAAAAGCCTCCCCTGTCCCCTGCTCCACGGCAAATGGAGCGACGGCGTCGATGAGGCTTTGCTGGAGTCGAACCAGATCCGGGGTTGGTTCGATGACGATCCCCGCCAGGGCAAGATTGTTGGAGGCTAAATCATAGTAGCCGATCGCCCTGCTCTGCCAGTTAATGGGCGGCTCTACAGCCAGTGCCTGGATAACAGCCTCAACAACCTGGTCAAGATCCGCCGTCTCTACAAACCGCTGGAGAATGGTGATGTGGGGGGCGTGGTTGGCATCGAAGGCAAATCCGTCGGGGTAACTCTCCCGCAGCCGACTATTCACCGCCTTTGCCCGCTCGACCGTAGCTGGGTCTGGCTCTAAGAGTACGTTAATCGCAATTAAGGTCATGGCAGAGATACCGCTATGGATTGGCTTGGGGACTCAGTTCTTCCTCTACCCGGCGAGGCTGGCCCCAGATCACGGTTTCCTGCCTATAAATTACCATACCCGGACGAGCCCCCTTGGGTTTATAAACGTGGCGGGGTTGGGTATACACCACCGGTACCTGGTCTGCCTGGCGGGCCTGGCTAAAGTAGGCGGCCAGGTCAGCGGCGTACTGGCGATCGCGATCGCTGGGCACCTGGCCCGGCTCTAGCCTCAACAGTACGTGGCTCCCGGGGATTTCCTGGCTATGGAACCACAGATCGTAGTCGCTGGCCACGGTGGAAATCAGCAGGTCATTCTGGCGATTGTTGCGCCCCACCCACACCGGCAGACCGTCGGGGCTGAAGTGGCGGCGAAAGCCCTCCGATTGGGCCCGACCGGGGGCCGGGGGGCGGTAACCTGGGACCACCAGGTACCCCTGTTGCACCAGTTCCTGTTCAATCTCCCCCAGGGCCTCCAGGTCCGCCGGTTCCTGGTAGGTGGCCAGCTGTTTGAGGCTGGCCTCCACCTGCTGTAGGTAGGCCAATTCCGCCTCCACCGCCCTCAGCAGGGGAACCACCACCTGGCGGGCCCGTTGTAATTTTTGGTGCTGCCTATAAAGGCGTTGAGCCTGTTGAATGGCGGTTTTATCCGGATCGATGGGGATAGTGGTGGGGGCGCCGGTGGCAAAATCCGGCAGGGTGAGCTGGGTGAGGCCGGGCTGCCATTGGTGGCTGTAGGCCATCAACAGGTCGGCCTGCTGCCGCAACGGATCAGCCTGGACGGAGTCAGCCAGGCGCTGCCGAAAGCCCTCTGCCTTGTGCTGGACCTTAGCCAGGGCGGTTTTCAGCTTCTGCTGCAGCTGGTTGTGCAGTTGACTAAACCGCTGCCGGTCCAGCTCGGCCCTGTAGTACCCCTGCAAGACCTGGTGGACCGAAGCCTCCCCGGGCTGGCCCCAGGCTAGCAGGGTATAGCCATCGGCGGTCAGGGCAGGGTGCCAATCCCCCGTATCCAGGGCCCCTAACCAGCGTTGCCAACCCTGAAAGAGGCGCTCCCAGTCGGCGGGGGTTAACTGGCCGGAGTCCCGCTGGGGTTCGATCTGGGCCTGGGCCAGCAGCGATCGCACCAGGCTGGAGCTCAACCCCCGATAGCTCTGTAATAGGACCTTCCCCAGGGGACCCGGCACCAGGGTGAGGCGCTCCCGCCAACCCTGTAGAGACTCCTGGCGACTGGGGCAGGGGCCCAGCAAGGCGGGGGGTGGTTGGTAGGGTTCGCCGGTTTGGATGGGGCGGACCCGGGACTGCTGTTCACTCACCTGGTGGGCGGCGGTGACGATCTGGCCCTGAGCATTTACTAAAATCACATTGCTGTACTTGCCCATGATCTCCACGTAGAGATGCCACAGGGGCGGATCGCCAGGCCGTTGCCCAAACTGCAAATCCACCACCCGTTCCCAGGGGGCCAGGGGGGTGATAGCCACCAACACCAGCTGGTTGAGCTGGTGCTTGAGTTGTTGACTAAAGGTGAAGGTATCTTGACCCCGGGGAGGGGCCTCCCCCAGGTGCAGCCGGGCCGCCTGGGGATGCCAGGAAAGGGTCAGCCAACCCCGCTGATCGAAGGTGCGCAGGGCCAGGGCCAGGCAGGTGGTCTGCCACTGGACCACCTGCTCACAGCGGCAGGGCACCCAGTCCCGCTGCAGGTCATGCACCACCGCCATCAGGGTGGTCAGGTCAACAGGTTGCATAGAACTTAAACAATCCGCCGCAGGTTACTGGCCTTAAGGATAGTACGCCATCGGGGGTTAGTTTATCCGCCCCTGGGTCAGCGCTTTAGCTAACTGAGCTTCAAG
>JAYKIM010000116.1:0-6027 GCA_035286245.1 Cyanobacteriota bacterium | reverse complement strand
TGGGTGACCCGCTCCATGGCCTCCACCACGTTGGCCCGGCTATTAAAGGCGGAAATGCGGAAATAGCCCTCCCCGGCGGCACCAAAGCCGGAGCCGGGGGTGCCCACCACGTGGCAACTGTGCAGGAGCTTGTCAAAGAAGTCCCAACTGGAGAGGCCGTGGGGGGTTTTCACCCAGACGTAGGGGGCATTGACGCCGCCGTAGACCTGCAGGCCGGCCGCGGTCAATTGTTCCCGAATGATCCGGGCATTTTCCATGTAAAAGCTCACCAGCGCCTGGATTTCCGCCTGACCCTCGGGGGTATAAACCGCCTCCGCCCCCCGCTGCACAATATAGGAAACCCCATTAAATTTGGTGGACTGACGCCGGTTCCAGAGGCTATGGAGGGAAACCTCGCTACCATCGGCGGCCTTACCCCGCAGGGACTGGGGCACCACGGTTAAGGCACAGCGGGTGCCGGTGAAGCCCGCGTTTTTAGAAAAGGAGCGAAACTCGATGGCGCAATCCCGGGCCCCTTCGATTTCGTAAATAGAGTGGGGGATGGCCGGATCGGTGATAAACGCTTCGTAGGCGGCGTCAAAGAAAATAATCGAGCCGTGGGCGCGGGCGTAGTTAACCCAGGCCTGTAGGTGGGCGCGACTGGCCACCGCCCCGGTGGGGTTATTGGGGAAGCAGAGGTAAATCAGATCCACCGGCTGATCGGGAATGCGGGCAATAAAATTATTTTCAGCGTTGATCGGTAGGTAGACCAGGCCGCCGTACTCCCCCCGTTCGTTAACGGGGCCGGTGTGGCCCGCCATCACGTTGGTGTCAACGTAGACGGGGTAGACCGGATCGGTGACGGCAATGGAGTTATGGTCACCAAAGATATCCAGAATATTGCCGCAGTCGCACTTGGAGCCATCGGAGATGAAAATCTCACTGGGGTCCACGTCACAGCCCCGGGATTGAAAGTCCTGCTGGGCAATTTTTTGCCGCAGCCACAGGTAGCCCTGCTCGGGACCATAGCCCTTGAAGCGATCGCGATCGCCCATATCCTCCACCGCCGCCACCATGGCGGCCCGGCAGGCGGCGGGCAGGGGTTCGGTGACATCGCCAATCCCCAGGCGAATGATCGGTGCATCGGGGTTAGCCTCAGCAAAGGCAGTCACCCGCCGGGCAATTTCTGGAAACAGGTAGCCCGCCTTCAGTTTCAGGTAGTTGTCGTTGATGGTAGCCATGGTGGGTTATCGGTCAGTCATATTGCTTAACCCAGCCTACAGCGCTGGGGGCAATCCTGGGGCATGAATTACTGGCCCAGTAGTAGCAGCAGCCAAGCCAGCAAAAGCCCATCCGGTTGACACCCAAGAGGCTTGCATTACAAAATAGCAGGAACCTAACGGGCTAATCTACCTCATCAATATCGGTGCAGACTGTTTAGAATGCAGGGTTACTAAGGTTGTGATCGCAAAACCAATGCAGCCCTCCCTTGCTGCTAAGACCAACTTTTCAGATGCTGATGCCCTGGCCCTTGCCTTCAACCGTCGTCGGGAAACCCAGGTCAAACCGGTAAGTTTAGCGCCCTTTGGCTGCCAATTTCTGACCCTCGACTATGGTCAGATTAACTTGAGTTTTGTTGACATTAGCGCCGCCATGCAGGTGGTGGGAGCTAAGGATAAGGAACACTTGGAGTTTTCCTTCCTGCTGCGGGGGGGTGTTCGAGATTTGCTGTCCCATGGAGTCCCCATCTCCACCGATGTGGTGTTTGGGTTTGACCCTAGCCGGGAGGTTAATTTAATCCTGCCTGCCCACAGCCAGGTCTGTGTGGTGCAAATCCATCGGCAGACCTTTGACGGCTGCGCCGAAGCCCTGGGTCGATCGGATCTGAATAACACCTTCCTGGGAGCTAACTATGCCAGCCTGCCGCACCAGAGTCAGGAGGTGCACGACTATCTGAGAAGCTTGCACCACCTCGCCCTCACCCAGCCCCAGTCCCTCAGCCAGGGCCGGTCTTCCCACCTGATCCTGGAGGATTTTTTACCCCTGTTGATTGACGCCCTACCCCGATCCCAGGGCAAGCAGGTCCCCTGGGCCTCTCTTCGCCGGGCTGACCTGGTTAAGCAAGCCCAACTCTACATGGAAAGTCACCTGGACAAACCCCTCACCCTGGCCAGCCTCTGCCAGGCCCTGCACACCAGTCAGCGGCCTTTGCACTACGGTTTCCAGGAGGTTTTGGGGGTCAGCCCCATGGCTTACCTCAAGTTATTACGTCTGACAGCGGTGCGTCACCAACTGACCCAGGCCGATCCTGGGCAGGTAACGGTGACTGAGATTGCCAGCCACTTTGGCTTTTGGAGCTCGGGGCACTTTAGTCGGGACTACAAAAACCTGTTTGGCGAGTTACCCTCCGTCACTCTGACCAATGGCAAACGCCATATATCAAATACCCCTATTCAGTAATTGGCTGGCGGTAGCATCCTGGGCGATCACCTGGCCCTGGCGGTCAAATAACACCGTACCCATGGTCAGCAGGACATTGCCGTACCGCTGCCCATAGGCCTGGGCCTTCTCCGAAATGGTAGCCGCCAGGCGATGGAACACCCGATCCGCCAGGCCCAACTCCCCTAACCTTTGGTAAGCCGCCTCCGCCGTCTGGGCCGCTAACACCACCTGCAGGGCCCCCAGGTCGCCGCCGGTATGGGCCACGGCGGCGGCGATGATCTCGAGCTTGGCATCGGCCAGGTGGCTGGAGGTGTGGAAAATACCACCGGCCAGCTTCACCAATTTGCCCTGGTAACCCAGCAGTAGCACCGATTCTGCCCCGCGTAAAGCCGCCTCCACCAGTAGGGCCCCAATCCAATTGCCGGTTTGCACCAGGGCACTGTCGGGAACCCCTAGCCGTTGGGCAACGTTGAGGCCGTGGTTGCCGACGCAAAACACCAGGTGGGGCTGCGATCGCACCTTGGTTTGCAACACCTGGCGCAGGGTCTCCAGGTGATCGGCCACAGACAGGGGTTGGGAAAGGCCGCTGGTACCCAGCAGAGACAACCCCTCCAGCACCCCAAAGGCTTCGTTAGAGGTGCGTTGGGCCAGTTGCCGCCCCTCCGGCATAATAATCGACACCGTGATGGTTTGCTCCGCCCCGATTAGGGGCAGCAGGTTAGCCTCAAACAGACGCCGGGCGTACTGATAGATAGCGGGTTCCCCGGCGGCGGTTTTGCCCACCCCCTCGCCGGCCACCAGCACCAGGGGCCCCTCCCGGCGAGGCCCTGTCTGCACCCAGGCCCAAATGGGGGTGTGGCGGGTCAGGTCCAGGTTATCGCCGGGGTCACTGAGGGTGATGGCCAGGGCACTGCCAGGCCCCAGCCGCGCCACCTGTTGCAGGGGAATGGTGGCTTCCCCCGGTAGGAGATCCAGGGTGACCGTTGAGGGCAGCGCCGAACCCTCCCCCTGCAGATGGATCAGGGCCGCCTTGGCGGCGGCCACGGCAAAGACCGGTAGGGTGTAACCAACACGGGCCATAAAAATAATGGTTAGGGCTGGGTCAGCAGGGTGATCAGGGTTTCCCGGGAGAGGGGGGGGCCTGCCTCAGGGGCGGAGAAGTCGCCAATGAAGACTAGCCGGGTGTGGCGGGGTTCATCGGTTTGCCAGGGGCGATCGTAAAAGCTATCAAAGCGGTTGCCCACCCCCTGCACCACCAGGCGCATGGCCTTGTTGGGCACGGCCACAAACCCCTTAATTCGGTAGATTTCGTAGCGCTGCACCAGGGATTGTAGACGGCTAATCAACTCCGCCGGGTCAAAGCTCTGGTCTAGGACAATGTGCAGGGCGGTAATGTCCTCATCGTGCTCATGGTCTGCTTCGCCGTCGTGGTGACTGGGGCGCGAGTCGAGCTGGTCTTCCACCGCCGCATTGAAACCCAGCAGCAGATCGGGGCTGACCTCCCCCTGGTGGCAGGGGACAATTTTTACCCCGGTGGGCAGTTGGGTGGTTAACCACTGCTGTAGACGCTCTTGGGCGGGGCCATCCACCCGATCCACCTTGGTGAGCAACACCAGGTCGGCACAGGCCAGTTGATCCTCAAATAGTTCCTCCAGGGAGGTGTCGTGGTCCAGGCTGTCATCGGCCTGGCGTTGGGCCAGGAGGGCCTCCAGATCGCCGACAAACTGCCCCCCCGCTAGGGCTTCGCAATCCACCACCGTCACCACCCCATCGACGGTGGCCCCGGTCCGAATTTCAGGCCAGCGAAAGGCCTGGATCAGGGGTTTGGGTAGGGCCAGGCCGGAGGTCTCAATCAGAATGCAGTCTAGCTGATCCCGCCGTTTCAGTAGGGTCTGCATGGTGGGCAAAAACTCCTCCTGCACGGTGCAGCAGAGGCAGCCATTGGCCAGCTCCACGATGGTGTCTTGAATGGTGTCCTGGGGGTCGTCGTCGTCGCACACCCGACAGGCCTTTAACAGTTCCCCATCAATCCCGACTTCGCCAAATTCATTCACCAACACCGCAATGCGGCGCCCCTGGTTGTTTTGTAGTAGGTGGCGCAGCAGGGTGGTTTTTCCGGCCCCTAAAAAGCCGGTGACAACGGTGACTGGAATTTTGTGCATGGTGACCCCTGAACGGTTAAATGGTCTCTATCGGTCTGGTTTAATGGCCACCGCCCACCGCTGGGCAGCCAGGCCTTGAACTGGCGGGTGTTGCTGGTCAAGCGGTGGGCTTCCCCAGACCGACCCATGGGCGGAGGAGCAACGGCCCTGGACACTCCTGGCGATCGCCTCCAGGCCGGTGCCTGACCGGCCCATCCATCCTACCCACTGCTTGACCTTACCATCAAGGGCCGAGCCCTTCATGACTCTCCGTATCTACCACGGTTCTCTGAACACTCCCTCCTGTGGGTAGGAACCTGAATACAGAGGGCTCCTGACCCCTGACCCCTGATTACTGATTTCTCCACTGAAGTTATCCTAAGATAGGTTCTAATACTGGTGGTTCTTTACCCATGTCCGTTGCCCTGGCCGCTCCCCTCAGTCAGATTTTGTTGGCGCCTGGTAGTGCCATGACGGTGACGGGGTTGAGCTGGCCCCACTATCAACTGCTGCTGACGGAGCTGGGGGACGATCGCCCTACCCGGTTGGCCTATCACCAGGGGGCTTTGGAGGTGCGCATGCCTGGTAAGCTCCATGAAATTGTCAATCGACTGCTCAGCAAAATTGTGTTTGCCCTGGCGGAGGAGCTGGGGTTAGACCTGGTAGATTTGGGGTCGATGACCTGGAACCGGGAGGATTTAGACCAGGGGATTGAACCGGATAGTTGTTTCTATGTGCACCACGCCGCCCTGGTGCGGGGGCTGAATCCAGATATTCCCCCGAATTTGCCTCCGGATTTGGAGATCGAGGTGGATATCGCCAGGGGTTCGGGCCATCAGCGACCGATTTACCAGGCCCTGGGGGTGCCGGAATTGTGGATCTACAGTGATGGCAGGGTGAGTATTTTTGATTTGCGTGGCAGCCAGGCGCAGTTGGTGGAGTATAGCCTGGCCTTTCCCACCATTGCGGCGGAGCAGATCCAGGCTTGGGTTCACCTGCGAGAGCAGGGGACTAATTTACGGGTGATTCAGGCGGTGAGGGGGTTTTGTCGGGGTCAGTAATCTTGATGATCAATAGGGCCTTACCCTTTGCCCATCAAGATTGCTGACCACTGATTATCGATTACTCATAACTGACCCCTTGCCTCCTTAGGATCGCGACTTGGCCTGCTCACACCAGGTGGCTAGATCCGCCAGGCTGCTGAACCCCGGTAAATCTTCCTGCAGGGTGGTCAACTGCTGGCGGCCCAACCGCTGCACCTGGGTGATTAAGGGCGGCTCCCAACTGTCTAGGGGTTGACCCAGGTGTTCCACCAACGCCGCCAACACCTGGCCTTGCTGCTCCTGCCATAGCTGCCACCAGTCCTGCAGATCCGCCAGGGATTGAAAGTCCAACAGGGCCTCCGCCAGTTCCTCCAGGGGAGACAGGCCCAGGGTCGCCAGGCGATCTCGCCAGACCTCGGGCA
>JAYKIM010000115.1:0-2827 GCA_035286245.1 Cyanobacteriota bacterium | reverse complement strand
CTAATTCCAGCCGTCCCCTGAATGTGGCGATTGTGGGCAAGTACGTCAGTCTTAACGATGCCTACCTGTCGGTGGTGGAGGCACTACGCCATGCGGCGATCGCCCACCGGGCCAGCTTAAATATCCGGTGGATCAATTCTGAGGATTTAGAAACGGTCTGCCCCGGCACCTATCTCAACGGCATTGATGCGGTGCTGGTGCCGGGGGGCTTTGGCACCCGCGGGATCCAGGGCAAAATTCGCACCATCCAATACGTCCGGGAAAATGGTATCCCCTTCCTGGGGCTTTGTTTAGGTATGCAATGCTCGGTGGTGGAATGGGCTCGCCATGTGGCCCATCTGCCGGGGGCTGATAGCTCGGAGTTTGACCCCCATTCCCCTAACCCGGTGATTAGCCTGTTGCCCGAACAGCAGGATGTGGTGGATTTGGGGGGCACCATGCGCCTCGGCCTATACCCCTGCCGCCTATCCCCCGATACTCTGGCTAGCCGGCTTTACCAGCAGGAGGTGATCTACGAACGGCACCGGCACCGCTATGAGTTTAATAACGCCTACCGTAATCTTTTCCTGGAGTCGGGCTACGTGGTCAGCGGCACATCCCCCGACGGTCGTCTGGTGGAAATCATTGAACTGCCCAGCCATCCCTTCTTTATTGCCAGCCAGTTCCATCCAGAATTTCAATCCCGCCCCAGTGCCCCCCACCCGCTATTTTTAGGTTTGGTGGAGGCGGCCCTGGGCCATGGGTCTAAGTCCCTGGAGACAGGGTTGCCCGATGTCGCCCTAGCCACCTATAGCGGGACCGAGACGAAGGAGCAGGAGCAGTACCCGGCGTAGATTCGGCGGTCCTCTAAGGGGGGACAGGCGTCAGAACCCAGGAGCCCGGAGAAGTCGGTCAACCTACATCAGGGTGATGAGGCGGTGGCCTTCACCAGCTCCGCCTCCAGGGCCAACAGCTTTTCGATCCGGGCTTCGGTAGAGGGATGGGTGGCAAATAGGGTAGCTAGCCCCTCCCGGCTAAAGGCATTGACAATTAACAGGGGTTCAAAGGCCGGGTTACCCTGCAGGGGCACCTGGCGGGCGCTGGCCTCCAGCTTTTCTAGGGCCCTGGCCAGGGCCCGGGGGTTTTGGGTGAGGCGGCCAGCATCGGCATCGGCCTCAAACTCACGGGTGCGAGAAATGGTCAGTTGAATCACCGTGGCGGCCAGGGGGGCTAGAAACACCGCCAACAGCAGACCCAAGGGGTTAGGACTGCGGCGATCGTCCTGGTTGTAGGCCATACCATAGCTGGCCCACTGGGCCATATAGGCCAGGGAGGAAATCGCTCCACCAATGGTGGCGGCCACCGCCTGGGTGAGGGTATCGCGGTTGAGAATGTGGGAGAGTTCGTGGGCAATCACCCCCTCTAATTCCTCATCAGTCAGCATCGCCACGATGCCCTGGGTAACCGCTACCGACGCATGGCTAGGATCACGGCCGGTGGCAAAGGCATTGGCGGCCGGGTTAGGGATCAGGTACACCCCCGGCATGGGAATCTCCGCCTGCAGGCTGAGGCGTTCGACAATCTCGTAAACCCCAGGGGCTTGATCCTGGGTGACGGGCTGGGCCCGATAGGCGCTCAGGGCAATCTTGTCTGAGAAATACCAGGAACTGAAGTTGCCCAGGGCAGCCATCACCAAACCTATGATGATGCCGGTGGGGCCACCAATCACGAGGTAACCGAGGGCAAGCAACACCCCTGAGAGCAGGGCTAACAGCGCAAGGGTCTTGATCTGGTTCATGGGGAGTTCTCCTAAAGAAGAATGGCGTCAGCCTAGGACTCAGGACCCTGGGGGTATCATCCGGTTATACCCCCAGGAGACCTTAGAGGTTAGCCTTAACCGGCTAGGGTGGACACCGCCTTAAGGGCTTGACTACCCAGATCAAAGGCCCGGTTGAGGGAGTTGATATTATCCCCAACGGATTCCAGCACCTTGGTCAGATTACTTTCATCGATGTTGCCGGCATTATCCGCCAGGGCGTTGACCACAGTAGCCACTTGTTTGAGGGCATCTTGATTTTGGTTCAGTTGCCGATGCACATCCCCCTTCACCGCCTTGAGCAGATTTTCCACGGCGGTTTCCAGACCCTCGTCAAAGGCGGCACTATCCTGGGCTAGCCCGCTAAAGGCACTGGCCACATCCTTGAGGGATTTTTGGGACTGACTCACCTGCCGCAGGATGGCCCGGCGATCGCTGGCGGCAAGATTCGGATCAGCGGCCTTTTCTAGTTGGGCGGCCAGGCCGTTAACAACGGTCTGAGCCTGCTTTAGCTGATCACCATAGCTGCCCTGGGAGGACTTGAGGTAGCTATCCAGCACGGCAGACAGATAGTTTTGGCCGGCTGACACCACCGCATCATTGAGGGGGGCGGCCAGGGCCGCACTACCCATAGGGCTGATCAGCAGCACCAGCAGGCTGGCCACACAACTAATTAACGCCTTAGAAAAACTAACCTTAGAAAAATTAACCTGCATGGGAATCTCCTGATGTTGCAACGTTACGAACCAACCCGGCCAGGGTTGCTAAGATTAACCTGGCTGGGTTGAGGGTGGGGTTAGATCTCCGCCACAGCTCGCTCAATTAGCCGCCGGGCCAGGGTTTGGGTACCGGTGTGTTGGTAGTACTTAACCGATACATCCAAAGAGGCGCCCAGGTAGTCTAACTTGGTTTTAGACCCTTCGATCAAGCCTCCCAGGTTGTCGATCAAACCACCCTGGGTAATGCTGTTATCGCTGACAAACTTGTCCATCCAGCCCTTGGTCGACTCAAAGCTTTTGGTCATAAAGGCCA
>JAYKIM010000114.1:0-8583 GCA_035286245.1 Cyanobacteriota bacterium | reverse complement strand
GTTGCCATGAAATGGGTCATTACCTCACCGCCCGTCGCTATAGCATGCGGGCTACCCTGCCCTATTTTATTCCCGTGCCTTTTTTCCTGGGGACCTTTGGTGCCTTTATTCAACTGCGATCGCCCGTTCCCCATCGCCGTGCCCTCTTTGATGTGGGTATTGCGGGTCCGTTGGCCGGCTTAGTGGTCGCCCTGCCCCTGCTGTGGTGGGGGTTGGGGCAATCTACCCTGGTTTCCATGCCGGAGGATAGCTCCAGGCTGCTTAACTTCAACGCCTTTAACCCCACCATATCGATCCTGGTGGCGCTGGTGGCTAAGTTGGTGTTTACCGACAGCCTCACCCTAAACCAGGCAATTCACCTCCATCCCCTGGCCATTTCCGGCTGTTTGGGGTTGTTGGTCACCGCCCTTAACTTGATGCCCGTAGGCCAACTGGATGGTGGCCACATTGTCCATGCCATGTACGGTCAGCGCATGGCCAGTGTGGTCGGGCAAATTTCCCGACTACTGGTGTTATTTCTGGCCTTCATTCACTCGGAGCTATTGATCTGGGCCATTTTACTGTTTTTTATTCCCGCTGTAGACGAGCCCGCCCTCAACGATGTCAGCGAGCTTGACGATCGCCGGGACCTCCTGGGTCTGGTCGCCCTGGCTCTGCTGGTGATGATTATCCTGCCCCTACCTCCACCCCTGGCCCAGTTGTTGTTCTAGCTCGCGATTTGCTCCATGTCCAAGGACCTAGATCTGACTGAATGGATCGCCGAAGTTCATCGCCTACAGCAGCAGGTGACCGAACTTCGACAACAGCGGGATAAGGCTTACAACAGCGCCGCCAACTGGCAGCGGCTTTACGATCGGGAAGCCCAGCAGCGGCGTCAGGAAAGGGCAGCCCTGCCAACCCAACTGGCTGAAACGTCCCATCCCTCGCCCCCCCTGGCAGCCCCTGGCACCCTCCCCTCTCCGGAGGAGCAGATCCAGGCCCTCACGATTCAGTGCCAGCAACTCCGTCAGGCCCTGGAGGCGGAACGCCAGGCCCACGAGCAAACTCGGCTGAGTTTGACCATGGCCCTGGCAGAAGCCTTAGACCGGTGGAAGCAACAAACGCCATGACCCTAACCCAAACCATGCTGGGGGGGCTGCCGGGGGATCCCCTAACTGGCCTAGCTCAAGCGGACCAGATTTGGCAGCAGTATCGCAAGGATCTACCTCCACCCCCTGAGGTTATCCAGTCAGAGGCTGAGCCCCTAGGTCAGGTGGATTGGGATGTGATCATCGCTGGTGGTACCCTGGGAGTCATGCTAGCGGCTGTCTTGGCCCAGCGGGGCTGGCGGGTGGCTCTGGTGGAACGGGGTCAACTACGGGGTCGAGCCCAGGAGTGGAACATTTCCCGCCAGGAGCTAGGGGTGCTGGTGGAGCTGGACCTGCTGACGGAGACGGAACTCCATCAGGTGATCGCCTCTAAATACAACCCAGCTCGGATTCAGTTCTCTGGCTACGATCCCATCTGGGTGAGGGATGTGCTCAATGTCGGGGTTGATCCCGTTGCCCTGCTGGCCCTCCTGAAGCAACGGTTTCTAGCGGCGGGGGGGTGCCTGCGAGAAGCCACCGGCTTTACCCGGGCCACCCTCCACCCCGACGGCGTCTTGGTCCAGACCAACCCTAACCCACCCCTCTCCGGGCGGCTACTGGTGGATGCCATGGGCCACGGTTCTCCCCTGGTGCGGCAGGCGCGATCCGGACAGGTGCCTGAGGGCTTTTGCCTGGTGGTAGGCAGTTGTGCTGAGGGGTTTACCGCTAACCACAGTGGCGATCTGCTGGTGTCCTTCACTCCCCTGCGCCACCAGTGTCAGTATTTTTGGGAAGCCTTTCCGGCGCGGGATGGCCGCACCACCTATCTGTTTACCTACCTGGATGGAGACCCCCGCCGTTTCAGCCTGAACGATTTATTTGAGGAGTACTGGCAACTACTGCCGGAGTATCAGAACATTGCCCTTGAGCAGTTGACTGTCAAACGAGCCCTGTTTGGAGTGTTTCCCTGCTACCGACGGAGCCCCCTGCGCTATCCCTGGGGTCGCACCCTGGCGGTGGGGGATAGCAGTGGTCATCAATCGCCCTTGAGTTTTGGGGGCTTTGGGGCGATGCTGCGGCACCTGCAACGACTCACCCTAGGCATTGATGAAGCCCTCACCTCGGATTGTTTAGGAGCGGGGCCCCTGGGGCTACTGCAACCCTACCAGCCCAACCTGGCGGTGACCTGGTTATTTCAGCGATCCATGGGGGTTGGGGTCGATCAGCAAATCCCCGATCAGCAGATTAATACCCTGCTGGGTACGATTTTCACCGCCATGGCAGGTATGGGGGAAGATATCATGAAGCCCTTTCTACAGGATGTGGTGCAATTCCCAGCTCTGGCAAAAACTCTTTTGGTGACGGGGCTGCACCATCCTGGCCTGGTGGCTAAAATCATCCCCCACGTAGGGCTACTCACCTTAATCAGCTGGCTAACGGACTATGGCCGTTTGGGGCTATACAACAGCATCGCCCCCTTGTTGGAGGAATTAGCCCAGAGGGACAGATCCCTCCCCGCCCAGGCCCGCTACTACAGCCATCGTTGGCGCGATGCCCTACGCTATGGCAGCGGTCGAGATTATAACGGCTAGGACCTGGTCAGGGGGTAGGGGTTACCGGAGGGGTAGCAGCGGGCTGGTTTTGCCTGCGCAGGGCTTGCTGCTGTTGCTGCCGGAAACTTGCGGCTTCGGCAGCCATGCGGTTTTGGTTCTGATTGCTAAAGTCTGAGAGGCTCATTCCGTTCATCAGCACCGCTCGATGAATCAGATCGAAGGGGGATCCAGTTTCGCCAAAGGCACCACCGCCAGCCTCGGCATTGTTGAACCCGGTTCCGGGATCAACCACCGGAGGAGCATTCGGATCGGTTCCAGTATTAGCCTGGGCCTGGGTGGTTAGGCTTAGCAGACCAGCGATCGCAAGACTGGCTAACCCTAACCGGGAACATGTGGATGGGTAGTTCATTGAAATACTCCTTGAAAGGATCACCATAGGTTTGTCAGTCAAGATCAAGGGTAGAAATTGGCTAGGTTTTTCGAAGCACCGTTGTATCCTAGCTAAATCTAAAGACCATAATTGTAACCCTAATGTTCCAGACTATAGCAGACCATCGACCGGGGGAAATGGAGGGGTAGCCATCAGGCCATCCGTTGGCGAAGTAAGGGCTGAATCAGTACCAGAGCAGCGCCACAAAACCCGACTAAAACTACCAGGCAAACCCCCAAGGGTACGGCGCTAAAGGGGGTTTGCAACACCACGCTACCCAACCCCCAATCGTCGTGGAGGTAGACGTAGCGGATCGGTTCGATCGCGTAGGTGAGGGGGTTAAGGCTGGCTACCCACTGTAACCAACCGGGCATAAAGTCCATGGGCACCAGGGCAGTACTGGAAAATAGCAGGGGCAAGTTCGTGATAAAGATCACCGCGATCAATTCGATGTGCCCTGGCAGCGCAAAGGTGAGCCCAAGGCTTAGGGCCGTTACCCCCAGCACCAAGACCAGCACAATAGATAACACCAGTAACAGCCCTAGGGGGTTGGGCAATCCGGCCCCTAACAGGGCGCTAAGGCCCAGAATAGCGGCGGTTTGAATTAAGCTGAGGGTGGCAATAAACAGAGCCGAGGCTACCACAATGGAGTAGCGAGAAGCCAAAGGGGCGACTAGAAAGCGATTGAGAAAACCAAACTCCCGGTCAAACATCACCGGCAAGCCCGCATTCAGGGCGCCGCCAAAAGCAGTAAAAACAATAATCCCAGCCCCTAGGAACTGGCCGTAGTTACGGCTTTCGCCAAACAGACCGGCCGGCACATTTTGGAAGAGGGCGCCAAACAGCACTAGCCAGATCAGGGGTTGAATTACCCCAGCGATTAGGGTAGAAGGTCGCCGCTGCAGTTGAATGAACAACCGCCGGGTCATGGCCAGGGTTTCCTGGAAGAAATCCGCCAGAGGCCGGGCGCCATCGCCCGCCTGGCTGGCCTTCCAGGCGCGCAGATCGGAGTTATGCAGGGAGGGATCTCCCCTTAGGTTACTGGCTGGAGTCGGTATGGATGTGCCCATGGTATTTGCTCGTTAGCCTCCCTTCATGGCCTGTTTCTTTTCTTGTTTTAAATCACGTTGACCCACTGCGGCTAGTTCCGCGTCCATCAGGGTGCGGCCGGTGGCGGCCAGATAGACATCATCCAGGCTGGGCCGGGACTGGGCAATGCCGAAAATAGGCAAGCCCGCCGCCGCCATGGCCTCTTGTACCGTCCCCAGGACGTTGGTCTGGCGGTCCACCACCAGGTTGAGGGAATTTCCCTGGGCGGTGTTAATAATTACATTTTGTACAACGGGTAGCTGGCAAAGTTGCTGCTGAGCCTGTTCCGCCTCCGCTAGGGTGGTAAATTCCCGGAGGCGCAGGGTAATGCGATCGCCCCCCAGTTGATCCTTCAGATCGGTAGGACGACCACTGGCGATCACCCGTCCCTGATCGATAATCGCCACCCGATCTGCCAGGGCATCCACCTCCTCCAGATAGTGACTGGTAATTAGCACCGTTGTGCCCGTCGCCCGCAGTTGGCGCAGAAAGGTCCACACTGCCGACCGACTTTCAATATCCAGGCCGACGGTGGGCTCATCCAGCACCAGCACCTCGGGCTGATGCAGCAGGCCCAGGGCCAGGTCTAGCCGCTTCTTGATACCACCGGAATAGCGACCGGTTTTCTGATCCGCCCATTCCCCCAGATCCAGAAGACTCACCATCTCCTCCATGCGCCGCTGGGCTATGGGTTTGGGCAAATGGTATAGGTCTGCCTGCAGGGCCATCAGCTCTCGACCGGTCAGGACCTTATCGAGGGCTACCTCCTGGGCAATATAACCCAGGTACTGCCGCACCCGACGGGGCTGCTCTAGCACCGGTATGCCCATCACCTCGAGCCGACCACTGTCGGGGGTGGCCAGGGTGCAAAGGCAACGAATGGTGGTGGTTTTACCCGCCCCGTTAGGCCCCAACAGGCCAAAAATCTCCCCCGCCGGAATGGTCAAAGATACATCCTCAACCGCCTGGACCGATCCGTAGGCCTTTTTCAAATGTTCAACGGTAACTGCGGCAACCATGGGGTACGAGCACCAAAATAGTTAGAGACAAGCTTAGGCCTAAATCAATAGACCACTGAATTAACTCACCCCTTTAATTATTGTACAAACCAATCAGGATGACAGGAGTCTTTCCAGTCTGACCTGGAGGAGCCGATAGAGGGGGGGGTGGTAATATTCCGCCAACACCCATACCACCATCAGCCCATGGAGAATCAGGGTAAGGGCCGCCCATCCCCAGGGCAAATTGCCACCTGGGGTGCCCTCGAGGGGAGGAAACAGGTAAGCCCCCAGGGCCACCAGCGTGGGGGGGAAGATCACCAGAATGGCTGCCAGGCACCAGAGGATAAAGGTAACATCCTGGGGAGGATGGTGCAGGGGCTGCCAACCAAAGCCCTGCCAACGCCAACCCAAGGGTCGGGAACCATCAACAGGATGTACGGTTTGCTGATCAAGATTGGCCAACAAAATTTGCTGACAGAGACTGCAACCGTAGGCATCCACTAATATCATCGGCTGCAACTGCCCCTGCCAGCAGAGGGGACAGGGGTAGGATGGCCCCTCCAGGGTGAGTGATCGGCCCTTGGGTGCCTGGCTGACGGAGGGTGGATCTGACCTGGCCATGGCTAGAGAGTTGCCCCACGGCCAATGCTGCGGTAGTAATCGCTACCTCGATGACGCAGAATCACCAGGGGCTCCCCAGCCGATAGGTCCACCCGCTGCAAACGTACCTGGCCAGCGGCCAGGGTCTCACCAACAGTCACCCGGCGCCCCCCGGGATTACCGGGCTCAGTAATGATCACACTGATTTGATTGCCCACCTGCACCACTCCAGTGACTACAATCTGATCTAGAGCCGAAATGGGTTGGGGATTAAGCCTATTATTTCCTTGAGGGGTATTCCCCTGAGGGGTGTCTCCAACCAGGGGAACAGTCAAAGCTGATGAACCTGACCGCTCTGGCAAGGTCAATGGCCCGGACTTAGCCGCAGACGCTGTTGTTGGAACTGTTGTACCGGTTAAATTCTGGGGCAAGGGAGGGACTACCAGGGGGGAAGGGATTGGGGTAACAACGGCATTGGCAATAGCCCCCACCTGCCCAGGAGTTAATACGGATGCAAAGGGATCGCTACGACCCGCCACCACGGTTTGCAGTCGTGCCCGGGAAGGGGTAGAAGGCAGTAGGCCGGGATTGGCCAACCTCAGATCGGGAGTGGCGGCATGGAAGGTATGGGAAAAACCAGGGGTGACAGCCACTCGCTCTGCGCCCCCCCGATAGCCCCGGTCTGGAATGGAAGCATACTTTAATAACTTCAACCCCGCACCGACCAAGAGGGCCATCAGAATAGCGGCTCCCAGGGCCAAATAGGCCCTGCGTTGGTCAGATCGAATGCTTCCGGGGAAATCGGCGGAGGAAGCAACCTCGACAACTCTAGGGTTCGAATGGGACATCAGCCATTTTCCTGAAGCTTCCCATAAGAATAGCTGATTCACAGGAAAATGACCCAGTTCACCCTGTTTAAGGTTCGGGCAGACCTGAATTTAGGGTAAGGTTTAGCTCTCCAAACCGCGATCAGGTCGACTTTGCAACTGCAGCAGCAGGGCTTCGGCTTCGGCCTGGAGGTTGAGCAGCTCCACCTGCTGGCTTAACGGGTAAGGCGATCGCTGCACCTCAATCCAGGCAATGGACCCCTGACTAGCCCGGGAACGGTCCGCAGCTGGAGACAAAACAGCGGCGGCAGCACCGGACTGTGAAGATTTGAAATTGTCCATGGATTTTTTCTTGAAGGAATGTTATAAGAAAATGTACCTAGACAAAACATTAAGGGATTTGAACTATTCTGTCTAGATGTTAATAATTAGGAATTGTCGTGAACTTTTGCGTTTCCCGTCTGATCGCCCCCAGAGGAGTTCTGCGGTTGGAGCTATCGGATTAAGGCTCAAGCATTTTTTATGCTAGCTGGCCGCCGAGATGAGGTGGGGGCTATCTCGGGTTGCGCCTGACCACTGCAAGGGGGCAGAATTTCGCTAAAATCAGCATGTTTTCCGATTTTACCCTTGCATCCCTGCCACCCGAGTTGACCGTGACTATAAGCTTGACCCCGCCCGTCCCTGTCGCCGCTACTGCCACCCAACCCTGGCCTGGCCTAATTGAGGCCTACCGCGCCTACCTGCCGGTGTCCGACCAGACCCCGGTGGTCACCCTGCGGGAGGGCAATACCCCTCTGATTCCCATGCCGGGGTTGTCAGCCCAGGTGGGTCAAGGGGTAACGGTTTGGGTTAAGTACGATGGCCTTAACCCCACCGGTAGCTTTAAGGACCGCGGCATGACCATGGCCCTATCTAAGGCTAAGGAAGCGGGGGCGGAGGCGGTGATTTGCGCTAGCACGGGCAATACATCGGCGGCGGCGGCGGCCTATGCTCGGCGGGCAGGCATGCGGGCTTTTGTCCTCATCCCCGACGGTTACGTGGCCCTGGGGAAATTGGCCCAGGCCCTGCTCTACGGCGCCGAGGTGCTGGCCATCCAGAGTAACTTCGATACGGCCCTAGATCGGGTGCGCCAGTTAGCCCAGGATTATCCGGTCACCCTGGTGAACTCGGTCAATCCCTTTCGCCTGGAGGGGCAAAAGACCGCCGCCTTTGAGGTGGTGGATAGCCTGGGTGATGCGCCGGATTGGCTCTGTATTCCGGTCGGTAATGCGGGAAATATCACCGCCTACTGGATGGGTTTTTGTGAGTACCACGAGCAAAGACGTTGTCAGCGCCTGCCTCGGATGATGGGGTTTCAGGCAGCGGGAGCTGCTCCCCTGGTAAATGGTGAGATGGTGAGGGATCCCCACACCCTGGCGACGGCTATTCGCATTGGTAACCCAGCCAACTGGCAACGGGCGGAGGCGGTACGGGACGCCAGCCAGGGCTGCTTCAGCGCCGTTACCGATACAGAAATCTTGGAGGCCTATCGGTTACTGGCCCTGGAAGGGGTGTTTTGTGAACCTGCTAGTGCCGCCTCCGTGGCCGGCCTACTCAAGGTTAAGGACCAGGTACCGGCTGGGGCAACGGTGGTGTGTGTGCTGACCGGCAATGGTCTAAAGGATCCTGAAACCGCCATTACCCACAGCCAGAACCAGGTACAGGCGGGGCTGAGCCCCGACCTGGATACCCTGGCCAGGGCCATGGGGTTTTAGCCATCCTGGCGCACCCGCTCCGCCCAAACTCGGGTGGGCAGGCCCCAAACGTAGATGAAGCCCTCGGCGGCGCGGTGGTCGAATTGGTCGTCGTCGCTGTAGGTTGACAGGGTTTCACTATAAAGGGCCAGGTCAGACCGGCGCCCCACCACCCGAGCGTTCCCCTTAAACAGCTTCACCCGCACGGTACCGGTCACCCGTTCCTGGGTTTTTTGGATAAAGGCATCCAGGGCCAACTTCAGGGGACTGTACCAGAGACCGT
>JAYKIM010000113.1:0-8739 GCA_035286245.1 Cyanobacteriota bacterium | reverse complement strand
GGTTAGCTGGTCTTGAACTCGTTGTAGATGTCTTGCCACACCTTATCCGACTGCTGCACCGGCAGGCGGCGCGGTGTGGTGGCGGCGGTTTTTACCTCGGCCACGGTCTTGCCGCTCACCTTCGGATCGGGAACGTAGCCCAGCAGGGATTTTTCCGCCTCGTCCATCAGGTCGATCGCCTTCAGGTTGGGCACCTGGCACTTGGAGGCGGCCACGTTGGCCAACCGGGCCTGGGGCTCAGCCTGGGTCATGTAGCGCATCCATTCCAGGGTCTGGGGCTTATTCTTGCTGGAGCCCGCCAGGGTCGCCCCCTCACTCCAGCGGATCGCCCCCTGCTTGGGAATGATCGCCGTAAAGTTTGTATGGCCATCCGCCACCAGATTTTGGATCAGCCAGTCGCCAATCGGGGCGGCGATCACCCCGCCAGTCAAAAAGGAATTGGTGACATCCTGGAAGTTTTGGGAAATCAGGGACAGATTCGGCTTCAGCTTCAGCATCCACTCCTTCACCTTTTGCAGTTCAGCATCGGTGAGGTCGTAGGGGTTTTCCCGGTTGGGGAAGACCGCCAGGCTAAAGTCCCCCATGTTGGGCAGGTACCAGTCAAACATGGCCACCTTACCCTTCAGTTCAGGACTGAGCAGAAAGTTCCAGTCGTTGGCCTGGTCGGCGGACACCACATCGGTGTTGTAGGCCATGCCGTAGAACCCGTAGCGGGTAGCGATCGCCATCATCTTGCCCTGGTCATAGAACAGGGGCATCTCCTGATAGGCGGGCACGTAGTTGCTGAATTCCGGAAAATCCTCCCCCTTCAGGGGTTCGATTACCCCCAAAGCCATTAACTTGGGCAGGTACTCCGCATCCGCCACAATCGAGTCGTAGGTACCCGCTGGGGATTGGCTCACCAACTGGAGCATCTGCTCTCCCCCCACGTAATTCTTAAACTCAACCCGAATACCGGTGTCCTGCTCAAACTTACTGATCACCGCCTTATCTTCATAGCCGGGCCAAGACAACACCCGAATGGTGCCCCCCTTGGCGGCGCTAGGGGTCGCCTCGCCCCCGGTGGCGGTGTCTTTAGGTGGACTGGCACACCCCCCCAACTTGGCGGCGGCCACCCCCAGGGAGGTGAGGGAAGCGTACTGCAAAAAACGACGACGGGAGGAAAAGGACATGGAAACACTCCGTGAAATTAAGGAAAACATCAAACCCTGGGGAGAATGGTCTCCCCTTGCCTCAGATCGGTTCTTGAGGGAACCGATTAGGAAAGCGGGCGGGCCTCAGTAACGCCAGGAGCGAGCTTGCGACTACTGAGACCCGCCCGACTAAAGTTGTCGATCGCGAGGGGATGGGCCATCGCTCGTTGATAAACCTGGTCCATGGCAGGGCGCAACTGGGCCCCCTGCCGTTGAAACTGCTGGCGTAACTGGCGGTATGCCGGCAACCGTTCCCGGAACTCCGCCAGGATGTCAGCCTCCTTCAGGGTCAGCACCTCACCCTCCGCCACCACCAGCCGACCATTGACAAACACCCGGCGAATGGATCGGCCATCCTCGGCGTAGACCAGGTGCAGGGGCAGTTCGTGGCGAGGGCTAAAGCTGAGGCTGTTGAGGTCGTAGAGGACAAAATCCGCCTTCATCCCTGGGGCGATCGCCCCCACCTGATCCTGCAACAGGGCGGACCGGGCCCCTCCAGCGGTGGCCCACTTCAGCACATCGGCGGCCCGGGGGTAGCGTTCATAATCGGTATCAATGACAGAGTGGGTGAGGCCCGCCGTGCGGATCACGTTAAACAGATTAAAGCTATCCATGCCATCGGTACCCAGGGCAATATTCACCCCCGCCGCCTGTAGGGCCTGAATCGAGGCAATGCCGCTGCACAGTCGGTAGTTGCTAACCGGGTTATGGACGATGGTGGCACCAGCCTCAGCCACAAGATCGATATCTCCGGGGGTGAGCCAGATGCCGTGGGCAATGGTGGTGCGGTGGGTCAGCAAACCATGGCGCTGGGCGTACTGAATGATGGTTTCCCCAAAGAACTCCAGGCCAGTCACCGCCTGGGTGCGGGTTTCCAGCAGGTGGGCATGGATGGGCACATCGTACTCCGCCGATAGGGCGCCAATACACTGCATCAACTCCGGCGTCACCCGCTGGGCCGCCGAGGGGGCCAGCACCGTGGTGATCAACCCCTGATGCCCCTGCCAGCGCTGGTACAGATCCCGGAAGAGTTGACTCCACTCCGGGATGGAAAACCCCGCCACCGCCTGGCCGAAGGCCGCCTTTTGACTCTCCTCCAGGTACTCCGCCAGGTAGGGAATGGTGTGGTGCAGGGGTTGATTAATGGCGTGCAGGGAGAGACTGGCCCGCATCCCCAGGTCGCAATAGGCCTGGGCGGTGGCCTCAAAGATTTCTGGGGTGGTAAAGGGCAGTGCGTAGAGGTCATCTTGCAGGGTGGTGGTGCCATTTTTCAGGGCTTCCATGCCGGCGATCGCCGCACAGAGGTAATGCAACCGCGGATCGAGCTTTTGGTCTGGCGGCAGGTACAGCATCCACAGTTCCAGGGGTAGGGCTTCGTAGGCACACTTTTCTAACACCCCCACCACCGTATGGCTGTGACCATCCACAAAACCAGGGATAAGCAACTGATCGGTGGCATCGATTACCAGATCGGCCCTCACCTCCAGGTTTGGCCCCACCTGGGTAATGCGGTCCCCCTCCACCCACACATCCCTAACCTGGGGGGTCAGGTCAATCCCCCCATCGGGTTGGGCGGTAAAGGGCAAAACCGTAGCATTACGAAGCAAGACAGAAGCCATAGGCTCAACATTTCCCGCACTAAAAAAACAGGAGAGTAGGGCACCCCCTCAAAGCCTAATTAGCCCCTTGAGATAAGGGCCCAATCAGGGTAATACTCCAGCCAGGATGGCCTGGGCGGACCACCCCTGCCCCAGTTCCCTTAAGGCGAGGAGCCAGGAAATAGCCCCGCCATCCCTCAAGCTCTGGGTACTATAGCGGCTATAGCCTCGAGGTTTCGTTGTATACGATACAAAATATATCTTGTATCATATATTATCGTCTATGATTATCCTGGCTTGGTTTAGAGCTCTAGTGCTGGATGGGGTAAGGGTTTAAAGGGGTAAGGGTTTAAATTAGACAACCTTCAAGCGGCAGGCAGGAGAGACAGCACTCAGGGGTGCATCCCACTTTTGCAGCCCTCACCCTAAATCCCTCTCCCCTCTGGGAGAGGGACTTTGAATCTGGTTCCCCTTCTCCCAAAAAGGGAGAAGGGGTTAGGGGATGAGGGCAAACTTACAAAATTGGCATGCTCCCCCGGCTTCCTGTCAGCCTAATGGGTTCAAAATCAGAGTCATAGAGGTGATAATTAAAGCAGCACTTTCTTAGGGAAACCTTATCCTGGAGTCCTTATTGGCTAAGCTACAGTTTGGCAACCTTAAGTCCGGCCCCCGCACCACCCATGCCTCTGTGACCGAGTCTCTAAGGCAGGCGATCTTGCTGGGTCAGTTACCCGGCGGCACCCGCCTGGTGCAATCGGAGCTGGCGGAGGCCTTTAGGGTGAGTGTGACGCCAATTCGGGAGGCCCTGCGGGAGCTGAGAAGCCAGGGCCTGATCGAGTTAGACGCCTTTAAGGGGGCCACGGTGCGCCGTCCTACCCGGCAGGAGCTGGAGGAGATCTACGAACTTAGATCGGCGCTCATTCCCCTCAGCGTCCAGCAAAGTATGGAACGGATTACTGCGGAGGACCTGAGCCAGGCTGAGGCGATTCTGACCCAGATGGAAGTCAGTTCAAACCCTGAGGAATGGGTGGATTTAAACCGTCAATTCCATACCCTGTTGGATAAAACCGCCGCTAACCATCTACTCCGCCAATGCCTGATCCACCTATCGGACCTATCGGCGGTGTATATCAACCTATCCTTGAAGGAGCAGCCCCTACGCCGGGATATTTCCCAACAGGAACATCGGGACATTTTACAGGCCTATATAAACCGGGATGGTACAACCGCCACCCATCTGCTACTGAACCACCTCACCAGCACCCTTGAGACTGACCGCCAGGCTCTGATGCATCAGCCCTGAGTCGATTTCCCTGGCCAGAGAAGTCCTCGGATCTCGAGGAGAATCGGTTCGTCATCGGATCCCGTGGGAGGCTAAAACCATCTCGGCGAAGTCCCGCAGGGGGGGCACCACCGCCTCGGGGCACTCCAGGTGGGGGAGCACCCCGGCATCGGGGATTTCGTGGATGGTAGTGATGGCCTGGGGGTTGAGGCTAGCTAGGCGTCGCCCCACGGCGGGGGGCATAAACCGGGATTTTTCCCCCAGCACCATCGCCGTCGGTAGGGATAACTGACCGATATAGTTGGCCAGATCAAAGCTAATCGCCCCGCTCAAGGAGGCCAGGGCGGCGTACTGGGCCTGGGGCTGCTGGGTGCAGGTCAGGTAGGCCTGCACCAGCGTGGGGGTCAGGCGACGACGATCGCCCAACAACACGTTACTCAAAAACCATTGCACCGCCAGGGGATTGGCTGCCCCCACCTGGTAGATCAGGCGATCGATGCCGGGGGTGCTGGCCAGCAGGGCTGGTAGGCTGAGGCGATAGTCGCGGCCAAAGTCGCTATTGCCCGCCGGCGACACCAGAAACAGACCCTGGCAGAGATCGGGGCGTTGAATCGCCAGGCGCACCATCACCCCGGCGGTGAGGGAGCTGGCGGCCACCAGCCTGGGGCCCTCCAGGCTGGTCAGCAATTGGGTAATCATGGTGAAGTAATCCTCCACCCGGTAGGTGCGGACCGGATGGCTGGACTGGCCCCAACCGATCAAGTCCGGCGCCACCACCCGGTAGGTATCCGCCAGGGCAGGATATACCCGGGACCACTCAAAGGCGGAGGAGCCGCCCCCCAGGCTGTGGAGAAACACCAGGGTGGGGGTGCCGATCGCCGGGACTTCGGCCTTGGTGTAGTACACCATCACCCCCAGATCGGTGGTCAGGGGCTTTTGGACAAATCCGGCGGGGTGGAAACGCAGCATGGTTAGGTGGTCAAAAGGGGGTAGGGGCGGGGGGCGATCCCCCCTAAGGAAACGCCGCCGAAAATGCTATATAAATGGCGGAGAATGGGGGTAAGGTTGATGGGGGGGATAATTTCCTGAGAAATAGAGATCGGATCGATATTGGTCGGCTTCTGCAAGTTCCTGGATTGTTGTGCCTAGAGCAACAATATCGATGACAGCATCACTCCACCGCTGGAACCCAGGGCTAAACCTAAGGAGATAATCACAATGGCAATGGCCAGACGCCCTACAGGTAAGATAAGGTCATAATTAGGCAGGCAAGGTATCATTTATTATGTTTTATCTTAGAGGCTGACAGTTCCTAGATTACCTCCCTGAGCCCGTTTCCTGTTGCGGTTGGTCATCCCAGCCGGCGGCTAATGACTCCCCTGAGTCCAGTCCCCTTGTCCATTGTCCTTGAGGTAGATTTCATGTCCGATATCGTCCTGGAGGTTAAGCACCTCGGTATTGGCTTTGCCAGGGAGGGTGGCTTACTACGGGCGGTGGAGGATGTCTGCTTTCAACTGCGCCGGGGGGAAACCCTGGGAATTGTGGGGGAGTCGGGATCCGGCAAGTCGGTCACGGCCCTGGCGATTATGGGGTTGATAGCGACCCCCCCCGGGCGGATCACCAGCGGCGAGATCTGGCTGCAGGAGGGGCACCGGTCGGTGGATCTCTGCCAACTTGCCGAGGCGGATCGGCAACGCTACCGGGGAGGGCGGGTGGCGATGGTCTTCCAGGAACCGATGAGCTCCCTTAACCCGGTCTACACCATTGGCTTTCAGCTCCTGGAGGCGATTAACCAGCACCAGTCCGTCAGCCCGTCGGTGGCTCGGGCCCAGGCGATCGCCCGTCTGCAGGAGGTGAAGCTGCTGCCCCCGGAGGAAACCCTTCGCCAACAGGCGCTGGCGGTCAATCCTAATCTGACGGAGAGCGCCCTGGTAACGGCGGTGGATCGGCAGCAGCAGGCCCTGCTAGACCGTTACCCCCACGAGCTGTCGGGGGGGCAGATGCAGCGGGTGATGATCGCCATGGCCATTGCCGGCAACCCCGATATCCTGATTGCCGATGAACCCACCACCGCCCTGGATGTGACGGTCCAGGCCACCATCCTCGATTTATTGCGGGAGCTGCGCGATCGCCGCGGCATGGCCCTGATCTTTATTACCCATGACTTTGGCATCATCGCCGAGATCGCCGACCAGGTGGCGGTCATGTACCAGGGCAAAATCGTCGAAACCGCCCCGGTGCTGGAGCTCTTTAGCCAGCCCCAGCACCCCTATCCCCGCGGGCTACTGGCCGGTCGCCCGCGCCCCGACCAGCGCCTGCGCCGCCTGCCCACCGTCGCTGATTTTCTGAGGGCGGAGGGGCCTGACCCGGCCGACCTCCAACCCGTCAGTCTCACCGATGCCGACCTGGAGTCTCGCCAGCAAACCCTGGTGGACCAGGGCCCCCTCCTGGTGGTGGAAAACCTGCAGGTGGGCTATCCGGTGCGGGATATGTTTGGCAACACCCGACACTATTTCATGGCCGTCAAGGATGTTTCCTTCCAGGTTTACCAGGGGGAAACCTTTGGCCTGGTGGGGGAGTCGGGCTGCGGCAAAACCACCCTGGGGCGCGCCCTATTGGGGCTGGTGCCGGTCCGGGGTGGGCGGGTCTGGTTTGAGGGGCGGGACATGGTGCCGCTTAACCACCAGCAACGGCGGCCCCTGCGGCGAGATATGCAGATCATTTTCCAGGACCCCTACAGTTCCCTAGACCCGCGCATGACCGTTGGCGCCGCCATCGCTGAACCCCTAAAAATCCATCGGGTGCACCGGGGTCGGGCTAACCTGCGAGAGCGGGTGGCCTACCTGCTGGAGCGGGTGGGCCTTAACCCCGATGCCATGGGCCGCTACCCCCACGAGTTTTCGGGGGGGCAACGGCAGCGCATCTGTATTGCCCGGGCCCTGGCCCTCAACCCCAAGTTTATTATCTGCGACGAGTCAGTTTCCGCCCTGGATGTGTCGGTGCAGGCCCAGGTGCTCAACCTGCTGAAGGAGTTGCAGGGGGAATTTAAACTCACCTACATTTTCATTTCCCACGATCTGGGGGTGGTGAAGTTTATGAGCGATCGCATCATGGTGATGAACCAGGGCCAGGTGGAGGAAATTGGCCCCGCTGACACCATCTACCACCAGCCCCAACGGCCCTACACCCAACAGCTGATTCAGGCGATTCCCCTGGGCAGCCTGGACCGGATTCGCACCCTCCAAGGGCAACGCCGGGTGCCGGTGGCCGTCGACTAGGGGGCCGGGTCTGTTACCCTAGGGTTTGCTACCCTAAAGGGTGGGGCCACCAACCCCAGGTCACCCTCGACTATCCCTGAACACCGCTGCTATGCCCAGAACCCAACGCAACGACAACTTCATTGACAAGTCCTTCACGGTGATGGCGGATCTGATCCTGAAGCTGATGCCCACCAAAAAGAGCGAGAAGGAAGCCTTTGCCTACTACCGCGATGGCATGTCAGCCCAGGCCGATGGGGAATACGCCGAGGCCATGGACAACTACCGGGAAGCTCTGAAGCTGGAGGAGGATCCCTACGATAAAAGTTTCATTCTTTACAACATGGGGCTAATCCACGCCAGCAACGGCGAACACGGAATCGCCCTGGAGAAATACCAAGAGGCCCTGGATCTCAACCCCCGCATGTGCCAGGCCCTCAACAACATGGCGGTGATCTACCACTACCAGGGGGAACAGGCGGCCGCCACCGGCGATAGCGACCGGGCCGAGGCCCTCTTTGATGAAGCGGCCCGCTATTGGCTGGAGGCCCTTTCCATCGCCCCCAATAACTACATTGAGGCCCAAAACTGGCTCAAGAACACCGGTCGCATGAAAAACGATATTTTCTTTTAGGGCCCTGCCATGATTGATCTAGAACAGGTTCGTAAAGTAGCCCACCTGGCCCGGCTGGCCCTCACCAGCGAGGAGGAACAGCAGTTCACCAGCCAGCTGAGCAGTATTCTCGACTACGTTGACCAGCTCAAGGAGCTGGTCACTGAGGCGGTGGAGCCCACCACCCGGGCGATCGAGCTAAACAACATTACCCGCCCCGACGCCCTGGCCCCCTTCGGCGATCGCGAGGTCATGCTCAACTGCGCCCCCGACCGGGAGGGGGACTTTTTTAAGGTGCCGAAAATCCTGGAGGAATAGGCAGAGAAGGGGAGAGGAGGTCTTGGCTATTCACCTACCGGGTGCATCCCACTTTTGAGGAGGGATCCAACACCTAATGGCGACAAACCATGGCAGGTAAGTCACTAATCCTTGATTTCTATAACCCAACAGCTATGGATCGGTCGCCCAACCAGCGATAAACATGACAAAAGTTTGAGTTGTATCACCAAATGGTTATGCAAGGGTCTCCATCCCTCGCCCCAGGGTCGCTCAGGACCCAACCTTGAGCGCTATAGTGCCAGGGTTGGGGGTCCCCCCCACCGCCACGATCACTGGCCGCCAAGGCAGCCGGGGCCAGAAGGGACTATTCTATCCCCCTCCTGACTACTGATTACTGATTACTGACCCCTGCCCCCCGCATCCTCAGCGTGTACTCTTTTTAGAGTAAATTGGCCCAAAATACCCAAGTTTTCATCTATGCACATATCGATCACCATTAAGCACATTCTAAACACAC
>JAYKIM010000112.1:0-29016 GCA_035286245.1 Cyanobacteriota bacterium | reverse complement strand
TGAGTCCGCCATGAAAGTAGTTTTCCTGGCTATCAACAACCTCTCGAAAAAATGGACGATGCCGATTCGGGACTGGAAAAGTGCCCTCAATCGCTTCGCCATCGAGTTTGAAGGCAGGTTTCCTATGCAGCGATCCCATTCTTGACACAAACTACTTTACAAACCCTCTTCTACCCTTGATCCTCACTGTCAGTCGTGCCAACCGGAACCTTGACTGCCCAGGACCGATTAGCCACCTACCTTGGTCTACGTTATGAATTTCAGGGCATAACCGTAGATTCATTACCCTAGGTCGCCTGGAATGTTTAGATCGGGCTGATGATCTGAACGCTACGGAGCCGTGATAATTGACCATGGTCCCACCAACGGGACCGTCGAGGCTATTTCAAAAACCACAAATTCATTTTTACGCTGGTTCTTCAAATTATCACAGACCTGACATCGACACAAAACTTAAATAATCTTCAAAGATCCTCTCATCTCATCTCCAACTGAAACCAAGCGTCAAAACTGAGATGCCTAAACCACTTAATATTCTTTATGATATATCTATTCTTGGTCGCGCCTATCTTGACGTCCGTTCTCGGACTGGCATATTTAGGGTAGTTGAGTCAATATTCTCTGAGCTAATAAATCATCAGAATATTTCGATTTTTCCCACATCCCTACACGGTACCGGAGGCTTCTGGGATTACTATGCAAGTCAGCTTTATCTAGATCATTTTAACAATAAATATATCTCAGAGTCATTTGTTGACTTCTATAGAAAACAGATGCCTTGCTACGGTCTTAGAACCTGGGCACAGCGGCGTCTAATCAAGGACTCCCATAAAAGCAAAGGTATAGCGATTAGAGGAATGCAATATTTCATCGCCAACTCCTGTAAACTCTTTGATATTGGAGTTGGGAACAATGAAATTGTTGTTCCCAAGCAGAAATATGGCGATACAAGCAGGTTGTTCAATCTCAACTCGGTAGATATTTACCACTCACCTTTTCTATCTCTTCCTGACCAAAGACGCTTGCCCATATCAATTCCAAGAATAATCACTATATACGACTTAATTCCAATTATCTTTCCACACTTATTCACTCAGAGCCAACTTGATTCATTTAGGCGGTCTCTACATAGCATTAATGTCGATCGTGATTGGGTTTTATGCATATCGGAAAATACTAAAAATGACTTACTTAGTTTTTTTGGGGGCAAACTTGATCCATCCAGGGTATCTGTAACCCCACTGGCTGCTGCCAATACATTTATTTCCGTTAAGGATACCTGCTTAATTAGAACTACGCTAACCAACTATCGCATTCCCCACGATCGCCCCTATATCCTCACCCTTTGCACCTTAGAGCCCCGGAAAAATCTAACTGCTGTTATCCAATCTTTTGCCAGCTTAATTCAGCAGGGTTCAGATCTGGGTATAAATCTAGTTTTAGTAGGTATTAAGGGGTGGAAGAATAAGTCTATATTTAAGGAGATAAACAAAGAGATAAGACTAAAAACTAGAATTTTTTTTACTGGTTTCGTTCCAGATAAGGACTTGAGTGCGATCTATAGCGGTGCAATCTGTTTTATTTATCCTTCCCTCTATGAAGGCTTTGGTCTACCTCCCTTAGAAGCAATGCAGTGTGGGATCCCTGTGATTACCTCCAACGTCAGTGCCCTGCCGGAGGTTGTGGGTGATGCGGGCATCACAGTAAATCCTAAGGATGGAGATGAGCTTTCCGATGCTATCTATCGAGTAGTTAGCGATCAGTCCTTAAGGGCTAGTTTAGCTGTGAAATCCCTGGAACGGGCTCAGCAGTTTAGCTGGAGTCGCTGTACAGAGCAGACCATTCAACTCTATACAAAGGCTGCTGAGGCCCGGTAGAGTAGATTTAACACTTGTGGGCATTAGTGTAGCCCCATTTCCCCACCGGTAAAGAATCGCTATAGGGTCTTTGTACCATTCACAATCTAACTAAAAGGGCATAGAACGACTACTGCTAAGATACTGGTGAGAAGTCTGCCCCTAGGGTTCACAGCTGGATTGGGTGACCAAGATTGTGGCAACTATTCAAGCGTGCTACCAACCTATCCATGAAGTGTTGACCGTTTTTCCCTAGCGATGGTCTATGGTTCCCTAGCGATGCCTACAAGAAAGAGTTGTGGGTAACTAAGCCCTGGGTAGGAATTACCTGCGCCGCATGACCGTCGACTAACCCATAGCCCCATATCTTCGATAAGATAAGTCATTAGTCCTAGGGCACGCTATCGTAAATGACTGTATAATCTAGTTACGGCAAATACTTTATAGATGGAGTGCAAATGTATTATACAAAACAAATGGGTTGAAAGATTTTGTTATGCGTAGAGTTTTATACTATGCACCCAGTAGCCGCTATACTGGATCCAAGCTAGAGTTTCACTTTTTTATTTAAATCAGTAGCTTATCTTCATCAAAAATTTAAGGATGATAATAGGCAGGAATGGCCACATTAGTCATTGCAAAGCAATTAAGTATTGTTCTAATAATTAGACTTTAAAATTTGACTTTCAGTTGCAGCTTTGCTTTTTATTCTATTTTAGCAGTTTTTCCCAAAATGTTTTTATTGTAATTTTCTCGCTTTAGTTAAAAATTTTATCTATTAGCCTGATAGACTCTGCGATTCTTTTATTAAGAGCTATGGAATTTTCCTTTTACCATTACTATTCTAGACCTAATTTTGTTGCCGCCCTGGTAATGTTTTCATGGATTCCATTTGTTTTTTGGATCTTTAAAAGTTTTCCTGCCCGCCGAGCAATTGTGATTACCTTTATTGCTGGGGCTCTTTTTTTGCCGGAAGTGCAACTAACGATTCCAGGTTTTCCTGACTATACAAAATTCTCTGCTGCCTCCTATGCTGTACTAATTTTCACAATCTTATTCGATATTCAGCGAATAAAGCAGTTTAGATTTGGCTGGCTCGATGTACCTATTATCATTTGGTGCGTATGCCCTCTGATTTCTTCTCTTACTAATGACTTGGGTTTGTACGACGGATTATCTTCTGTTCTTGAGCAAATCATGATCTGGGGTATTCCCTTCTTTCTAGGCCGAATTTATTTGAATGATACCGAAGGCTTGCACCAGCTTGCTGTGGGAATCTTTGCCGGTGGTATTACCTACATACCTCTGGCACTTTTCGAGATGAGAATGTCTCCCAACTTGCACAATTGGATATATGGAGGTCATCCCCATGGTGATTTTATCCAAACTGTTCGCGCAGGAGGATTTCGACCTCAGGTATTTATGGGGCATGGTTTAATACTTAGTTTCTGGATGATGATTTCTCTTTTGACTGGCATTTGGCTTTGGAAAACAAAAGCCTTAGACAAAGTATTCAATATGCCGATGAGTATGGTGGTCCCCGTATTCTTTTTGACTTTTTGCCTTTTGCGCTCTACAGGAGCGCAGATCAGTATGGCTCTAGGCCTAGCTGTCATCTTTGCCTCAACCTTTTTCCGCTCAAGGATTTTTATATATTCGACCGTATTTTGCATTTTGAGTTATTTACTCGTCAGTGCCCTTACCGAGTCAAGTATTGACAAAACTATTATTGATTTTATTTCCAACTATGTCCCTCCAGAGCGAGTAGGATCGCTTCAGTTTCGTTTTGACAATGAGAGTGTTTTGGCCGAGAAGGCAAGGCTGAGGATGCTGTTTGGATGGGGTGGCAATGGTCGAAACTTGATTTTCAGTGAAACTGGCCACCAGTTAACTGTTGTTGACAGTACCTGGATTATTACTTTCGGTTCCGCGGGTTTATTAGGTCTCTTTAGCCTTTTCTCAACTTTCTTACTACCAGTCTTAGGGGTGGTGACGACAAAATGTCCGCCCAAACTATGGAATAGGCCTGCTTTTGCTGCCGTTGGTGCATTAACGATGGTTTTACTGCTGTTTTGTATAGAGTCATTGATCAATGCTCCTAGATTGCCACCGGTCACCCTAGTGTGTGGAGCTTTGACCGGTTATATTCTCCAGCAAAGCCCGAATCCCAGACCCTATAGACTTCTAGCCAAGAAGCCATTAGCTGTAAAGTAATTTTTAGTGTCTCGTTTTTGATAAGCTATGGCTTTCTTCCGCTCCTATATAGCACCGTTGCTCATCGTCTTAATTTTCATCGTGGCTATGGTAGCAGTTAGTGCACGGAGTTTCATGCCCAGTGATATGGTGGCGCCTGCTCCCCCAGAGAATATTCAACAGGGTTTTCCCGTTACCAGTGGTTCAACCACTAGTAACGGATAGGCCATTGACTAGAACTGATGGAGTTTGGCAAGAACCATTCCACTCACTATCACTACCTAGTTCAACCTCTTCCTTTAGGGCTGAATAGGCGTTTCCGGTCAACATCGTATCTTTAATACGGCCAACTATCTGACCTCGGTTAATCAGGTAACCAAGGTCAATGTTGACTGAAAAGTCTCCTGATATTCCTGCCCCATTACCCAGGACCTGGTCTACCAGAATACCGTAATCGATCTCCCCGACTAACCCCTCCAGAGAACTTACCCCTGGCTGAATGACGGTGTTATAAAGACTAGGGGTGGGATAACTGCCCAAACCCGGTCGAAATCCATTCCCGGTGGACTGCCCGCCTAACTGGCGACCCACGGTTCGATCGCAATAAAATAGGGATAAAACACCCTGGTCAATAAAGACTAAACGTTGGGTTGGTGTGCCCTCATCATCGAAGGGACAGCTAAAGGGACCCAGGTTTGGGTCTTGAAGTAGGGTAATGGCTTTAGAAGTGATCTGTTGCCCCAGGCCATCGCTCCAGGGGGAAGAGCGCTCCAAGGCTCGCTTGCCACTCAAGGCAGACTGCAGGGTACCCCAAAGCATGTCAGATACCTTGGCGGTGAAAATTACCGGTAAGCGACCGGACCTAACCCTGGTGGAACGCTGGGCCCAGTTTAAACGCTGCAGGATTTGTTCCGCCAGGGTTTCAATATCTAGCTGGTGACGGCGGGTCTGGCCATCCCCGACGCTGAGAAAATCATCCCCCCGCACCCAGTCAACGGACCCGTAGCCACTCAGGGTGGTATCACTATAACTGTAGTCCAGGCCCTGGCTGTTGAGCAGACGAGTGGTTTCGGTGTCGCACTCCATCTCCACTCCACAGATTACCTCTGGGTAAACAGACCGAATCTGATTAATGAGTTGATCTCCCCAAGCTATGAGTTGCTCCACCGACACCACCTGACCCAGGTCAGGATAACGCTGCCGACCACCCGCTAGCATCTCAATCCTTTCGGGAAGGTTCAGGGCGCTAATAGCCATGGCCTTAGCCACCATCGGTTCTGGCTCCACAGGGCCATAGGCCACCGCCAACCCCGGACGGCCCTCCACCCATAGCCGCAGAGCCGTACCGATAGCCGAGGAACTCTCTACCTGTTTGAGGCGATTAGCCTCGAAAAATACAGGCCGGGAATAGGCGTTGGACTGTAACACCTCCGCCGCCTCTGCCCCTTGTTTCAAGGCTAGTTCCAATAGTTGTTCAGCGAGCAAATCCCCTGGTTGGCCAGACGGCATGGCAGTTAACCAGCAATAAACGGCAAAGCTAAAGTTTTTCTAAACTGGCCTTCCCTCTATAATCTCGGATTACGGCACCACTGCAAAGGGTCTACCCCTAAAGCCAGAAACATCCCTAGGACTGTGGCACAATAAAGGTTAATTAACCTACCTTTTGCCGTAGCTGAAATCCAACACCCGTGAGTTCTACTGTTGTCTCCCCGCTGCCCTCTCCGATTATCCTCCGTCGAGCTGTTTTTCCCTTCACCGCTGTGATTGGCCAGGAGGAAATGAAACTGGCCCTATTGCTCAATGTCATTGACCCTAAAATTGGCGGGGTGATGATTATGGGCGATCGCGGCACTGGCAAGTCCACCACCATTCGGGCCCTAGCCGATCTGCTGCCAGACATCCAGGTGGTGGCGGATGATCCCTTCAACCGTTCTCCTGGGGATGCCGATGTGGTGGCGGAGCGGGGCACTGCCGATCTACCCGTAACCGCCAAGAAAGTACCCATGGTAGATCTTCCCCTCGGAGCTACGGAGGACCGGGTATGCGGCACGATTGATATTGAAAAGGCCCTGTCGGAGGGGGTGAAGGCCTTTGAGCCGGGGCTGCTTGCCAAGGCTAACCGGGGCATCCTTTACGTTGACGAGGTTAACCTCCTAGACGACCACCTGGTGGACGTCCTGCTGGACTCCGCCGCCTCAGGCTGGAACACCGTGGAACGGGAGGGTATTTCCATCCGTCATCCAGCTCAGTTTGTGCTGGTGGGCTCCGGCAACCCGGAAGAGGGGGAATTACGGCCCCAACTGCTGGATCGCTTTGGCATGCATGCGGAAATTCGTACCGTTCGGGATCCGGAACTGCGGGTGCAGATTGTTGAACAGCGATCGGAGTTTGATCAGGACCCCGTCGCTTACCTGGCCAGGTATCAACCCCAGCAAGATGCCCTCCAGGCCTCCCTGGTGGAGGCCCAGACCCGTCTATCCCAGGTCACCATTCACCACGACGACCGGGTGCGAATTTCCCGGGTCTGTTCCGAGTTAGATGTGGACGGATTGCGGGGAGATATTGTCACTAACCGTGCCGCCAGGGCTCTGGCGGCCTACGAAGGGCGGGCCGAGGTCACCCTTGAGGATATCCGTCGGGTGATCGTGCTGTGCCTGCGGCACCGGCTACGCAAGGACCCCCTGGAGAGCATCGATTCCGGCTATAAGGTGGAGAAGGTATTTTGTCAGGTGTTTGACCTAGCGGATCCAGGCCAGACCCTAGCCAACGGCCGACAGCCGGTTGGCGCTCGCTAGCCCGGTTCCCCATGGGTCAACGTATCCTGGGTTTGGATCCGGGTTTAGCGACCTTGGGGTTTGGGGTGATTGAGGCGGATCCCGCCCAGGTGACCGAGGTAGTCAAGGCGGTGGATTTTGGCATTGTCTCCACTCCAGCCCATATGCCCATGGGCGATCGCCTACGCACCATCTATGACGATCTGCACAGTCTGATTGAGCAGTTTAACCCCGATCAGGTCGTGATCGAGAAATTCTTCTTCTACCGCATGGGTAACACTATTCTGGTGGCCCAGGCTAGGGGGGTGCTGATGCTGGTGCTGGCCCAGCATGGGCTGTCCCCGGTGGAATTTACCCCCGCCCAGGTCAAACAAGGCTTGACAGGCTACGGTAATGCCGACAAAGCCGATGTGCAACAGGCGGTGGCCCGGGAGTTAAACCTCCCCGCCATCCCCCGCCCCGATGATGCTGCCGATGCCCTGGCCCTGGCCCTGACCGGTTGGTTGCAGCGCTGACTATGCCCCTCCCCCATGCCGATGGCAAAGCCACCGTTATAGGGTAAGGTTATGCCTGTGGTTAGTGGACCAGGGAACTATGGCCGTAAAACGTTTTCTCACCGGTCTGGGGTTGGGCTTAATCCTTAGTTTTTGTCTGGCCTGTACCTATCAGGTGCTACGGTCTGAGGCAGACCCCACCGGGCCGGTTCTGCCCTCCCAGGTCACCGTTGAGACCCAGACTCTCCCAGACCTACCCCAGACGACCCAGGCCTTGATGGCCAGGGCCGGTGCCGAGGGGTTGACCAATCCTCCCCGGCAGAACCTGCGCCTGGTGGTGATTAGTGACCTGAATGGAGCCTACGGTTCCACCGACTACGACGTGGAAGTCGATCAGGCCATCAGCCTGATGCCCCTTTGGCAACCGGATCTGGTGGTTTGTGGGGGAGATATGGTAGCCGGGCAGAACCCCTCCCTTACCCCTGATCGCCTCACCGCCATGTGGCAAGCCTTTGATCAACACGTGGGTACCCCTCTCCGCCAGCAGGGTATTCCCTACGGTTTTACCCTGGGTAACCACGACGCCTCCAGTGCCCGGGGGGTGAGGGGGCAGTACCTGTTTCAAAAGGAGCGGGATCTGGCAGCGGCCTACTGGCTAGCTCCAACCCATGATCCGGGACTAACCTTTATTGATCGATCGCACTTTCCCTTCTACTACAGCTTTGAACTGGGGGGGATTTTCTTCATGGCCTGGGATGGATCCTCCAGTCAGCTTGGGCCAGAGCAATTGACCTGGATTGAACAGGCCCTAGCCAGCCCGGCGGCTCAGGCAGCCAAGACCCGCATGGTGCTTAGCCACCTGCCCCTTTACGCCGTGGCGGTGGGACGTGATGAACCCGGTGAAGTGCTGGCTAACGCGCCCCGAATCCAGTCGCTGCTGGAACAGTACCGGGTGCACACCGTGATTAGTGGTCACCACCACGCCTATTACCCTGGCCATCGGGGAAAGCTGCAGTTGCTCCACGCGGGTATTTTAGGATCGGGACCGCGACCGTTGATCGACAGCCAGTTACCTACCCGCAAGGTGGTTACGATCCTAGATGTTGACTTTAACAACCCAGAGCTCACCACCTACACCAGCTACGATATGGCCACCTTGAAAACGATTAATTCCATAGACCTACCCCGGTTTTTGGTGGGCCACAATGGCCTGGTTCTGCGGCGAGATATCGCCTACGGAGCGCTGAGTCCAGCGGAAAAAGCCACCTGTGTCCAACGACTGGGGCAAAGTCTTTGTCAGGGGTAAGCCCTCAATCGACTACTTTGTAAGCTAATATGCTTACATACTTCCTGAGCTGCTAGATAGGCTGGCAGGAAACGTATTAAAATTTAGGACGGGTTATAAGCAACAGTTCAGTCTTAGCGTAGAGGCGATTTGCCTGTGGCTTTTTTAGATAGATTTTCTCGAGATATGGGTATTGACCTGGGTACCGCTAACACCCTGGTCTACGTTTCTGGTAAAGGGGTAGTTCTGCAGGAACCCTCTGTCGTTGCAATCGACCAGTTGCAGAAAAAACCCCTGGCGGTTGGCGAAACAGCAAAACGTATGCTGGGGCGTACTCCGGGTAATGTAGTCGCGCTCCGACCTCTAAGAGACGGGGTAATTGCTGACTTTGACACCGCTGAGTTGATGCTCAAACACTTTATCCGCCAGGTACATGAGGGACGGACGCTAGTTTCTCCCCGCATTGTAATTGGCATTCCCAGCGGTGTCACCGGGGTAGAGCGGCGTGCGGTCATGGATGCGGCACTGCAGGCTGGAGCCCGTACGGTCTACTTAATCGATGAGCCCGTAGCCGCGGCGATCGGAGCAGGGTTACCGGTGGCTGAGCCCACAGGTAACATGATCGTGGATATCGGCGGTGGCACTACAGAAGTAGCCGTGTTGAGCTTACAGGGTACCGTCTTAAGCGAGTCGGTACGGGTAGCCGGGGATGAGCTGAGCGAATCGATCTCCAGCTATATGAAAAAAGTCCATAATCTGGTGGTGGGAGAGCGTACTGCAGAGGAAATCAAGATTGCCATTGGTTCAGCCTACCCCTCCGCCGATGACAATGAGATCACCATGGATGTCCGAGGCCTTCACTTACTTTCGGGGCTACCTCGCACGCTTACCGTTAAGGCCGGTGAAATTCGAGAAAGTATGGCGGAGCCCTTGAGTGTCATTGTGGAGGCGGTTAAACGCACCCTTGAAAAAACCCCTCCCGAGTTAGCCGCTGACATCATTGATCGGGGTATTATGCTGGCTGGTGGAGGCGCTCTTTTACGAGGCCTGGATACCTTGATCAGCCATGAGACCGGTATTATTGTCCACGTGGCGGTTGATCCCCTGAGCTGTGTTGTGTTAGGGGCTGGACGGGTACTGGAAAACTTCGCCCAGATGGGGAGAGTTTTTAGTGGGCGTTCTAGTGTTTAGGTCGCCTACTTATATCTATTGTGATTAGGTCGCTGTCTATTTAAACATGTCTGTCAAATTGGCTGCCGGCCTTCGTTAGTACTATGTTAACCCTGAGTCGTTGGTGGACACGCTACGGATTTAGAACGCTAATGGTTGTTTTAACCATTAGTGGCGCTTGGTGGCTGCGGTCCACTAATGGCGTGGTGCTTTACGAAGCCTATAACCTTTTAACCCGACCATTTCACCTTGGTACAGACCGTGAACAAAAGTTCGAGAATAGCTATATTTTAGAATTGCAGCAACGGATTATTGAGCTGGAAAAGCAAAATCAATCCTTGCAGGCTTTTTCTGACTACACTAGCTCAGTCTCAGGGCCAACGATCCAGGCAGCAGTTATTGGTCGTTCAGCGGATCACTGGTGGCAACATGTTATTCTCAACCGTGGCAGTCGCCATGGAGTTGAACCAGGTTACGTGGTGAGCGGTCCTGGAGGAGTAGTGGGTCGGGTCGTTCAGGTTTCTCCGAACACCTGCAGGGTTCTCTTGATTAGTGATCTAACCAGCCAAGTGGGCGCCAAGGTCAGTCGCAGCCGGGCTATGGGGGTAGTGCAGGGGCAGTCGAATAATCAAGTTGTTATTGAGTTCTTCGATAAATTGCCCGATGCCAAGGTGGGAGATGTGGTGACTACGTCTTCCTATAGTCGGGTTTTTCCTAAGGATATGCCCATCGGTCGGATTGAGTCCATGGATAATAGCAGGGACACAGCTCCGAAGGCAATTATTCAACTATCCTCCCCCCTTCCCATCTTAGAGTGGGTCGTGATTCAGCCCTTTCACCCATTGGAATCGATTGATGATCTCCTGGTACCCAGTTCCGACAACTTGCCCAAGCCCCACGGGAGATCCTCATGACCGTAGGGGTTGATGGTCTCCTGCGGTCCCAACTATGGCGGGCCAGGCTATGGAATATCCTGGTGACCGGTGGTTCCGCCCTGCTTTGTTTAATGCTATTGCCAGGCCGAGCACCGGGCCTGGATCTGTTGGGGGTAGCGCCCCACTGGGTATTGATTTGGGTAGTAGCCTGGAGTGTGAAGCGAACCGTTTGGGAAGGTGCGATCGCTGGGCTGGTGATGGGGTTACTGCAGGATAGTATGACCGCCCCCTATCCCACCCATACCCTGGGTTTAGTTCTGGTAGGTGTTCTGACAGCCCAATTGCAAAAGGAACGGTATCTGCAGGAAGATCTGGTATCCATTGCCTTAATCGTCTTTGCCATGGCAGTTGTGAGCGAAACGGTGCTAGCCCTACAGATTAGCCTGAATCAACTGTTCAACTCCGATTCACCCTATCCGCTGATGACCAAAATTTGGTTCTACCATCAGCGGGTTGCTCTCAGTTCTGCCATCCTGAGTAGCCTGTGGGCGCCGGCTTTTCATTACCCCCTGAACCGCTGGTGGAAAAGTTACAATAAATTGCTATCCGATTTCTAAACCCTAGCTTCTCCCCTTAGCCAAGCCCCTAGATTGTCTTCCTGCCAAGGAAGATTAGAGCCAATGGAGGAGGGACCTAGGTCCCTCCTCCATTGGCTTACCAGGTCTGGAGAGGCATCCTAGTAGTCGAAGTCACCACCCCCCATGCCAGCCCCGGCGCCGGCGGCCGGCGCCTTGGGTTCGGGCTTGTCCACCACGATACACTCGGTGGTAAGCACCATGGAGGCGATGGAGGCGGCATTCTGCAGCCCAGAGCGAGTCACCTTAGCCGGATCCACAATTCCCGCCTCAAACATATCAACGAACTGGTTGATGGCGGCATCGTAGCCCACATTGAACTCCTTAGCCTTCACCTGCTCGACGATCACCGCACCGTTGACGCCGGCGTTTTCGGCAATGCGACTGAGGGGAGCGGTGAGGGCGCGGGTGACGATCTGGGCCCCCAGCAGCTCTTCACCACTGAGGTTGGCGCTGGCCCAGTCCGCCAGTTGGGGGGCCAGGTGGGCCAGGGTGGTGCCACCGCCGGGCACGATGCCCTCCTCAACAGCGGCCTTGGTGGCGTTGATGGCATCCTCCATGCGCAGCTTGCGGTCCTTCATTTCGGTTTCCGTGGCTGCCCCCACCTTGATCACCGCCACCCCACCGGAGAGCTTAGCCAGGCGCTCCTGCAGCTTTTCCTTGTCGTAGCTGGACTCGGTTTCATCGATCTGACGACGAATTTGCTCACAACGGGCCTTGACATCCTTCTCATTGCCTTCGGCCACGATGGTGGTGGTGTCCTTGGTGATGGTGAGGCGGCGGGCCTGCCCCAGCATATCCACCTTAACGTTGTCCAACTTCAGGCCGGTGTCTTCGCTGATCACCTGACCGCCGGTCAGCACCGCAATGTCCTCCAGCATGGCCTTGCGGCGATCGCCAAAGCCCGGCGCCTTCACCGCCGCCACGTTGAGCACCCCCCGCATGCGGTTCACCACCAGGGTGGCCAGGGCCTCCTTCTCGATGTCGTCGGCAATGATCATCAGGGGTTGACCGGAGCGAGCCACCTGTTCTAGCACGGGCACCAGGTCCTGCACCAGGGTGATTTTCTTGTCGGTGAGCAGAATGTAAGGATCATCCAGGACCGCTTCCATGCGCTCGGTGTCGGTGACAAAGTAGGGAGAGAGGTAGCCCTTGTCAAAACGCATGCCCTCGGTGATCTCCAGCTCGGTGGTCATGGACTTGCCCTCCTCCAGGGAAATCACCCCTTCGCGGCCCACCTTATCCATGGCGTCGGCGATCATAGCCCCCACCTCCTCATCGTTCCCGGCGGAGATCGATCCCACCTGGGCAATGGACTTGGAATCACCGACGGGGCGGGCATGCTCAGCGATTTTATCCACCAGAAAGGCGGTAGCCTTATCGATACCGCGCTTCAGGGAGATAGCATTGGCGCCGGCAGCCACATTGCGCAGCCCCTCCTTGACGATGGCGTGGGCCAGCACCGTGGCGGTGGTGGTGCCATCCCCGGCGGCATCGTTGGTCTTGGAGGCCGCCTGCCGTAGTAGGGAAACGGCGGTATTTTCAATATGATCCTCCAGCTCAATTTCCTTGGCGATGGTGATCCCATCATTGATAATCTGGGGGGCGCCAAACTTTTTCTCCAGCACCACGTTGCGGCCCTTGGGTCCGAGGGTCACGGCCACGGCCTCCGCCAGGATATCAAAACCCCGCTCCAGGGCGCGGCGGGCATCTTCGTTATAGGTGATGGTTTTAGCCATAGGTTAACTAGTCTCCTTGTAGGGTTGTGATCATGAACTCAATTACAAATAAATCGCTGGCCTAGGCCAGGGCCGCCAGCACATCGGACTCTCGCAGCAGCACGTACTCCTCACTGGCCAGCTTGATGTCGGTGCCAGCGTACTTGGAGTAAAGCACCCGATCTCCCACCTTGACTTCCATGGCTTGGTAGGATCCATCATCATTGCGCTTGCCAGGACCTACCTGCACCACCTCCCCCACCTGGGGCTTTTCCTTAGCGGTATCGGGCAGCAAAATCCCACCGGCGGTTTTTTCCTCGGCTTCGCTCACCTTCACCAGGATGCGATCTCCCAGGGGCTTTACGGTTGACATACTGAGGGTAACAGCGGCCATAGTTTTCCTCCAAAACTCTAGGTAATTAATCGATCGTTAACGGGGGAACCATCGGAGTTAGCACTCTCACCCCCTGAGTGCTAATTTAGCCAACCGCCGGGGAAACAGACAATTCTTTCCCAGGTGTGGTTTGCCGAACTTTCCCCCTCCAGGGATGACCAGAAGGTCTTAAGATTAAGATTAAGAAATGTTGCCTGACTATGCAGGATAGTGCCGTGACCCCAACCCTTGCCATTCCCCGGCGGTCTAACCGCCTCTCCCTGCCCCTCCGCACCCTCTGGGGCGATACCTTGACGGTGTTTTGGGGCGACTGGTTAGACCTGCGGGTGCGCATTCCCCAGGTGGCGGCCTCCGGGTTGGTTTCACCGCTGATCTACATTTTGGCCTTTGGCCTGGGGCTGGGTAGCGCCATTGACCGGGTGGCCACCCCCAGCGCCGGAGACACCTACCTGGAGTTCATTCTGCCGGGGATGGTGGCCCTCTCCTCCATGGTGATTAGCTTTGGCGGCACCACCTTTTCGATTTGCGGCGATCGCCTGTTCACCAAGACCTTTGAGGAAATGTTACTCTACCCGGTCCATCCCCTGGCCCTATACCTGGGCAAGATGCTGGCGGGGATTGTGCGGGGGCTGATGACCGCCGCCTCGGTGATTTTGGTGGCGGTGATCTTCACCGGCCAGGTCTGGAGTTTTCTCAACCCTTTATTTTTGTTGCTGGTGGTGCTCAACGCCGCTGTGTTTGCCGGATTGGGGGTCATTGTAGGTCTAAATGTCCAATCCTTAGAGAGTGTGGGCCTGTTTAACAACTTTTTGATTGTGCCCATGTCCTTTTTAGGGGGTACCTTCTTTGACCCCACTACCCTGCCCGCCGTCCTGAAGGTAATTGTTTACCTCCTACCCCTGACCTACACCACCCTGGGGCTGCGGGCCGCCGCTTACAAACCCGTGGCCCAGTTTCCCTGGTATAGCATTCCGGTGTTACTGGCGGTGGCGATCCTGCTAGCCTTTGTGGGGGCTTACCAGTTCTCCCACCAGCAGGACTAGTACTTTTTATAGAACCGGCGCCGCCGCTTCCGGCGGAACAGCAGCAATAGCAATACCAAAACCACCCCGACCACCACAACCGGCACGGCGATCGCCAGCACCGATAGCAGGGTAGAGCTGGCCAACTCCGCCCCAGAGACGGCGATATTACCCACTGGACCAGCGGCGGCGGTGGAGGCCAGGCGGGCTAGACCGGTAAAGGCCTGGGTGCTACCGGCTACGGTGCCGCCGGCAATCAGGGCCAGGCTCCATTGCAAAAAGGGATCAACATCACCGCCGATTACGGAGGCGGTCAGGATGGTGCCGGCGATCGTCGCCGCTGGCAACTCTACCGCATCCATCAGGTTATCGACCACGGGCACCAGGTAAATCAACACCTCTAATACGGTGGCCACCGCCATGGCAGTGATAGCGGTGGTATTACCCAACCAGGCCATTCCCGGGGTTAGGGTCAGATAGCCCTGGTGGGCCGCAACGCCAGCCACCAGGAAAGGGACTAAAATCCTAAATCCTGCGGCTGCACTGAGGCCAATGCCAATGGCAATATTTAGCAGTAAATCCATCCGACTGAGCGCCTAGAAAGTCAAGTCATAGCCAGTCTATAGCAATCGGCGCTGGACTGAACCTGACCAAGGCTAAACCCGGGGCGATCGCACTAAACCGTAGCGACGGATTCCTCTAGGGCAAAAACCTGACCATCGATCAACAGGCGGGTAATGCCCTTGGCCTGGAGATAGGGGCCAGTGGTTTTCAGCAGGTTGCCATCGGGCACCTTAATCACCCGCTGGTTGCGCCGGGAAAAGCGCCGGGCCCCATGGTGGTTACCAAATACCGGCAAGGTACGGGCATCCCCCTCCGCCTCAGGAATTTCTCCCAGATTGGCGAAGGTGCGTAGGGGCAAAACCACCAACTCAGAGGAAACCTTCTCCACCACCAGATAGCAGAGTGGCGGTAGGGCGCTGGCGGTGAGGGGATAGATTTCCACCGTACCCAGGGGGGAGGTCAGGCCAGGGGCTTCACTCCAGCCTAACCCTTCGTCCTCCTCGTCGTCTTCGTCGTCTTCGTCATCCTCTTCGTCGTAGTCCTCATCTAAGGCGCTGGCCTCATCCTGCCAATCCTCAGACAGATCCAGGTCAGGGGGGGTAACCCTGACATTGGTCAGGGTATCAGACTCCAGGGCATCAGAAGAGTCTAAATCCAACAGGGAGGGGGCGGATAGGATTGGCGGCTGAACCGTTGGCCCCTGGGAATCCTCCATTGCTCCTCGGCGCCGACGTAGGACAGGCCCAGGAACCGGTTGGTGGGCGACGGTCACCGTTTCCACCACTGGGGGGACTGGTGGGGAGGGCTGATCCGTCGGTGGGGCTGGGGATTTATCCGCACTGCTCCTCTTCTGCTGAATCAGGGCACTATAGACCTCCTCTGGCAGACTGGCCTTCAACAGCCGGCTAATAGTGCTATTGCTGACACCATAGCGTTCCGCCAGGGTTGAGGTGGTTTCCTCAGGCTGGCGATATAACCCTAGGATGGCTTGCTTATCCGTTTCCGTTAGCTTTTTAGGGGCCATAACCAATTCCTGCGAGGATGCCATTGACTACAGCAGCCACTGCTCCGTGAGGGCAGGACTGCAGCGCCCTTGACCATAGCCTGAGACCCAAAGTGTGACTTAGGGTTCTGCACTATAGCTATGGCCAAAGAGCGCCCAGTTATTATATTAAGCTGCCTTAACCCCTTCGATGGCGAGAAGTACGGCGGGAATTTATAGAAACTGCACGTTCGACTACCGCTCCCAGCCAGAAGAAAACCGCAGACCAGGGCCAAAAAACCTCCCAAAGCCTGCCCTCAATGTAGCTGTTCGTATTAACGGCATAGGCAAAAAACATGTCAGCAATGTAAAGGCAGAAGGCCGCGATCGCGATCAAGGTCCAGGACTGGGAGAACCGGCCGCCCCAAAAGGCAACCAGTAGGCTACCGGCAATAATCAGTAGAACGGTATCGCCAATCAGGTAGAGGATACTCACCAGATCACCAAGGGGCTGTAGCCATTGATCCAGCTGGTTAATCCACGCCGGTGGCGACCATAGGGGGGCTATCCCTGGGGCCACCACCGCCTCGGTTAGGGAGGACACCTCGGGGGTGGTACTCACGGCGGTGGCCCGCAGGTAAACAAATAGGGTCAGTAACACCCCCCCCAAACCAATGGCGGCGATCATTAGCCACTGGGAGGATTCCAGGTTAAGGCGACGGGGCAAAGCGGCCTGCAGCATACCGATCGCTAAACAGAGGTAGCTCAGGATGTAGAAAAAATCTCCCAGCGATACTACCGGGTCCAGGCCCCAAACCACCCCCCAAAGGAAAAACAGAATATTTCCCAACCCGTACATGAGTAAACCCGTACCAATCCAGAGCCACACCCGACGACCGCTGACGATGTATCGACTTTGCCAGTTTCGGAAGCACAGGAGGGCAGCCATCAAAAAGGCCCCGGTTTCTAAAATATTAGTGCCGGTTAAAAACCAGGTGGGTAGGCTCTGGCCGGCGCTGGGGACACTAAATAGGAGAAAAAATAATAGGGTGACGACCCCCCAGGTAATCGCCGCTGCGATCAACGGGCCACTGGAACGCGATTGATGGGGAAGGTTTGAGGAATTAGACAAGGTGATACTCCCGCAGCCAGGCCAGGACCTTTGCATTGTAGCGATTGTCCCACCCAGAGTCACAGTGGATTCGAGCAATTAGCTAAATCCTAGGAGACTCGGAGGCAGCCCTGAGGTTTCACGGTCAGCCCCTAACCACCAGCGGCCTTGTAGGCAGCCCAGCCGCCATGGTGGGAAATATCTGGCCAGTTATACTGCTCGACTAAGGTCTGGGGATAGAGCATAGCGATCGCCACTCCGCCCCCCTGCAGTTGCACCTCCGCTGGATACATGTGGGGAGGTTCGGTGGAAACCAGATAGTCATACTGCTCCTCCGTCAGTTCGTAGAGTTCCCCCGGGATACTCACACCACCATCGGCCACCCCATAGATAGCCGGATGCCACCCGTCAGCCGCCGCATGGAGACGATACAGGGGTTCGGTTTGGGCAGGCCCCAGGAACTTGGCAGACTGCAAATTGCCGTGGTCAGGCTGACCTCGCAGGGCCGATCCACAAATAAATACCCGCCTGGCTAAAGTCATGAAACCTCCTTAAACTTACCCAAGATAATCGTGTTCAAGATTATAGTTGTTAATGTATACAGAATACAGAGTTAGCTCAAGCCCCCTTCCTGGCCATGGGCTAACCCCACCCGGCCCTGCCTCTCCAGCCCCACACCCTCCTGGACAATGACAACCTCCTACCGCCTGACCATCGATGGCGATCGCCTAAATCGCCGTCTCACCGATCTAGCCCAGATCGGCCGCACCGCCACCGGCGGTATTGATCGGGTTGCCTACAGTGCTGCGGATCTTGAGGCCCGTCAGGTAGTTCAGGGCTGGATGGAGCAGGCGGGCATGGGGGTACGCCTCGATGCCGCTGGCAACATAATTGGCCGCTATGAGGGCAGCCAACCCCACCGCCCAGCCCTGGCCACCGGTTCCCATATTGATACGGTCCCCAACGGGGGCTGTTATGACGGAGCCTACGGGGTGCTGGCGGGGATCGAGGTGGTGCGTACCCTGCGGGATCAGCAACGGCGCCTCCACCACGCCCTGGAGGTGATCGTATTTACCGATGAAGAAAGCAGCATGATTGGCAGTAAGGCCATGGCTGGCCGCATCGTCCCTAACCCTGGCTACTACAGTCGTCTAGATGGCAGCCCAATTCAGATCTGCCTGGCCCAGGTGGGAGGTGACTGGAACCAGATCACCAGCGCCCAGCGCCGTTCTGGGGAAATGGTGGCCTTCCTGGAACTGCACGTGGAGCAGGGGCCCGTGCTAGAAACAGCAGGGGTAGACATCGGTGTTGTGGAGGGCATTGTGGGCCAACGGCGCTACTACATTTCCGTTACCGGCATGGCTCGTCACGCGGGGACTACCCCCATGGCTCTGCGCCAGGATGCCCTGGTGGCGGCGGCCCAGATCGTCCTGGAGGTGCACCAGATTGCCAACCAACCCGGTGACCAGGTGGCCACCGTGGGTTGGTTGGAGGTGCTGCCCAATGTTCCCAATACGATTCCGGGTCAGGTAAACCTGAAGTTGGATATTCGGGATCTGTCTAATGCCCACCTTGAGGCCATGATGGTGGACCTGCAGGGCAGACTGGGAGCGATCGCCGCCGCCACCGGTACTGAGATTCAGATCCAGCCCCGCCTACGCAACGATCCAGCTCCGGCGGCGCCTAGGATCCAATCGATTATTGCCAGCGTCTGTCAAGACCTGGGTCTGAGTACCCTCAGCCTACCCAGTCGGGCCAGCCACGATGCCCAGGAAATGGCCGCCCTGGCCGACATGGGCATGATTTTCGTGCCCAGTCAGGCCGGTATCAGCCATGCTGACACGGAATATACCTCACCACAGCAATGCGCCCTGGGGGCGGAGGTGCTCCTGCACACCCTGCTGAAATTAGACCAGCTTTATCAAACCCAACCAGCCAAAGTAAAAGCCGCTGACTTCTTTCGGCAGGGTAATGCCCAAGGAACCAGGTCAGGCCCAGAGCCCCTAAACCCCTCCAAAGAGTGAGGTAGCCCCGTACAGGCCCTCAGTTTCGACCCCTTTGCCGGTGGCTAGATCTATGGCCTGTTGAGGGAAGCCGGTGACCTAGGGGCTAGCCCTGCCATCGTAAATTGCTCAGCCACAAAGGCCCAGCGATCGGCGGCCTCCTCAATCAGTTTGGCCGTCGGTTTGCCAGCGCCGTGGCCAGCCTGGGTTTCGATCCGTATTAAGACGGGGGCATCACCCCGGTGGACCGATTGTAAAGCCGCAATAAACTTGAAACTGTGGGCGGGCACCACCCGGTCATCGTGATCGGCGGTGGTGACCAGGGTGGCGGGGTAGGCGGTGCCCGATCGCAGGTTGTGCAGGGGGGAGTAGGCGTGGAGGGCGGCAAACTCCTCCGGGTCTTGGGGAGATCCGTAGTCCGACTCCCAGGCCCAGCCAATGGTGAACTGGTTAAACCGCAGCATATCCAGCACCCCCACCGCCGGTAGGGCAACGCCAAACAGGTCGGGGCGCTGGGTCATGCAGGCCCCCACCAACAGCCCGCCATTGCTGCCCCCCATGATGGCCAGCTGGGCTGGCTGGGTATAGCCCTGGGCCACCAGCCATTCGGCGGCGGCGATAAAGTCATCAAAAACGGTTTGTTTGTGCCGGCGGGTACCGGCCTGGTGCCAGGCTTCGCCGTACTCACCGCCGCCCCGCAGGTTAGCCACCACGTAGATACCGCCCATATCCATCCACACCAGGTTACTGACGGAAAAGCTGGGGGTGAGGGAGACGTTAAAGCCCCCGTAGCCGTAGAGCAGGGTGGGTTGGGGACGGCGCCGGTCCAGGTCACGGCGGTGGGTGATAAATAGGGGGATCGCCGTGCCATCCCGACTGGGGTAAAACACCTGGGTGGTCTGATAGTCGTCCGGGTTAAAGGCCACCTGGGGCTGGCGGTAGGGGGTGCTGAGGCCGCTCTCCAGGTCGTAGTGGTAAATGGTGCTGGGTTGGGTAAAGCTGGTGAAACTATAGAAGGTTTCCCGGTCCTGGCGTCTGCCCTCAAAGCCATCGGCGGAGCCAATCCCGGGTAGGGCCAGGGTGCCCAGGGGCTCACCGGTTAAGCGGTAACGGCGCAGGCTACTGTGGGCATCCTGGAGGTAGTTGGCGATAAATTGGTCGTGGATCAGGCTGACCCCCTGCAGGGTGTCCTCCATCTCCGGAATCACCTCTTGCCAGTGCTGGGGCTCAGGCTGGGCCAGGTGAATGGCAATCAGGCGACCCCGGGGGGCCTGATGATCGGTGCGAAACCAGAGGCGATCGCCCTGGTTATCCACAAAGCTATAGTTGGCCTCAAACTCAGCAATCAGTTCAACCACGGGGCTGTCGGGGTAACTGAGATCCTGATAAAACACCAGGTTGTTAGGGTCAGTGCCGCGCCACACTGAGATGATCAGGTAGCGGCCATCATGGGTGACACTGCCATCAAAGCCCCACTCCTTTTGGTCGGGGCGATGATAGATCAGCACATCGGCGGTTTGGGGGGTGCCCAGCCGATGGTAGTAGAGCTTTTGATAGTAGTTCACCGCCTCCCCGGGGGCATCGGCATCGGGTTCATCGTAGCGACTGTAGAAAAAGCCCTGGTGGTCATGGCTCCAGGAGGCCCCGGAGAATTTCACCCAACGCAGATGGTCCTCCGTATCCTGGCCGGTGGCGATATCCCGCACGAACCATTCCACCCAATCTGACCCCGCCCTAGAGAGGCCATAGGCCAGCCATGCCCCATTTTCACTGATCGCCAGGCCACTGAGGGCGACGGTGCCATCGCTGGACAGACTGTTTGGATCCAGCAGCACCTGGGGTTCGCCGTCGAGGCTGGTGAGGGTGTAGAGTACGCTCTGGTTCTGCAGACCGTCGTTTTTAAAGTAAAAGTAGCGGCCCCCCTGGTGGAAGGGGGTGCTGTAGCGTTCGTAGTTCCAGAGATCGGTGAGGCGTTGCTGGATGGCCTGGCGGTGGGGCAATTGCCGCAGGTAGGAAAAGGTCAGCTGATTTTGGGCCTCGATCCAGTGGCGGGTGGCCTCGGACTGGGGGTCCTCTAACCAGCGGTAGGGATCGGCTACGGCGGTGCCATGGTAGGTATCGACCTGGTCCTGGCGGGGGCTAGGGGGGTAGGAGAAGGGCATGGGCAAAAGGGGGATGGGGGGCCAGGATGTAGGCCCATCACCACTATACGCCAGGGCTAGCCAGGTTGCGAAAGCGGGTGAACTGGGGCTCGAACAGAAGTTTGACCGTACCGGTGGGGCCATTGCGGTGTTTGGTAACAATCACCTCGGCAATGCCCCGATCGGGGGTGTCGGGCTCGTAGTATTCCTCCCGGTACAGCATCATGATCAGGTCGGCATCCTGCTCAATGGAGCCCGACTCCCGCAGGTCACTCATCATCGGGCGCTTGTTCGTGCGGGATTCGACCCCACGGCTGAGCTGGGATAGGGCAATGATGGGGGCATTGAGTTCCCGGGCCAGCCCCTTTAGCGATCGGGTAATCTTTGACAATTCCTGCACCCGGTTATCACTACCGCCCTCCATCAACTGCAGGTAGTCGATCAAAATCAGCCCCAGGGCCCCGCCCTGCTCCGCCTGCAGGCGACGACATTTGGACCGCATCTCGGTGACGGAAATATTGGGGGTGTCGTCAATGAAGATAGGCATTTGGGAGAGCATGCTGATGGCATGGCCCAGCTTTTCCCATTCGTTTTGGGCAATGCGACCGGTGCGCAGGCGACTGCTTTCCATTTCTACTTCGCTGGAGAGGAGGCGGTAGACCAGTTGGAGTTTGGACATCTCCAGGCTGTAGATGGCCACCGGTAACTTTTGCAAGGCAGCGATATTGCGGGCCATGTTCAGAACGAAGCTGGTTTTCCCCATGGAGGGACGACCGGCGGCAATAATCAGGTCCGATCGCTGGAAACCCTGGGTCATGGCATCGAGATCGTAGAAACCGCAGGGCACCCCCGGCAGCACCACCCCCAGCGATCGCTGCTCAATTTCCGAGAAGGTGTCAATCAAAATATCAGCGGTGGCGGTCAGGCCCCCCTGGGGGCGCACCTGGGTAATGCCAAACAACTTTTGTTCAGACTGGTCCAGGACATTTTCCAGGGGGATGGTGGTGTCATAGCCCAATTGGGCGATCTCTCCCCCCGCCTGAATCAGGGTGCGGCGGGTGTACTTGTCCATCACCAGGGTGGCGTACTGGTCAATGTTGGCCGCACTGACGGTGCGATCCACCAGCTGGGCCAGACGCACCTGCCCCCCCACCCGGTCGAGCTTATTGTGGTCCCGCAGCCACAGGGTAACCGTGATCAGGTCCGTGGGTTGGCCGCGGCTGTGCAGATCCAGGGCGGCCCGGTAGATATCCCGATGGGTGGCGATGTAAAAGGCCTCGGGGGAGAGAATCTCCATCACTCGTCCGATCGCCTCCGGGTCTAGCAAAATCCCCCCCAGGATGGCCTCCTCCGCCTCCACATTTTGGGGGGGCAGGCGATCGCTGACGGACTCGAACTGCAGGTTCTGAACCATAGGAGAAATCAGGGCGGAGCAGGGTGGACATGGCCGCCCCCACTATAGCAGTGGTCAATCTGACTGGGACGCCATTGATGGCGGTACGCACCGCTAGGGGGGCGGAGACCAGCAGGGGAGACAAGGGATAGGAAGACGGGGAGAGATTTACTGCTGCTCACCTAATTCTTGCTAGACCACTAGTCTAGACCCAGATCTGGAGCTTAACCTGACGTCCTGGACTAAATAGCCTAACTCCTACCCGGCGTACCCGTCCCTGGTCGAGGCCATCAGGCTGCCCCAAAAGAAAAAAGGAGAGCACCCAGGCTCTCCCTCCATCAGGGTGCATCTGCAATACATGGTAGCAAGCGAATGTCATCAGGGGTGAGACCCCCTATTTGTAGATATGATGAACTTTCTGCCCCTAGGGACCCCAAGTTCCTCAGTTTTAGGAGCATCGGCAGCCTTCTTCCCCCGTTACCGGCCCCCAAATATCCTGATGATTCTAGGGACCTGACGTTTGTCCGTAATTCCACGGATGTCTTCGTCGAAAGTTTATATGGATTATCCCCAAACTCAACCGCTGTGGGACAAGCTGTTGGCCCTTCCATAAAGCTGGCCATAACCTAGCCCTAACCCTGGCTGATCTGGGGGTGGGAGGTTGAGAGTACTTTCAGACTCCTGGCGGCGGTGGAGTCAGGGGGAGAATTACCGTACCACTGGGGTACCGGAGGGCCGAGGCGACTTTGATGACCTGGTTATTGGGTCCTGACATCGCCGAGTAGGGCTGGCCCCCTTTAGCTAGGGATACCAGGCCAGACTCTCGGGCTCACCCTGGAACCCAGTTAAGCGGCTAGTTTCCTATCTCTTTGGCCAAGCATGACAAGTGGGTCTCGGCTAAGGAGACGGCGGCGGGGAGCCGGAGGAGTGTCCAGGGTGGGCTTTTACCGAGTTTCGAGATAGATAACTAACTCCCCTCAATGCGGGTAAAACGCTCAATAGGCAGGGGTTGGGCCATGGCCCTCTGGTAAGTAGTGACCATGGCTGGCATGAGCCGTTCCGCCTGTTGATAGAGGAGGGCTCGTTCCGGCTCGTACTCCTGGAGGAGTTCCTGCAATTCCCCTAGCAGAGCCGACTCATCCACCGTCAGCACCTGTCCCTCTGCGACCACCAGTTGACCGTTAATAAAGACCTTACGAATGGACTGGCCATGCTCGGCGTAGACCAGATGAATGGGTAGGTTGCCTCGGGGAATAAAGCTGGTGGTGCCCAGGTCGTAGAGAACAATATCCGCCTTCATTCCCGGGGCGATCGCCCCCACCTGATCCTGCAATAGGGCCGAACGCGCCCCTCCCAGGGTGGCCCATTGCAACACATGTTTAGCACGGGGGAAGCGATCGTACTGGGGATGGGTGACGGAATGGACCTGGCCTGCCATCTTTAAAACATCAAACATGTTAAAAGAATCATTAGAGCTCATTCCATCGGTTCCCAAGGCAATATTTACCTCCGCATCCATCAACTGGCGAATGGGAGCAATGCCACTACAGAGGCGATGGTTACTAACCACATTGTGGATGACAGTAGCTCTAGCCTCAGCGATCAGCTCCACATCTCGCTCGGTGAGCCAGATACCGTGGGCGATCGCGGTGCGGTGGGTAAGCATACCATGGCGCTTAGCATAGCTGACGACCGATTCCCCCGGGCCGTAAAATTCAGGACCGGTCACGGCCTGGGTTTTGGTTTCCAGCATATGGGTATGAATGGGCAGGTCAAGGCTTTCGGAGAGAGCAGCGATCTCCGCCATCAGTGCCGGGGTTACCCGTTGGGGGGCTGAGGGAGCCAAGGCCAAGGTGATTAGACCATCCCGACCGTGCCACTGGCGATATAACTGCTGAAACAGGGCCAACCACTCTGCATCGGTGAGGCCCACCATAGCATCGAGATCCTGCCGCAGATCGGCAGGCAGAAATTCCTCCAGATAGGGAATGGTTTTGTAGAGGGGCAGGTTAATGGCGTGGTGGGTGAGGCTAGCCCGCAGACCAATATCCAAATAGGCCTGGGCCACCGCGGCAAAGATCTCTGGAGTGATGTAGGGTAACTCAATCAGATCATCCTGGATTGTGGTAGCTCCCGACTTCACCATCTCCAGGGCCCCCAGGAGTGTGCGGAGGTAGCAGAGTCTGGGGCTGAGGTGGGTCCTCTTCAAGGGAGGGTAGGTATAGAGCATCCACGCCTCCAGGGGCAGAGCTTCGTAGCGCCCCTTCTCGAGAACCTCTACAGAATGGGCGTGGGCATTCACAAAGCCAGGCATGAGCAGGTGATTCCGGGCATCAATTACCGTCACCGGCTCAGGGTGCCCTTCAATGTGGTCAGCCACCTGGACGATCCGGTCTCCCACAATCAGCACATCCTGCTGAGTCGGGGTGAGATCCAGATCGCCTGAGGGCGTACGGGTAAAGGGTAGTACGGTGGCCTGTTTGATCAGGTAAGCGATAGGGGTCGGGCTAGTCATGGAGTAATCAGGCGGAAACAACAGCAGCAGAACTGTAATCTGATGGGAAGAGTCTAGCCAGGCAATAGCATGGGGCTAACTCAAGAGAAATAATTGGCCAATTTTGGTGTACTCCCTAGGGCCCCCCAGTCGGGTAATGGGGTCCATGGCCACGGTGTTCACCAGCCCAAACTCCGGTCGATAGAGGTCTTGACGAACGTGAAAGCGGAGTACCTGGCCCAACACCATGACGTTGGTGGCCCCCTCCACCGGGACGATCTGGGTGACTCGACACTCCATTGCCACCGGGGCCTGGGCCAGGCGCAGGGGGGCCACATCCACCGAGGGCAGGGTGCTCAGCCCCACCTGGTCAAATTCATTGACCCCGTAGGCAAACTCTTGGGAGGTGCGTACCATGACCTCCGCCATCGGTGCATCCACCACGTGGGAAACAAACTCTCCCCTATCCTTGACGTTGCGCAGGGTGTCTTTCTCGTGGGGCGGGCGCTGCCGGTAGGACACGGAAAACATAATTGTGGGGGGAAAGCCGGCCACCGCATTGTAAAAGGAATAGGGAGCCAGGTTAGGCACCCCCTCCGGGCTTAAGGTAGAGATCCAGGCGATGGGACGGGGGGCAACGATGCTGGTGAGCAAGTGGTAGGGGGCGGGGTCCGCCATCTCCGCTGGTACAAAGGAAAGGGTAGCGTAGGGGTCAGAGGTCGCCATGGCAAAGGAGGTAGGGGAAGGGGGAAATCCCTGGATGGCTTTCATCCAGGGATTAGGGTAGCAGGTGCGTAGCGGTTAACGGCTCAGTAGTTTACCCCGCCTGGCTGCTAGGCCGCTGCCGTCCCTTCAATAGCATCGGTAATACCAGCACCTCCACCCCTACCAGCAGCAGGATGGAAAAAACGAAAATAATCGTACCCATGGCATTCAGGGAGGGGTCGAGGTTAAAGGCCATAAAGCTATAGATGGCCACGGGCAGGGTGGGCTCAAAGCCTGACACAAACCAGGCAATGATGAACTCATCGAAGGAGAAGGTAAAGGCCAGCAACCAGGCGGCGGCAATTCCAGGCCAGGCCAGGGGTAAAACCACCCGGGTCAGGGCCTGCCACTCCGTGGCCCCCAGGTTCCATGCGGCCTGCTCCAGATCCCGGGAAATGTCTGCCAACCGGATGGTAATCAGGGCGATGGCGGTGGGAATCAGGATTACCCCGTGGGTTAGGACCACGCTGACCAGTTTTCCCTGCAGGTTGACCCGTGACAGCAGCCCCAGGAAGGCCACCCCCATGATCAGGGGGGGCACCAGCAGGGGCACAATCATGACAATGGAGAGGAGGCGTTTGCCAAGAAAGTTAAAGCGGTTGAGGGTATAGGCGGCCAGAAAGCCCAGGATGGTAGCCAGGGTGGCGGCGGTGGGAGACACCACCAGGCTGTGCTTCAGGGCCACCATCAAGCGGCCATCGGCCCAGAGGGCGTGGTACCAATCCAGGGTCCAGCCGGTCCAGGGTAGGGTGGGCAGCCGGCTGGACTCAAAGGAAAACAACACCAGGGCCAGCAGGGGTAGAAACAGGAAACCAAAACCCAGGGCCAGGTAGAGACCAGCGGCCAGGGCCAGGAGGCGATCGCTTGACGTTTTAACCGGGCCGGGGGAAGGGGGCATGGCAACCTCAGGATTCGGTGTGGGAGAACTGATTACCCACCAACAAAACCAGCACCATAATGACAATCAAAAGAGTGGCCAGGGCGGCGGTGCGGGGCAGGTTGGTGGAGGCGGCGTACTCATTCAAGATCATGGTGGAAAACAGGGGCAGGCTGCCGAATACCGATCGCCCGGTGCCGCCCCCCAGGATAATCCCCGAGAGCACATCGCCGAGGCTGATAATCATGGCAAACACCGCACTGTAGACCACCCCCGGTCGGGTCAGGGGCAAAATCACCCGCCAGAACACCTGCCAGCGATTGGCCCCCAGGTTTTGGGCCGCCCCCAGCAGGGTGGTGTCGATGTTTTTCAGGGCCAGATACAGGATCAAAATCATGATCGGCGCCAGATAGTGGAGCAGGCCAATGCGGGTACCGGTTTGGGTGAAAACAATCTCCATGGGGGCCTGAATCAGCCCCACCTGCAACAGCAGGGAGTTAATCAGCCCCTCCTGGTTGAGCAGGGTTTGCCAGGCATAGAGTCGCAGGATGTAGCTGCTCCAGAAGGGGGCGATCGCCAGCAAGATCCCCAGCCGTTGCCAGCGAGCAGGTACCCTGAAGGCCAGAGCCATGGCAAAGGGATAACAGAGCACCACCGCCAGCAGGGTGGTGGTGGCGCTCACCCAAAGGGATTGCCCCATGGCAAAGCCATAGCGGGAGCGGCTGAAAAACTGCTGAAAAATATCGCTGTAATTGGCCAGGGAAAAGCCCGGCACCATGACGTAGTTGTCGACGGTCCAAAAGCCAATCCAGACCAGGAAAATCAGCGGCAGCAAAAACAGCAGGGTATCGTAGATCACCGCCGGGGCCAGGCAGAGCGCCCCTAACCAGCTAGCATCGTTGGGGGCTTTGGTGGGTTTTACGGTGGAGTTAGCCATGGCAATCCAGGGGAAGGGGATGGAGCAAGCAGCGAGGATTAAGGATCAAGCGACCGTTCTCCTAGCAAAATCGTGTTTTCCAGTTGCCAAACCAGCTCCAGTTCAGTATTGACGGGCACCTGCATGCTGTCGCCGAAGGACTGCTGCTGAATTAACTTGACCTCGTGGCCGGTGGGGGTTTCCAGGAAATAGATCACCTGGGAACCAATGAATTCCTTCGCCCGCAGGGTAGCCTGGAGGCGATTGTCAGCGGCCCCACCGGCGGCAATGGCCAGGCGATCGGCGGGCACCACCACCGTCACCCGATCGCCCACGGGGTGCGATCGCTGCCGCACCAGCGCCTGGATCAGGCCCTGGGGACAACGAATCTGAATGGTTTGGCCATCGTTAGCCACCACCTCGCCGTCGAATAGGTTGTTATTACCGACAAACTCCGCCACAAAGTGGCTGGCCGGGGCATTGTAAATTTCCGCCGGCGAGCCGATCTGCTCGATGCGGCCCTGGTTCATCACCACCACCCGGTCCGCCATGGAAAAGGCCTCATTCTGGTTATGGGTAACATAGAAAAAGGAGATGCCCAGGGTCTGTTGCAACCGCTTCAGTTCCCCCTGCATGCGCACCCGCAGGTGGGGGTCGAGGGCGCTCATGGGTTCATCCAGCAGGAGAATATTGGGTTTGGTGACCAGAGATCGGGCGATCGCCACCCGCTGCTTTTGACCACCGCTCAACTGGCTGATGCGGCGGTCCAGCAGGGGCTCCAGGTTCAGCATCAGCGCCATTTCCTCCACCCGTCGATTAATTTCCGGCTTAGGCAAGCCCGCCAGAGTCAGGCCAAAGGCAATATTCTGGCGCACCTTCAGGTGGGGAAATAGGGCAAAACTCTGCCACACCAGGGGGGTGTTACGGCGATTTACTGGCAGGGCGGTGATGTCTTTGCCCTGCAGCAACACCTGCCCCCCCGACACTCCCTCCAGGCCGGCAATCACCCGTAGCAGGGTGGTTTTGCCACAGCCGCTGGGGCCCATAATGGCAATGAACTCCCCCGCCTCCACCCTGAGGTTAATCTGGTCTAAGACGCTAAGGGCGCCATAGGCCTTGGAAATATTCACCAACTCGAGATCGTGGGTAGCCATAGCTGCAGGAGAAAGAAGGGAGGGCAGGAAGACTCCAGGCCCAGCCCCCATGGACTGGGCCCTGGCTAACCAGGGTTAGCTGGTCTTGAACTCGTTGTAGATGTCTTGCCACACCTTATCCGACTGCTGCACCGGCAGGCGGCGCGGTGTGGTGGCGGCGGTTTTTACCTCGGCCACGGTCTTGCCGCTCACCTTCGGAT
>JAYKIM010000111.1:0-2608 GCA_035286245.1 Cyanobacteriota bacterium | reverse complement strand
TAGTCGGGGTGGAGGAGCAGGTAAAGTTTGCCGGTCAGGCTAAAACGGGCGAGCACCGCTGCCCACAGCACTAACATGACTCCGTCCACCAGGCTCTGCCAGGGCCAGCGGCGGAAACCAGGAGGTGAGGGGGATAGGGAGGGAGGTTTAACCACCATAGAGATTCATCAGCAGGGCTAACAGAAAGGTGATCTGGGCCGCCAGCGCAAACAGATAGACGATCGCCCGGCCCTTAAATACCGTTAGCAGTAGACTAATATTCTTCAGATCAATCATCGGCCCAAACACCAGAAAGGCCAGCAGGGAGCCACTGGTGAATAGGGAGGAAAAGGAGAGGGCGAAAAAGGCATCTACCGTAGAACAGATGGACACCACCCAGGCCAGGGCCATCATGGCCAGAATGGAGGTGACCGGCCCCTGCCCTAGCCCCAGCACCACCTCCCGGGGAATAGCCACCTGAACAATGGCGGCGATCGCACTACCCAGCACCAACACCGCTCCCAATTCCCGCATTTCCAGCACCATGTTGTCCACCATCAGACCCCAACGGGCTCGCCAGGAGGGGACCAGGGTGGTCGCCTGGGACAGCACCTGAGCGGGGTTAGCGTCCAGCTGGAGGACTTGCCCAGGGGCCTGGAGCAAAAAGGTGCCGGACCTGAGCAGGGGGGAATCCTCCTCAAGGCCGGTGGGTTGGGCCGGAGCTGGACGGGTCATTAGGCGGGTTAAATTGTCCTGGAGGAAGGGCCGCAAATCCTCCTGACGGCTGAAGACCAGGGCGATGGTAACCGCAATCAACAGGGTAAACCCCACCCGCAGAAAAACAATTTCCGGTTGGTCGCGAAAGGCAATCCAGGTGGCCCAAAACACCACGGGATTAACCGTGGGAGCAGCCAGCAGAAAACCAATGGTAAGGGCGGTGGGGGCACCCTTCATCAACAGCCGACGGGCCACCGGAATGTTGCCACACTCACACACCGGGAACAAAAAACCAATCAGGCTACCGGCCAGGGCCGCCAGTACGGGGTGGCGGGGCACCACCGCCAATAGCCGTTGCTCATCCACAAATAACAGCAGCACACTGGAAAAAATAACCCCCAACAGCAAAAACGGTAGGGCTTCTACCAGTAGGCTGAAGAATAGGGTGATACCGTTGTGAAGTTGAACCATAGGAGCCGGCAATGGGCAGGTGTCTATTTTAGCCCATCCCTGGGTTCCCCAGGGTCCCCCCGATGCTGGGGGATAGCTCCATCGCCCCGTTCCCTACCCTTAAGAGATGTGATGGCTGGTAAATCCGGTAAGTCCTACGACATCATTGGCTGGCGAGAATGGGTTGCCCTGCCAGAATTTGGCGTCCAGGCTATTAAGGCTAAAATTGATACCGGCGCCCGGTCCTCCGCCCTGCATGCTTTTGACCTGGAGCGATTCGACCGAGATGGGCAGACCAGGGTGCGCTTCCAGGCCCACCCCCTGCAGCGGGACGATCGCTACATTGTCATGGTTGAGGCTGTCTTTTTGGAGGATCGTATGGTACGAAACTCTGGTGGGCAGTCGGAATTGCGGCCCGTGGTGATCACCACCGTGCAGGTTGGTGGTAACACCTGGCCGATTGAACTCACCCTCACCAACCGAGATGAGATGGGGTTTCGCCTGTTGCTGGGTCGTCAGGCGCTGCGGCGTCGCTATTTGGTTGATCCGGGGCACTCCTACCGGCAACCCCTACCCCACGACCCCTTAGCCTCCGCCCAGCCCTAGGTACCTATGAAAATTGTGATTTTGTCCAGGGACTCCAGTCTTTACTCCACCCGTCGCCTGAAGGAGGCTGGGGAATTGCGGGGCCATGAAATGCAGGTGATTGATCATATGCGTTGCTATATGAATATCACCTCTCATCACCCCAAGGTGATGTACCAGGGCCAACCCCTGGTGGGGGTGGAGGCGGTGATCCCCCGCATCGGTGCCTCCAAAACCTTCTATGGCACCGCCGTGGTGCGCCAGTTTGAAATCATGGGGATATTTACCGCCAATACCTCCATGGCCATTTCCCGATCGCGGGACAAGCTGCGATCGCTGCAGATCATGGCCCGTCGCGGTATTGGCTTGCCGGTGACGGGCTTTGCCCACTCCACTAAAGACATTGATGGACTGGTGGATATTGTCGGTGGTGCTCCCCTGGTAATTAAGCTGCTGGAGGGCACCCAGGGCATCGGCGTGGTGCTGGCGGAAACCCAACAGGCGGCTAAGTCGGTGATCGAAGCCTTTCGGGGGTTAGACGCGAATATTTTGGTGCAGGAGTTTATTAAGGAGGCCGGCGGCATGGATATCCGCTGCCTCGTCTTGGGGGACAAGGTGATCGCCGCCATGAAGCGCCAGGGGGCGCCGGGGGAGTTTCGGTCCAACCTGCACCGGGGGGGGTCGGCGACCCGGGTGCGCCTCACCCCGGAGGAGCGCAGTACCGCCATCCGCGCCGCTAAGGCCATGGGGCTGCGACTGGCGGGGGTGGACCTGCTCCGCTCTAACCACGGGCCCGTGGTGATGGAGGTGAACTCATCCCCGGGGCTCGAGGGTATAGAAAAGGCCACGGAGGTGGATGTGGCCGGTAAGATCATTG